>CAZZKA010000327.1:0-3620 GCA_964654745.1 uncultured Bordetella sp. | reverse complement strand
AACACGGCATAGCCGTCATCGGCGCTGCCCCGACCGTACAGGCGACCGTCCTCGATCACCGGCGTCCACGGGCCAAAGCCGTCGCGCCACCCCGTCATCTCGGGCTGCTTGTCCAGATGCCCGTAAAACATGACGGTCCGGTCCTGCCCGAGTCCCTGCGTGGCTGGCACATCGAACAGCAGACACGGGGTCCGCCCCTCGATCGCAACAATCTCGAGCTTGAGCCCGGCAACCCCCTGCGCCTCGCACCAGTCTCGAGCAGACTGCACGACCGCCGCGAGGTAGCCGTGCGCAGCCCAGCTCGCATCGAAGGCAGGCGACTTCGCCGGAATCCGCACATAGTCAATCAGTCGCTCGAGGATATCGTCATCCCAACGCGCATTTACAAAGGCTTGAATATCCGAGAGGTTCATCGGCGTGACTCCAGGAGACGGGGCAGGAAAGGAGCGAATCCGTGCTGCGAGCCGAGTCTAGCGCAGCCATGCCAGAATCGACACCCTACTGTCTTTAGGAATCCTGCGATGCGTCTCGGCCAAGCCTTGAAGCCTCTGGGCCAGGGCATCTTTGTTCTCGACTCGGGGTATGTCCGCGCGTCCTTCGATGCCATTCACCTGATTATCGAAGCGGGACGTGTCGCGCTGATCGATACCGGCACTCGGCATTCGCTACCGAGGGTGATGCAGGCGCTTACCGACCTGGGGGTTGAGCCGGATGGTGTCGAATATGTGATCCTCACCCATGTGCACCTGGACCATGCGGGCGGCGCGGGCGCGTTGATGGCAGCGCTGCCCGCTGCGCGGCTCGTGGTTCATCCCCGCGGCGCCCGGCACATGGTCGATCCAACGAAACTTTGGCAGGCGACCTGCGAGGTCTACGGGCGCGAGGAGGCAGAGCGGATGTACGGATCCATCGAACCGGTTCCCGCCGATCGCGTGATCGAAGCCGCGGACGGTGAAGTCATCCGACTGGCCGGGCGCGAGTTGCAATGCCTCGATACGCCGGGTCATGCGCGTCATCACATCACGATCCGGGACGAAACAACCGGCTGGCTTTTTACCGGGGATACGTTCGGCATTTCGTATCGCGAGTTCGATGTCGATGGGAGAGCCTTTGCATTCCCGTCTTCGACACCGGTTCAATTCGACCCCGAAACGCTCATTGCGAGCATCGAACGCCTTGCCGCACTCGCTCCGCCTGCGGTGCTGCTCACCCACTACTCGATCTGCCGCGACGTGCCGCGACTCGCGGGTACGCTGGTACGGCTAACCCGGCGCTATGCCGCGATCGGGCTTGCCCACTCCAAGGCCGGCACAGACCGGACAAAGCTAATTCGCGCAGATCTCGAGCGCCTGCTCATCGACGAGCTGCGGTTGCACGGCGTAACGCTCGACGAGCCCGAAATCACGGGACTGCTGTCGCTCGATCTGCCGCTCAACGCCGACGGGATCGTGAGCTGGTTGGACGCGCAATCCCGTCAATGATCCAGGCAGCCGCCGCCAGGCCCATCGTCGCGGTCGTGGCCACCGATGATCCATACCCGGAGCACGCAAGCGGCGCCCCGGCCTCAGCATGCGAGCCGCCCGCCCCGGTCACAGGGGACTCAGCCGAACTCACCGCGATCACCCCGAAGGGCTCGCCCGCCTGACGCGGAAACCCGTAGTCGCGGCGCAGTCTCGACCTCACCGAGGCAAGCAGGGCGTCTCCGCGGGAGAGCGCGACATCGACCCGTCGCAAGGCAAGCGGATCGACCCGGGCGCCGGCGGCTCCTGAGACGATGAGCGGCTGATGGCGACCGGCGGCAAGCGCGATCAAAGCCGCCTTGGCCCGCGGCTGATCGATCGCGTCGATCAACCAGG
Organism: uncultured Bordetella sp.; assembly: GCA_964654745.1. Lineage (GTDB taxonomy): Bacteria > Pseudomonadota > Gammaproteobacteria > Burkholderiales > Burkholderiaceae_E > SYIM01. The sequence goes on along the minus strand of CAZZKA010000327.1, from coordinate 1,764 downwards.
CGTCATCGGGTACCAGATCGCTCACATTGTCAGCGCTGATGAAGGCTTCGATCGCCTGCACAGCGCAGCGGGGAGCGATACCGGCTATCCGCTCCTGCATCGCAGCAACCTTGGCGGCACCCAAGGTCGCATCCGTCGCATGGATCTGTCGATTGATGTTGGACTCGGCAATATGATCCAGATCGATCAGCGTGAGACGGCCAATTCCGCTTCGTGCAAGCGCCTCGGCTGCCCAGGACCCGACGCCTCCCAACCCGATCACGCAGGCATGCGAATCGGCCAGGCGGGCAAGCGCAGCCTCGCCGTATAGCCGGGCCACGCCGCCGAAGCGGCGCCCGTCGACGGATTGCGGACCCGATGCAGGCGCAGATTCCGCCATGGCCGCGAAAAAGTCGCGCCGACGGGTCAGGGCAGGAGAATAGTGCAGCCGGTGGTTTTGCGCGCCTCCAGATCCTTGTGCGCCTGGACCGCATCGGCAAGACGATAGCGCTGATCGATAGGGATCCGCACCTTGCCGCTCGCGACCATCTTGAAGAGATCGGCCGCCATCGCCTCAACGTTGGCCCGGCTGACCATGTGGGCCATCAGTGACGGCCGTGTGATGTAAAGCGAGCCCTTGAGCGCGGTTAGCGCAAGCGGAGGTACGGGACCAGAGGCGTTGCCAAAGCTCACCATGAGGCCGAAGGGCTGCAGGCTGTTGATCGATGCCTGAAACGTATCTTTGCCGACTGAGTCATAGACCACCGGCACCATCGCGCCCTTGGTGATGTGGCGGACGCGCTCGACGATATCCTCGTCGCGGTACAGGATGGTATGGTCACAGCCGAAGCTGCGCGCGAGATCGGCCTTGTCCTTGGAGCCAACGGTTCCGATCACCGTAACGCCGAGGGCCTTGGCCCATTGCATCGCGATCAGACCTACGCCACCCGCCGCCGCATGAAACAGGATGGTCTGCCCCTTTTGCAAACGATAAGTGCGGCGAAACAGGTACTGGGTGGTCATACCTTTGAGCATCATCGCCGCGCCCGTCTCAAAGCTGATCGTCTTGGGCAGCTTGACCAGATTGTGCGCCGGCATGTTCCGGGCCGTGGCATACGCACCTGACGGGCCGCCGCAGTACGCTACCCGGTCGCCGGGCTTGACATGGGTGACCCCCTCGCCGACCGCGGTGACCACGCCCGCCCCCTCCTGTCCGACCCCGGCCGGCATCGGCTGGGGATAGAGGCCGCTGCGAAGATAAACATCAAGAAAATTGATCCCGATCGCATGCTGCTCAAGCTGTGCCTCACCCTTGCCCGGGGGTGGCAGATTGACCTCGACAAGCTTCATGTTCTCGGCAGGGCCGGCGGACTCTATGCGAATGGCATGTGCCATGGAAGGCTCCTTTGAAAGGATCCGGGTCGGGGCCGCAGCGCGGTGCGCCATCACCGGGTGATAAGATTTCGGGTCGGACATTCGACCACAATGTCGATTGTCACGACAACTGCACTTCCTTCCGGTTTCTTCTTTTTTTTCAGTTTATTTACAGGGCGAGCAGAGACAGTCGATGGCCGGGCATTCCAAGTGGGCGAACATTCAGCACCGCAAAGGGCGTCAGGACGCCAAGCGGGGCAAGCTTTTTACGCGCCTGATCAAGGAAATCACGGTTTCGGCGCGGCTCGGCGGCAGCGATGCGACCGCCAATCCGAGACTGCGCCTCGCCATGGACAAGGCCTCAGAAGCCAACATCCCCAAGGACACCGTTCAGCGGGCGATACAGCGGGG
>CAZZKA010000326.1:0-3625 GCA_964654745.1 uncultured Bordetella sp. | reverse complement strand
GTTGCGCGTCGCGATTGCGGGTGCCGCCGTCGGCGTGTCTGTAGCCGCATCCTTGCCGCTGTTTTCGGTTTCGATGGCGACAACGATTTCGGTCATGCCGTTGACCCGCTGATTGGAAATGATCAGCGCATCGGGGCCGTAGGTGGCAATCACCTGTTCGGTTGCGCGGCGAGAGTCCTTCGCAATCACTCTCTCGAGTCTCATTTAAATCTCCTGATCACTTCTTGGGCTGAACTTCGACGGTTGTCATGACACGGACGGCCTGGTCTTCGGGAATCTCCGAATAGGACAGGACGGTGAGATCGGTGATGCGGTGGCGTACCGCACGCGCAAGCCACGAGCGGATGGGGGGCGAGACCACGAGGATCGCAGCGTGACCCTGCTGTTCGACCTGGCGGGCGTTGTCGCGGAGTGCCGCGAAGAGTCGCTCTGCAAGGTCGGGGTCGAGCATGACGTTGCCGCCACCGCTTTGCTGCAGCACATTCTGGAGGAGCTGCTCGAGCGACGGGTCGAGTGTCATGACTTGCAGGACTTCCTCAGTCTCGAGCAGGTTCTGCAGGATCATGCGGCCGAGCTTGGGTCGTACGGATCCGGTCAGTTGGTCGGGGTCCTGGGTGCGGCTGGCTGCCTCGGTGAGCGTTTCGATGATGGTGCGCATGTCGCGGATCGGAACCGATTCGTTGAGCAGGTTCTGCAGCACGCGGGTGAGGACGCCGAGGGCCAGTTTGCCGGGCACCAGATCTTCAACGAGCTTGGGATAGCGGGCAGCGAGTTTGTCGAGCAGTTGCTGAGTCTCGTCGTGGCTCAGCAGCTCGGCCGCGTTCTGGCGCAGCAAGGTATTGAGATGCGTTGCGATGGCCGTGCTGGGGTCGACCACGGTGTAACCAAGCGTGCGTGCATAGTCACGCTGCGAGGGTTCGATCCAGACCGCATCCAGTCCGAACGCGGGCTCCTTGGTCGGCGAGCCTTCGAGCGAACCGTGGACCTGGCCAGGATTGATCGCCAGTTCTTTGCCGACCTTGATCTCCCCCTTGCCGCGAACGACGCCGTTGAGGACGATGTGATACGAGTCGGGCTTGAGCCCCAGCGAGTCGCGGATCCGAACCGGTTGGACGAGAAATCCGAGTTCTGCAGAGAGCTTCTTGCGCACGCCCTTGACCCGGGCCATGAGCTGGCCGCCGGAGTCGGCGTTGACGAGAGGAATGAGGCCGTAGCCGATTTCGATGCCAATCAGGTCAACCTGCTCGACATCCTCCCAGCCCAGTTCGCCGTTGGCCGCCTTGCCGGATTCGCCAGCGGCCTCGCCGGCAGTGCCCGATTCGCCGGGTGCGGCACCAGGTTTGGCTTCGGCGCCCGCCGGCTGGCTCTGCCGGGCAAGCACAAAGCCCGCCCCGGCGGTGCACGCGGCGAGCAGCAGAAACATGAAGTGCGGCATGCCGGGCACGATGCCGATAAGGCCGAGGATGCCACCCGAAATAATCAGAGCGCCCGGGTTGGAAAGTTGATTGCGGGCCTGGTCGGCCATGGTCTCGGTGGTCGTGACACGCGTTACGATGATCGCGGTCGCAAGCGAGAGGAAGAGGGCAGGGATCTGCGCAACCAGACCGTCACCGATCGTGAGCAGCGTGTAGATGCGCGCGGCCTCGGCAAAGGGCAGATCGTGCTGGGCGACGCCGATTGCAAGGCCGCCAACGATGTTGATGATGAGGATCAGCAGACCCGCTATCGCATCCCCGCGGACAAACTTCGACGCACCGTCCATGGAGCCGAAGAAATCGGCTTCCTGCGCGACTTCTTCCCGACGCTTTTTAGCGGTGGCCTGATCGATCAGGCCGGCGCTGAGGTCGGCGTCGATCGCCATCTGTTTGCCGGGCATCGCATCAAGCGTGAACCGTGCGATGACTTCAGACACGCGGCCCGCGCCCTTGGTGACCACCACGAAGTTGATGATCATCAGGATCACAAAAATGATGAAGCCGACGACATAGTTGCCGCCGATGACGAACTCGCCGAAAGATTCGATCACCTTGCCGGCGGCGTCGTGGCCGTTGTGGCCGTCCACAAGAATCACCCGGGTCGAGGCGACGTTGAGGCCCAGACGCAGCATGGTCGCTATCAGCAGAATGCCGGGGAAGGCCGAAAACTCGAGCGGTTTGGACGTGCCGATCGCCACCATGATGATGACCAGCGACACGATGATATTGAAGGTAAAGAAAAGATCGAGCAGCAGCGGCGGTAGAGGGACCACCAGCATTGCGACGATGAGCAGCACCAGCGCTGGCAGGCCGAGCCCCGTAGGGCCCACGCGGGCGAGCGCTTGTCGAAAATCCGACAGGGTGATCGATGCCATTCCGTCTCTTCAGGTGATGTTCGGGAACCGCTAGGGGTCCGGGGCGCAACTGGGGTCGGTTAAAGCAAGCCATGTGCCACAGACTTTCCGACACCTGCAGCGGATTGCCGCGAGGCTTGTCACGTTTTTTGCTTGAAGGGCCCCGACAAGGCGCACAACCGAGGCGGACGGCAATGCTCAACCTACTTTCTTCTTCTCCTTCCAAAACGGCCGGAGCGGTGGTCGACTCCACCGCACCAGGCGGGGATTCTCCTCTGACGGCACGGGCCGGCGGCACAACAGGCGACGGCTCGGGCGAGGTACGCGGAACCCCGGCGGGACGCGCATTTGCCGGCCTGTTTGCGGCGGCGTTGGCCGAGGGTGGCAAGGCAAGGACCGCGCCCGGGACCGGCAATGGCTTGCCCGTGCCGGCGCTTCAGGTCAGAGAAATCGGTGCCGGCATGCAGCTGCTTACGCCCGCCGGGACCGATCTGCCGCGCGAGGATGCGCTTTTTGCCTTTGCGGTCAGCCAGGGGCTCGACGCCGCCTTGGTTGCATCGATTCTCTGGCCCGCTGCGGGCGCGCAGGATCCGGGCCAGCTGATTGATGGGGCCGCTATCAAGGATCGTCTGATAGAAGGCACAGTCGGCGACGCTGCGGCCGCTGTGGCGGCGCTTCTTGCAGGCGTGGCGACAGGCCAGGTAACGGTCGCTGATGGCGCCAAGGCCGGCGCCTCTTTAATCAACGGTCTTACCAGCAGCGGCGAGGGCGCCGGCGAGGCGGCGGGATCCGATACAGCCAGACTCGCGGTGGCTGCCGAGGCGCTGCTCGGCGATACGACGACCTCGGCGGTGGCGGGCGCTTGGACGGCTGCCTCGCAGCTCGCTGCGGCGCCCGCGGTCGCGGCACAGGCTCTGGCAGGAGCAGGGTCAGGGGCCGATAACGCAGCCCCGGGGCGAGCCGCGGGGTCAGGAATACGGCCCGACGTCGGCGGCATGACCTGGTTGGCCTCGGAACTTTACAAGGTGCTCCCGCCTGCTGGCTCGGTCGCCGGCGCGGCAGGCTCCGCGTCAACCGCTGCATCGGGCAGTGCATCGGCGAACCACGCCGCCGGTTTGACGGGGTCCCCGGTACCCGGCTCCTCTGCCGGCTCGGCCCCAGGGTTGGACTTCCGTGCCCTGCTGTCTGGACTGCCCGGCGAGGGCGCCAAGGTGGGGCAGGAAGGCGCCCAACCCGACGGCACGGCCCGCGTGCCCGCATCGACCTCTGCCGGCTCAGGCGCGGTGGGAGGCGCGG
>CAZZKA010000325.1:0-3680 GCA_964654745.1 uncultured Bordetella sp. | reverse complement strand
GGCCAGCAGCGCCGTGATGGCCGTAAGGATCCCAACACCCGCGAGGGCAGCCGGGTCGCAAAGGAAAGCGCGTGCGGTGGGATTCAGGCGCGCCGCGCGGATACCGGATCCGGCCACGCCCGAGGCACGCTGACGGCCGCCGCCTGCCCGATCGTTGGTCATCGCACCTGCACCCGAGGATCGATTGCGAGCTGCAGAAGATCGACCAGAAGATTGGCGAGAATCACCAGCAACGAACTCAGCAGCAAGATGCCCAGCAGCACGACATGGTCGCGCGCCATCACAGACTCGAATGCCAGCCGACCGAGGCCTGGCCAACCGAATACCGACTCGATCACAACCGCGCCGCCCAACATCGCGCCCAGATGCAGACCCGCGACGGTCGTAACCGGAATCAACGCGTTACGCAGCACATGGCGGGTCGCCACGGTCCATGGGTGCAATCCCTTGGCGTGAGCAGTGCGCACGAAATCAAGCCTGCTCACCTCCAGATAAGCGGCCCGGGTCAGTCGCGCGAAAATTGCGATGTAGAACGCCGCCATCGACAGAGCTGGCAGCACAAGGAACCGCGCTCGATCCGCCAACAGATCCCACCCCCGCAGATCAGCCCCAATAGTCGCGGTGCCACCGGACGGAAGCCACCCTAGCTTGACTGAAAACAGCACAATCCCCATGAGCGCCAGCCAGAAACCGGGCGTGCTGTACAGGACCAACGCCACCAGTCCTAAAGCCCGGTCTGGCCAGCGCCCGACAAACGCGCCCATCGCCGTTCCCATGACTACCCCTACTGCCAGGGAGACACTCAGGGCCGCACCCATCAAAAGCAGCGTGTTGCCCAGCCTGGAGGCGATCAATTCCGATACCGGCATATTGAACCGCGGAGAAACGCCCAGACTCAGCCGGGACAGGTTATCCAGATAGGCGATGAACTGCTGCAGCACGGGCACATCCAGCCCGAACCGGGTCCGCAACTGGGCCATCATCTCGTCGGTTGCCGAACCCGACTCGGCGGCCAAAACCTGCGCCGCATCGCCAGGCACCGCCTGCAGAAGCAAAAAAGTGAGCAGGACGATGCCCAATACGGTCGGCAAGGTCTGCAGCAGGGTTCGGACAATGAGGCGAAGCGCGGTCGGGCTGTGCATGAGTGGCAGCGCCGCAGGAGCGTTTCAGGCGCAAAAAAATTATACTGGGCGAACAAGATAAACCAGGGAGTCGCAGATGCGTATCGGCTATCGATTGTCCGCTCGTCTCATGGGCGCGGGTCTGGCGTTGGGAATTACCCTTGTCGCGGGTTCACTTCAGGCGCAGCCGCGGCCGGGCGGCACCCTCAACTGGGTGGTCAATCCCATGCCCACGTCGCTGGTCCCGATCAACACCTCGGCCGGTGGCAATACCGATATCGGGCCCAAAATCGTCGAGGGGCTGCTCACCTATGACATGGACCTGCGGCCGCGCCCCCTGCTTGCGACGGCCTGGAGCGTGAGCAGCGACGGTCTTCAGTACCGCTTCGAACTGCGCCGCGGCGTCAAATGGCACGATGGCAAGGACTTCACCTCCGCCGACGTGGCGTTTTCCATCAACACGCTCAAGCAGTTCCACCCGCGCGGGCGAGGCACCTTCGCTACGGTAACCGAGGTCAGAACGCCCGATCCGCACACGGCGATCATTGTCCTGTCGAGGCCCGCCCCTGCAATGTTGACCGCGCTTGCCTCGGCCGAGTCTCCCATCGTTCCCCGCCACCTTTATGAAGGCACGGAAATCGCGGCCAACCGGTACAACCGGGAACCGGTCGGCACGGGCCCGTTCAAATTCAAGGAATGGGTGCAGGGCAGCCACGTCGTACTTGAGCGCAACCCCGACTATTGGGATAAACCCAAACCCTATCTTGACCGGATTGTGGTCCGCTTCATTCCCGATCCGGCGGCGCGCGCTGCTGCCCTCGAGTCCGGAGAAATCGATCTCGGCAACGCCGTGATACCGCTCTCCGAGGTCGCCCGATTCAGCAAGCTCCCCAATCTGACCGTCGATGCCTCGCAGTGGCCGTATTGGGGCAATCACCAGCAGGTCTACTTCAATCTTGACAGCGCAATCGTCCGCGACCTCGCGGTCCGGAAAGCCATCGCGCAGGCGATCGATGTCAACGCTTACAACAACGTGGTCTGGTTTGGCTACGGAAAAATCACCGGCTCCATCATCGGCCAGGCGATGACGCGCTACCACGACACCTCGATCCGGCACCAGCCATTCGACCCCAAGGCGGCCGAGGCCGCGCTCGATGCGGCGGGGCTCAAGCGCGGCGCGAACGGCATCCGTTTCAAACTGAGACTTCTCTACAACCCGTTCCTCGAGCGCCGCACTGCGGACTTCATCCGTCAGTCGCTCGCCCGGGTCGGCGTTGATGCGGAGATCGAGGCCTACGATTTTGCCACCTACACCCGAAAGGTATACACGGAGCGGGCCTTCGACATGACCGCCGAGAGCCTGCTCAACCTTTTTGATCCGACGGTTGGGGTACAGCGCGTGTTCTGGTCCAAGAACTTCAAGATCGGCCTGCCCTTCAGCAATGCGCCGCACTACGCCAATCCGGAGGCTGACCGCTTGCTCGAGGCCGCCGCCGTCGAGCCAGACGAGACCAAGCGCCGCCAGTTGTTCATTGATCTGCAACGCGTGGTAGCCGCCGACATTCCATCCATCGAATTTGGCGCCAACCCCAACATCACGATCGCTGCGAAAAAGGTCCGCAATTACTCGGTGAGCGCCGAGGGGGCCCGCGGCAGCTTCGCCGATCTTTACCTGCAACCGTGATCACCTCCAGGCACTTGCGGCAGGCCGGGCTTGAGCGCTGACATCAACCGCGCTCGCGCCGCCCGGATCATGGGCGAGCGCGGCCTGGATGCGCTCCTGCTCGCCAAGCCCGAGAGCTTTCGCTGGGCAACCGGCGCGCCACCAGGCGTAGCGGCGTTTTTCAGGCGGGCCGGCGCGGCCCTTGCCATCGTGCCCGCCGACCCGGGCTCAGCCGTTGGCGCGGTCTGTACCGAGTTATTCGCTGCGCCCACGCGCGCTGCGCTCGGCGACGGGCAGGTTGTGACGCATTCTGACTGGGTGGAGACGGCAGACATCCGCCGCTGGCAAAAAGGCCCCGATAACGCTGCGGAGTTGGTCAATCGCGCGCACGAGGCGGCAGGACGGCGTCCAGGCTTCGAGCGGCCAGCCGCTTACGATGCAACCAAAGCCTTCGCGGCGCTTGGAGGGATGCTACGCGCCAAAGGGCTGGCCAGAGCCCGGATCGGCCTGGACCTGGACTTCTGGCCAGTCGCGGATTTTGCGCATCTGCGCCGTTGCGTGCGCGGGCCCAATTGGGCGGATGCGAGCGAAGCGATTGCCTTGATCAAAACTTTCAAGTCATCGGCGGAAATCGAGCGTCTGACGCTGGCGGCGAACCTTGCTGAGGCGGGGATGCACGAGGCGATCGCAGCGGTCCGCCCGGGCATCCACCGCGACGGCATCGCAGCGGCATGGCGCGCGGGGGCGCAGGCCGAAGCCGCCCGCCTGAACGCGAAGATGAGCGGCTTATGGGAGTACATCACGGTCGGCCCGCTCCCCTGGGCCGGGGGCGGCATACTTTCCGAGGGCGATGTGCTCAAGTTCGATGTCGGCTGCCTGATAGACGGCTACAGTTC
>CAZZKA010000324.1:0-3680 GCA_964654745.1 uncultured Bordetella sp. | reverse complement strand
GCCGCCGGATTGTGCGGAAATATCTTAGGCAGATGTTCGTGGAACAGGGTGTCGTAGGCGATGAGGGCGACAGCGGGCGCGCTCATGGTCTTGTCGATGTTGGTTGGCGAGAGCGCCGGGCGTAGCCGCTCCTTGGCCGCCGCGCTTCGAAGAAAGAGAAATCGCGCGGGCTGGCTGTTGGCAGCGGTCGGCCCCATTTTCATAAGATCAAATATGCGACGAAGCTGCGCGTCGCTGACCTCGCCCGCCAGCCACCCATTGGCCGTACGCGCATCGTTGAAAAGTAGACCCAGGGCTTTGTCATCAATCATGGTGTTTGCACGAAAATGAAGATTTCAGATATCCATGCGGTAGCGGGCGACAAGACTCTTGAACCCGACCATCGCGCGATCTGCCCACCCCTTTACCGGAGTTTCAGCTCTGCGGGATCGGTGTCGACTGCCACGACACCATTTTCCAGCCACCCGGGCGCCGCACCCAGGCCTGAAGATAACGACTCATGATGATCTTGTCAGTCCCGCCCACGCGCGCGGTGATCTGCAGATCGCCGTTGGCGAGCACTACATCGCCCAGGACGCGATAGTCGCGACGGATCGACTTGAGGTCGCTGTAGAGGTAATGACCGTCAGTGAGCTTTTTTAGATAGAGCGCTTTGTCTTCGGCGACCGCCGAGGAGTGCACGTAGAGCAGCGAGTCGTCCATCATGGCGCCGATCGCGGCAAGGTCCTGATCGACGAGCGCTTTGCGCCGACGGGCTTCGAGCGATTCAATTTCAGCGATGATGCTCTGATCGGTCATGGCGGGGTCTCCGTGAAATTTGGGCGGGCTGGCCCGGTGTTGAAGAATCACTCTGATTGAACTGGCTCAGACACGCTCGATCAGGAGCGCGATCCCCTGGCCGACACCGATGCACATGGTGGTGATTGCGCGTTTTCCGCCCGTGCGCGCAAGCTGGCGCGTTGCGGTGAGGACGAGTCGTGCACCCGACATGCCCAGCGGATGGCCGAGTGCGATGGCGCCACCGTTGGGATTGACGTGCGCGGCGTCGTCGGCGACCCCCAGACCGCGGAGCACCGCGAGTCCTTGTGCTGCAAAAGCCTCGTTGAGCTCGATCACATCGATCTGCCCGATCGAAAGTCCCGTGCGCGCGAGCAGTTTTTGGGTTGCGGGCACAGGACCCATGCCCATGATGCGGGGGGCGAGCCCCGCCGTGGCCATGGCAACAACGCGAGCGAGCGGCGTGAGCCCGTGACGCTTGGCCGCTGCCTCGCTCGCGAGGATCAGCGCCGCAGCGCCGTCGTTGACGCCCGAAGCGTTGCCCGCGGTTACCGTTCCGTCGGGACGCACGATCGGCTTTAACTTGGCAAGCGCCTCCAGCGAAGTCTCGCGGGGATGCTCGTCTCGGTCGATCACGAGGGACTCGCCCTTCTTGCCGGGCAGCGTGACCGCGATGATCTCCTCGGCGAAGATCCCGCGCTTCTGCGCATCGAGCGCACGCAGCTGGCTGCGTAAGGCCATCGCGTCCTGGTCCGCGCGGGAAATGCCGAAGTCGGTGGCTACGTTTTCGGCGGTTTCAGGCATCGAGTCGGTGCCGACCAACGCTTTGGTGCGTGGATTGACGAAGCGCCACCCGATGGTGGTGTCGTAGACTGCGTTGTCGCGGGAAAAAGCACTTTGCGCCTTGGGCATGACGAACGGCGCTCTTGACATGCTTTCGACACCGCCGGCCAGCCCGAGCTCGATATCGCCGCAGGCGATTGCGCGTGCGAGCGAGCCCACCGCATCCATGCCCGAGCCGCACAGCCGGTTGACCGTGGATCCCGGAACGGTCTCGGGCAGACCAGCCAGGATGCCGGACATGCGCGCGACGTTTCGGTTGTCTTCGCCTGCCTGGTTGGCGCAGCCGAAAATGATCTCCTCGATGGCCGAGGGGTCGAGTGAGGGGTTGCGCGCGAGGAGAGCCTTGAGCGGTAGCGCTCCGAGGTCATCGGCCCGGACCGAGGAAAGTACGCCGCCGTAGCGACCGATCGGGGTGCGAACGCCATCGCAAATGAAAACGGGTGTCATGTGAGATCCTGAAATTGATTGGCTGAGGCGCTTTGTTGCAGGGAAGGGGCGGGTGCCAGGCTAGGGGCGCGCGAGCGGCGCGCCCGTGCGCGAGCAGAGCTCTTCGAAACTGATCGAAGGCACCCATTCGGTTGCGACCAGACCCTTGCGGGTCACATCGATGACCGCGATATCGGTGTAGATCCGGGTCACGCAGCCTACGCCGGTCAGCGGGTAGGTGCAGCGCTCGACGATTTTGCTCTCACCGGTCTTGGTCTGATGCTCCATCATGATGAAGACGCTCTTCGCGCCGGCGGCAAGGTCCATGGCGCCGCCCACCGCCGGAATCGCATCACCGCCGGTGTGCCAGTTGGCAAGATCACCCGAAGCCGAGACCTGGAAGGCGCCCAGCACGCAGATGTCCAGATGGCCTCCTCGCATCATCGCGAAGGAATCGGCGTGGTGAAAGAACGCGCCGCCCGTTTTGAGCGTCACAGGCTGCTTACCGGCATTGATCAGATCCCAGTCTTCGTCGCCTTCGGCCGGTGCCGGCCCCATCCCCAGGATGCCGTTTTCGCTGTGGAGGAAGATCTCGCGGTCAGCCGGCAGGTGGTTGGCGACAAGCGTCGGAAGCCCGATACCGAGATTGACATAGGCGCCTTCGGGGATGTCGCGGGCAACGCGTGCGGCGATCTGGTCTCTTGAGAGGCGGCTCATGATCGTGGGTCCCTTGAATCGCAGCGGATGAGCCCGGCATTCAGCTGCCGGCGCGCGCAGCCGGCTGCGGGCCTCGCTGCACCGTGTTGCCCACCGCAAGCACACGGGTGACAAAGATGCCGGGGGTGACGACGGTTTCCGGATCTAGCGATCCCAGCTCGACCACTTCGTCGACTTGCGCGACGGTACAGCGCGCCGCCATGGCCATGATGGGGCTGAAATTGCGCGCGGCTTTGCGGTAGACGAGGTTGCCCCAGCGGTCGCCGCGCAGTGCTTTGATAAGCGCGAGTTCGGCGCGGATGGGCGTCTCGAGTACATGTCCGCGGCCATCGATGATGCGAGTCTCCTTGCCTTTGGCCAGTTCGGTGCCGTACCCGGTGGGGGTGAAAAAGCCCGCGATCCCCGCGCCGGCCGCCCGGATTCGCTCGGCGAGGTTGCCCTGAGGAACAAGCTCGAGTTCGATTTTGCCCGCCCGGTACAGCCCGTCGAAGACCCAGGAGTCGGCCTGGCGCGGAAACGAACAGATGATTTTCCGTACCCGTCCGGCCTTAAGCAGTGCCGCCAGTCCGGTCTCGCCGTTACCGGCATTGTTGTTGACGATGGTGAGATCGCGCGCGCCCTGGTCGATCAGCGCATCGATAAGCCGCGAGGGCATGCCCGAACCGCCGAAGCCAGAAATCATGACGGTCGACCCGTCGCGTACGCCGGCAAGCGCGTCGGTGGAATTGGCAACGATCTTGTTGATCATCGTGGATGCAGGTGGCTGTCGGTCGGGGCGGTGGGCCGGTCGCTGATGAATGGCCGCCGGTTGAGCGGCCTGCGGCCGTCGATGGCGGGTGACGGTTCGTGGCGGAGGGGCGATTACACGCGTGCGGCACCGGCTGTGTCAAGCTGCGGGGTTCACCCGGCCGGGGAGC
>CAZZKA010000323.1:0-3692 GCA_964654745.1 uncultured Bordetella sp. | reverse complement strand
GAGCCTCTCCGACAGCTCAGCCTTGATCGTTTCGAGTGCGCGCAGGATGGTGGCCCTTGGCGTCACGTAGTGCGAAGACGCGTAGACCACAAACCGCGGGATTTTTTGCCGCACCTTGCCGGTCAGCGGATCGAAGAGCTGCAGCGATTCAATCTCATCGTCGAACAGTTCCACCCTAAGCGCAAGCTCGGCGTGCTCGGCAGGGAAAATATCGATGGTGTCGCCGCGCACTCGGAAACAACCGCGGCCGAACTCGGTTTCATTGCGGCGGTACTGCATCGCCACCAGTCGCTTGAGCAACTCGCGTTGCCCGATCTTGTCGCGCACCCTGAGCAGCAGCCGCATATCGTGATAGTCAGCGGGGTTGCCGATGCCGTAGATGCACGAGACCGTCGCGACGATGATGGTGTCTCGGCGCTCAAGCAGGGATTTGGTCGCCGACAGACGCATCTGCTCGATATGGTCATTGATCGACGAATCTTTCTCGATAAACAGGTCTCTCTGCGGCACATAGGCCTCAGGCTGGTAGTAGTCGTAATACGACACGAAATACTCGACCGCATTTTCGGGAAAGAACTCGCGCATCTCGGCGTAAAGCTGCGCCGCGAGTGTCTTATTCGGCGCGAGCACGAGCGCCGGTCGCCCCAACCGGGCGATCACATTGGCCATCGTAAAGGTCTTGCCCGAACCCGTGACACCCAGCAGCGTCTGAAAGCTGAGGCCGTCGCGAACGCCCTGCTCGAGCGCGTCGATCGCCGCCGGCTGATCCCCCGCGGGCGAGAACGGTCGGGCCAGCCTGAAGGGGCTGTCCGGAAAGCTCAGAAGCGCCGAACTGTCGTGCACCAAATCCACTGTCAAATTCACCAAAGTTCTGCGTGCTAGACTGCCGAAAGATTCAGAAACAGCCAGCAGAAACAGCCAGAGAAGTAGCCACGTAAGCGACCAAAAACCCGACCTAAAAACCCGCCTTAAACTCTTGTCCTAAAAATTCGACCTAAAAACACCGTTCGAAACTTCCCTCAAACCCCGTCCGACGACTGCGCCGAAGACTTCCTCGCCTTGCGATCATCGACACGCCTCCGCCCAACACCCAACCCTCGAACCGTTCCAGGGTCTGAGACCCAGGGCCCCTTCCTCTGCGGCGGTGCAGCATCGACACCCAACCGGACCGAGAGGCTCCCCGGGCAAACCCCCGGAGGATCGCCAATGACCCATCGACAATCGCCTTGAAGGCAATCCGCAATTATCGCTCTCCACCCTTTAAAAAGCTAGAGTTATGCACAAAAGTTGTGCAAACCGCCGGGGATATTTGTAAAAATTCCTTTATTTTTCAATGACCTGAAAAATGAGCACTCCCTCTTCCCTGTTTTCTTCCGTCGAAATGGCCCCGCGCGATCCCATCCTCGGGCTGACCGAGGCCTTCGTAGCGGATACGCGCCCGTCCAAGGTCAATCTTGGCGTCGGCGTCTATTGCGATGACAACGGCAAAGTGCCGCTTCTTGAGGCGGTGCGTCAGGCTGAGAAACTTCGACTGGAGTCACAGCCAGCACGCGGCTACCTGCCCATCGAGGGCTTTGCCGCCTATAACCAGGCGGTCCTGGGCCTTCTGTTCGGCGGAGACTCCGATCTGGTCAAGGCGGGTCGCGCAGCGACCTTCGAGGCCTTGGGCGGAACGGGCGGACTCAAGGTCGGAGCCGACTTCCTGCGCCGCCTGTTGCCCTCCTCCGAGGTTTGGATCAGCGACCCGAGTTGGGAAAACCATCGCGCGCTGTTCGAGGCAGCCGGTTTCAAGGTCAATGCCTACCCGTATTACGACGCCGCCCATCACGGCGTCGACTTTCCGGCCATGAAAGCGTCCCTCCAGGCGATGCCTCGCGGCGCGATCGTTGTGCTGCACGCTTGCTGCCACAACCCGACCGGCGTCGATCTGTCAGCCGCTCAGTGGCGCGAGGTGGTTGCCGCCGTCCGCGATGGCGGACTGGTGGCCTTTCTGGACATGGCCTATCAGGGCTTTGGCGCGGGCATTGCCGAGGACGCCCTGGCGCTTGATCTTTTCGCAGCCTCGGGACTCAACTTCCTGATTTCAAGTTCGTTCTCCAAGTCCTTCTCGCTCTACGGCGAGCGGGTCGGTGCCCTGACCGTGGTGACGTCCGACCGCGACGAGACAAACCGAGTCGTGAGTCAGATCAAACGAACCATCCGGACCAACTACTCCAGCCCGCCGACTCACGGTGCGGCGGTGGTCGCCGCGGTACTGTCGACACCCGAGCTCAGAGCGGTATGGGAACGCGAACTCGGCGACATGCGCGAACGCATCCGCTCCATGCGCACGGGGCTGGTCGAACGACTCAAGGCGCGCGGCGTCCGACAAAACTTCGATTTCGTGATCCAGCAGCGTGGCATGTTTTCCTACTCGGGCCTGAAGCGCGAACAGGTCGATGCGCTACGCGAACGTTATGGGGTCTACGCGATCGGTACGGGCCGTATCTGTCTGGCGGCGCTCAATTCGCGCAACATCGACTACGTTGCCGATTCAATCGCTGCGGTCCTGAGCGGCAGCTGAGCCAGCGCCGCACCTTGCTCACGCGGGGACGGGTCGCCCTCGAAACTGCGTGAACGCGAGAAGACCGCACAGGAAGGCGCCAGCGGCTTTGAGCGCCCAGCCCTGCGGGTCAGCATCGAATGGATAGAGCAGCATCCCGGCAGAAAGTACTGCGATGACCCGCTCGAGCAGAGATAGCGGTCTGGCCAGGTGTCCCGCAAAGGCTGCCGACCCCATCCAGACGCCCGCCGCAGCGGTAAAGAGCGATACGGTGGCGATCACGGGGCCACCCCCCATCAGCAACCCGGGACTGAACACAAACACAAACGGAACCGCAAAGGCTGGCCATCCCAGCCGACAGGCGGTCATTGCCACCTGCACCGGGTTGGTCTGCGCAATGTGAGCGGCCGCAAAGGCGGCCATCGCAACGGGCGGTGTGATCATCGACAGACAGCCAAAGAAAAAGACGAACATGTGCGCGGCGAGCGGCTGAATGCCGAGTTGAATCAGCGAGGGTGCAGCAATCACCGCCACCAGGAGATAAACGCCCGTGGTCGGCAGCCCCATGCCTAGCACCAGACACATCACGGCCACAGCGATGAGCAGGAGCGCGACATTGCCCTCGCCCAACCGTGCCAGGCCGAGCGACAGACTGAGGCTGAGACCGGTGATGTTGAGCAGCCCTATCACCGCACCGGCCACCGCGCAGATCACGACGATGTCGACCGCATCGCGGCCGGTCGCGATCAGCGCATCGACGAACCCACGCAGGGTCAGGCGCTTGCCGCCGTAACCGACTAGAAACGCAAAAGGCAACAGTGCGGCGACGCCGAGCAGCACCGACGGCTCGGCCTGAACATCGGTCGCCGCCATGAGGCCAAAGAGCGTAACGAAGGGGATCAGAAAGAACCAGCCACCGCGCATCACACGGCCAGCGATCGGCAACTGCGATGGGTCAATGCCGCCGATCCGGCGGCGCGCAGCCTCCAGATCAACCTGGACGAATATCGAAACATAGAACAGCAGCGACGGGATCAACGCGGCGAGCGCGATCTCGACGTAGCGCATCTGCAGGTTTTCGGCCATGAGAAAGGCAGCGGCGCCCATCACCGGCGGCATGATCTGGCCGCCGGTCGAGGCCACCGCCTCG
>CAZZKA010000322.1:0-3694 GCA_964654745.1 uncultured Bordetella sp. | reverse complement strand
GGCGAACGGTGCGCCTCGACCTCCAACCGAAACTTTGAGGGCAGGCAGGGCGCGGGTGGCCGCACGCACCTGGTCAGCCCGGCGATGGCGGCAGCCGCGGCGGTCGCAGGTCACTTCGTCGATGTGCGCCGACTGGGCTGAAGGGAGCGTCAACCATGAAAAGTCTTACCGTGCATCGCGGCCTGGTTGCCGCCCTTGATCGCGCCAACGTCGATACCGACGCGATCATCCCCAAGCAGTTTCTGAAGTCGATCAAGCGCTCGGGCTTTGGGCCCAACCTGTTCGACGAGTGGCGATATCTCGACCGGGGTGAACCCGGCATGGATTGCAGCAAACGGCCGCTTAACCCCGATTTCGCGCTCAACCAGCCGCGATTCAAAGGCGCCTCGATGCTCCTCGCCCGCAAGAATTTTGGCTGCGGCTCGTCGCGGGAACATGCTCCCTGGGCGTTGGAGGATTACGGTTTTCGCGTGATCGTCGCGCCCTCTTTCGCGGATATTTTTTATAACAACTGCTTCAAAAACGGCGTGCTGCCGGTACGCCTGTCCGAGTCGGATATCGATTGGCTCTTCCATCAGGTCAATGCGTTCGTCGGTTTCGAACTGATCGTCGATTTGCCGCAGCAGCGGCTCACGACAACGGATGGTTCGCGCAGTTTTCAATTTGAGGTCGACGAATTCCGCAAATACTGCCTGGTGAACGGCCTCGATGAAATCGGGCTCACGCTCCGGCACGCGGACCGGATCCGCGAATTTGAAGCAAAACGGTTGGCAGAGCAGCCCTGGCTGGGCCACATGCTTGCCAGCTGAGCCGATGCGGAGTTGCCGCGCGCGTCGACCCGTAACTTCCAAAAGACTGCCTGCCCTCGCGCTGCATTTAACAGGTCTGCGATGGCCGCGGGCAGATGGAGAGACATGAGATGAAGATTGCTGTGCTGGCTGGTGACGGAATCGGGCCCGAGATCACCGGTGAGGCGGAGCGCGTCATCGCGCGACTGGTCAAGGACGGGATGCCCATCGAAACCGAGCACGCGCCTGTGGGCGGGACGGCCTTTGATGCAGCGGGGGATCCGCTGCCCGAGGCAACGTTAAAACTCTGCGAGCAGTCCGATGCGATCCTGTTTGGTGCAGTGGGGGGACCGAAATACGACAGCCTGCCGAGGCCCAAGCGACCGGAGCAGGGCCTGCTCCGGTTGAGAAAACATTTCGATCTCTTTGCCAATCTCCGGCCAGCGACGGTGTTCCCCGAGCTTGCACATGCCTCGACGCTGCGCGCCGATGTGGTGGCGGGATTGGATATCCTGATCCTTCGGGAGCTCACCGGCGATATTTACTTCGGTCAGCCTAGGGGCATCCGCACCAACGAAAAAGGCGAGCGCGAGGGATTCGACACTATGCGCTATGCCGAGAGCGAAATCAGGCGAATCACGCTGCTCGCCTTTGAGGCCGCGCGCAAGCGTAAGCGCCGCGTCTGCTCGGTCGACAAGGCGAATGTCCTTGAGACGACTCAGTTGTGGCGGGACGTTGTAACGGAACTGCACGCCACCAACAGCGATATCGAACTGACTCACATGTACGTTGATAACGCTGCGATGCAACTCGTCCGCAACCCAAAACAGTTCGATGTCATCGTCACTGGCAACATGTTTGGTGACATTCTGTCGGATGAGGCATCGATGCTGACGGGGTCGATCGGCATGCTGCCGTCCGCTTCGCTCAATGCAAAAAGCTTTGGACTCTACGAGCCGATCCACGGATCGGCGCCGGATATCGCCGGCAAAGGCGTAGCCAACCCGCTTGCGACCATACTGTCCCTCGCCATGCTTTTCAGGCATTCGCTCAACCAGGAGGCGGTTGCGCAGCGAATTGAGGGTGCGGTGCGCAAGGTGCTCGCGCAGGGGTTTCGAACTGCTGACATTGCCGAGGCGGGGAAGCGCACGGTGGGCACGCGGGAAATGGGCGATGCAGTGCTTGCGGCCATGTGAATGGTGCGCGGGCGGGGCATGACAATCGGTGCGGGGCGGGGGATCGGGCGATGGCGATGAAGGTCGGTATGGTGGGCTGGCGCGGTATGGTCGGCTCGGTGCTGATGCAGCGGATGCGCGAGGAAAACGACTTCGCCCTGATGGAGCCGGTTTTCTTCAGCACCTCGAGCACGGGTGGGGAAGCCCCAATCGGAGCGGGACGACTTCAGGATGCGATGTCGGTAGCCTCGCTCGCCAAGATGGACGCCATCGTCACGTGCCAGGGGGGCGATTGGACCAACGAGATTTACCCGCAACTTCGGGCAACAGGCTGGAAAGGTTTCTGGATTGACGCGGCTTCCGCGCTGCGGATGAAGGACGACGCCGTCATCATCTTGGATCCGCTCAATCTTCACGTCATCAAGGACGCTCTCGCCCGTGGGGTGCGGGATTACATCGGCGGCAACTGCACGGTGAGCCTCATGATGATGGGACTCAACGGACTTATTCGCGAGAACCTCATCGAGTGGGTGAGCGCGATGACCTATCAGGCCGCGTCCGGAGCCGGTGCCCAAAATATGCGAGAACTCCTGTCGCAGATGGGTGCGCTTCACGCCTCGGTTGCGGGTCTGCTGGCCGAGCCCGCCTCTGCAATTCTGGAGATCGATCAACGGGTGTCGCAGACCATGCGCTCTGGCGCATTTCCGACCGAGCATTTCGGCGCCCCCCTTGCCGGCAATCTGATCCCCTGGATTGACAAGGACCTCGGTAACGGTATGTCGCGCGAAGAGTGGAAGGGCGATGCCGAGATGAACAAGATCCTCGGTCTGCCCGCGAGCGGGCCCGGGCATATACCGGTTGAGAGCCTCTGCGTGAGGATCGGCGCCATGCGCTGCCACAGCCAGGCGCTCACTATCAAGCTCAGGCGAGATGTTCCGCTCGCTGACATCGAGGCGATAGTGGCCTCGGGCAACGAATGGGTGCGGTTGGTTCCCAATACCCGGGAGGCGAGTATTCGCGACCTGTCGCCCAATGCGGCGACCGGTACCCTGGCGATCCCTGTCGGTCGCCTGCGTAAGCTTGCAATGGGCCCGGAGTACCTGAGCGCCTTCACTGTCGGTGACCAGTTGCTGTGGGGCGCAGCCGAACCGCTGCGGCGGATGCTTCGCATCGTGCTCGCTTAACGGTTGATCCGGCAACAGACCACGCGGAGGCACGGCATCATGCGAATTGCTCTGGGTCTGTTTGCGGCGTTGCTGTTGGCCTCCGAGGCGGCAGTCGCTGCCAGGCTCGGCGAGATGCAGATCCTCTCGCGCCGGGGCCAACCCTTTGAAGCCGAAATCATTCTCGAAGGTTGGGGCGCTGCGGACGAACGTCCGTGGGTGCGGGTCGCCGAGGCGGTTGAGACGACGATGAACAACCGTCGAGAGCGGATCTGGCCCTACGCGAGAATCGATATTGGCCGATCCGGCAAGCCCGTTGTCAAGGTGACGACCCTGTTCGATCTGGGCATAGCTGGGTTCGATCTGGTGCTCGAGATCAACTCGCCTCAGGGGCCGTCATCGGTCAAGTACTCGGTTTCGCCGCCCTTTGCCGACCCCGTGGCACGACCGGGTGGCACGCGCATAGCGGGACAGACCCTCGGCGAAACGTACGCGCCCGCGGGGACCTTGAGTTCCGCGCTTCCGGCGGGGTCTGAAGGGGTGGGAAGCCTGTTGTCCCCCTCGGTCC
>CAZZKA010000321.1:0-3709 GCA_964654745.1 uncultured Bordetella sp. | reverse complement strand
AGCCGCGCCTGCGGCGGCCCCCGCTGCTGCTCCTGCCGCTCCTGCTTCTGCGGCAGCAGCCCCCTCGCATCGCGCGCACGATCATCATCCCGCGCCCCGGCCCCATGTCCACCGCGCCGCGCATTCCCACAGCTCGGTACGGGTCTGGTTCGGTTCCTCGCCGGCCTACTATCCGCAGCCGTACTGGGCGCATCCCTATCCTTCCCCTTACGCGTATCGTCCGGTTCCGATGTTTGTCGTGCCTCCCGCTGCTCCGCCGGTTTATATCGAGCGAAACGACCTTCCGCCCGAGCAGCCCGCTCAGGGGGCGGTCGAACAAAACCCGGCGGCCTTCTGGTACTGGTGCGGCAGTCGAGCGGCGTATCATCCTGCGGCCTCCGACTGTCCGGAAGGTTGGATTGCGGTCCCGCCGCATTCGACCGGCAGCCGGTGACGCCTTTTGTATCAAAGCTTTTCAGTAAATGGAGTTGATTGATGAAGCCTTCGTCTTCCCCGGTAAAGCTCTTCGGCCAACCGTTGCCAGTCCGCCTTGGCAGGTTGGGACTGATACTGGGCGCAGCCGTGCTCGCAACAGCCTGCGCAACCTCGCCCTCCGGTCCCTCAAATCTTGTTCTCCCGGGCACGGGAAAGAGCTTTGAGACCTTCCGTTTTGATGACTTTGAGTGCCGCAATTACGCGACGACTCAGTCCGGCGGCCAGGGTGGCGAGCAGGCGAGGCAGGACTCTGCGGTGCGCGGGGCGGTGCTGGGGACCGCAGTGGGCGCGATTGCAGGAGCCGCCATCGGAGGCCAGCGCGGCGCTGGAGTCGGTGCCGGTACCGGGCTGATCGTGGGTACCGCCGCGAGCACCTCCAGCGCGGCGAGCGAAACCTATAACGCGCAGCGCCGTTACGACAACGCGTACATCCAGTGCATGTACGCCAAGGGGCACCGGGTACCCGTCGA
This sequence comes from uncultured Bordetella sp., assembly GCA_964654745.1. Lineage (GTDB taxonomy): Bacteria > Pseudomonadota > Gammaproteobacteria > Burkholderiales > Burkholderiaceae_E > SYIM01. The sequence goes on along the minus strand of CAZZKA010000321.1, from coordinate 2,765 downwards.
TGGGCGTCTCAGCGAATCTCCCGCGTCTCGGCCTGGCGCCCAGATTCCTGCCCCTCCGCCTGGCATGCCCCCGCCGCCACCGCCCGGCCTCAGCCGCTGACGCCTTTCGCCGCCGGTTCTGCCGCGCCCTCCGGTTTTGCGGTGACGGGGTTCCGCGATAGATTCGCGGGGTCGCAGCTTCCATCGGCGCAGAGTCCCCATGATCGATTTGTCCAAGTCCCGGTTCCTAGGCGCTCTTCTCGCGCTAGCGCTCGCCGCCCCGCTAGCCTGCGCCGCAGCAGACGACGCCCATCACCCGTCCCTCAAGCTCACGCCGGGGGTCTACTTTTGCGACCTGAACCGCAGAGTCGAACTGCGACAGGTCGCCGAGGATAAAAAGTCGGTGATCCTTTATTGGGAACGGCGCAACTACACCCTCCACGCGGTTGCGACCCAGACCGGTGCGATCCGACTTGAAGATAAGGTCTCGGGACTGACCTGGATCACCATCACTGGCAAGTCCATGTTGCTCGACACGCGTCAGGGCAAACAGCTCGCCAACGACTGCCGCGTCTGACCGGGCCGCTGTCCGATGGGCTCAACAGCGGCGGCGGGCACTGTCGAGAACGGTAGCGGGCTACGCTATCCCTTTCCAGATATTCCCGCGCCCGGCAAGGTGGTCGAGGTCGCACCAGGCGTCCTCTGGATCCGCATGGCGCTGCCGTTTCGCCTCAACCACATCAATCTGTGGGCGCTCGAAGACGAAGGCGGGTGGACCCTGGTCGATACCGGCATTGGGAACGAGGCCACCGCAGAGCTCTGGCACCAGATTTTTTCAGAGGCCTTCGGCGGCAACCCAGTCGTACGCGTGATCGTCACACACATGCATCCGGACCATGTCGGAATGGCCGGATGGATCACCCGTCGCTTCGGTTGCCGCTTGTGGATGAGTAGGGCGGAGTACATAAGCTGCCGCATGCTGATCGCCGACACTGGACGCGAGGCTCCTGCGGAGGGAGTTGCGTTTTATCGCAGGGCAGGGTGGTCCGAACCGCAGATCGAGCGCTATCGCACACGCTTCGGCGGTTTCGGAAAATCTGTGTACACGCCGCCCGACGGCTACCGGCGCCTGAAGGACGGCGAAACGTTGCGCATCGGCGCGAATGAGTGGCAGGTCGTTATGGGTAACGGCCACTCTCCCGAGCATGTCTGCCTGGTGTGCAGCTCGCTAGGCCTGTTCATATCAGGCGACCAGGTCCTGCCACGCATCACCTCAAACGTATCAGTGTTCCCAACCGAGCCGGATGCCAATCCGTTGGCCGACTGGATGGACTCAATCGAAAAGGTTCGATCGGCCGTCAGTAACGATGTACTGGTGCTGCCTTCGCACAACGAACCGTTCTACGGCCTTCATCAGCGGCTCGATGCCTTGCATGCGAGCCACCGCAAATCGCTCGATCGACTCGAAGACGCCATTGAGCAACCGATCCGGGCGATTGATGCGTTTCCCGCTCTCTTTGCGCGCGAAATCCGCTCTGACGACAGCCAGCTCGTCTCGATGGCCACCGGCGAGAGCCTCGCGCACCTGAATTGGCTGGTCGAGGCCGGCAGGGCGCGGGTTGCAACCGACGCATCTGGCGTGGCCTGGTATAGCCGAGTCCGTTAGGCCGTGCTTAAAGACTGGGGAGCCTCGATTTCAGATTTGACATAATACACATTATGCGCAATTTGTCGAAACGGTTCCGTCTCTGAAGCCGACCACGCGGTGCGCGTACGCAGCGATATCCGACTCGTGTGTGACAAACACCACCGTCTGGCCACGGTCGTTGAACGACCTCAGGAGCGCCATGATTTCACCCGAAGTCGCCGAGTCGAGGGCGCCAGTCGGTTCGTCGGCAAGAATGACCGAGGGATCGTTGATCAACGCCCGGGCGATCGCCACGCGTTGCTGCTGGCCGCCGGACAATTCTGCGGGTCTGTGCTGCAGGCGCTCAGAGAGTCCGACGGCTTCAAGCATGGCCGCCGCCCGGCGCAAGCGCTCGGCCCGGCTGACGCCAGCGTACAGCAGCGGGAGCGCGACGTTTTCCAATGCGGATGCTCGGGGGAGCAGATTGAACTGCTGAAAGACGAAACCTATCTGCCGGTTGCGCAGTTCCGCCACGCGCTTGCCGCGCAGGTCAGCGACTTCCTCGCCGTCCAACAGGTAACTTCCTGAAGTCGGATGGTCCAGACATCCGATGAGATTCATGAAGGTGCTCTTTCCCGACCCGGATGGCCCCATCACGGCAACAAATTCGCCCGCGCTGATATCGAGGTCTACGTCGCGCAACGCCATCACGACGCCGGCGCCGGTGCGATAGGCTTTGGACAGTCCCCTGACGCGGATCATGTGGAACGCTGCGGGTACGGACTGGGTGGCCCGTTCAGCGCGCGCCGGGCGTGGCGTTCTGCGGGGCCTGCGGCGAGCCACCGGCTCCGGGGGGAGAGTCGGAAGGAAGCGATAGCGTCCTCGAAAAGGTTACTGGCCCGGCGTCGGCCGGCTCTGTCGCCTGCGGCGGCTTGGGCGCAACGGGCGCTTGCGGGATCGCCCCGATAGGCGCTACCGGCCTGGGCGCTACAGACGGCGCTACAGACGGCGCTGCAGGCGCCGCAGGAGGTAAAGGAGAACGGGGCGGTCCAATGGCCTGGGCGGGTGTCGACGGCGCGGTGGGAGCGCTGGGCTTCGCTGCGCTTGCCGCTGCGGCAGGGGTCGGCGCGCCGGATGGTGGGCGTGGCGATTGCTGGGA
>CAZZKA010000320.1:0-3723 GCA_964654745.1 uncultured Bordetella sp. | reverse complement strand
ATCGAGCTGGTGGGCTGCCTGACTGAATGCCACGCCGCCGCCCTGGGAAGTATCGAGCTCTTCCGGGCGGCGAGGACGATAGAGAAAATCGGTGAACTGCATCGCGTGTACGAGTTTGACCTCGCCGATGCGCCCGTCCTGGATCAGGGACAGCGCGAGCCGCACTGGTGCATTGTGACTGTGGCTATGGCCGACCATCATCATCACGCCCGCCCGCTCGCAGGCAGCGATCATGGCGTCGCACTCTGCGAGCGATAGCGCCATTGGCTTTTCGACCATCACGTGCTTGCCATGCTGCGCGGCGAGCTCGACATGCCGAGCATGCATCTGATGGGGCGTAGCGATGTAGACCCACTCGACCGTTGGGTCAGCGCATACGGCTTCCGGGGTATCGCAGGCCAGGCCAGAGAACTCGCGAGCAAATGCTTCTCGAGCGCCACGACGTGGATCGAAAGCAGCTACAAGCCGCACGCGCGAATCAGCCTGAAACGTTGGCACCATCAGTGTGAAAGCGCGGCCCATGCCGAGCACACCGATCCGGACTACCCTGTCGGCGCTCGGAGGAATATTCATCAGAGATCCAGCTCGAGCGAGGCGCCTCGCGCGCGGGATACGCAGACCATGATGCAACGATCACGTTCCTCGGGCATCAGCACCAGATCACGGTGGTCGGCTTCGCCTGAAAGGAGCGTCGTTTTGCAGGAGCCGCAGGTCCCGCTTTCGCACGAACTCGGAACCTTGATGCCATGTGCGCGGGCAGTTTCCAGGATGCTCCGGCCGACCGGTACCTCAAAAGAACGGCCGCTCGCGCGGCAGTGCACGGTGAAGTTCGCGTCATCCGGGTGCGGCGCCGTGTCGGCGCCGAAGCTTTCGAAATGCACAGCGCTCGTCGGCCAGTGCCCCGACATGTCGCGAACGTCATCCATGAGCGCCTTGGGACCGCAGCAATAAAGGTGCTGGCCGCTGATGCTGCCTGGTTTTTCGAGGAGCGGCCAGAGATCGAAGGCGCGGCCTGGATCGCCGCCGTCATGATGAACCGTTACGCCTGGCTTCAATTCCGGCGAAGCGAGCTCATCGAGAAAAGCGGTGCCCTCGCGGTCGCGGGTAAGGTAGATCAGCCGAAATCGCCTGTCGCCTTCGGCCGCAAGGGTGAGCGCCATGCTCAATAGCGGCGTGATGCCTATCCCGCCTGCTATCAGGAGAAAGCTTTTTGCACGGGCGTCCAGGGAGAATTGGTTCACCGGCACGCCGATCATGAGCCGGTCGCCTTCGCGAAGCGTGTCGACCATGCTGGCCGAACCGCCGCGCCCCTGGGGCTCACGCTTGACTGCGATCCGGTAGTGGTCTGCGCCCTCAGGCGCGTTGCAGAGCGAATACTGCCGCATGGCTCCCCCGGGCGTGGTGACCGGAACATGGGCGCCCGCCTCGAAGCTCGGAAGCGGCTGATCGCCCTCGGCGCGCAGCTCGAACACATGAATATCGCGGGCGGCTTTGCTCGCCTTGCTCACGATGACGGGAAACAGGTTGGGCGTTTCGGAGCGCGAGACCGGGGCGCTAGGTATCATCGGGCAGATTGCTGAACTTTGTTTGGCAGAGGATGCATCAAATGTGCATTATACTTAGCTATCTAAGCATTGTACATCGACTACCGGCAAATCCCTCCGGGGCCCGGCTGTCTGCAAGGAGACTTTCAATATGATGACGATCCGATCGATCCTGGTTTCACTTGCCCTCGCACCTGCAATCGCGTTTGCACAGTCCGCTGCGCCCGCCACCTACCCCTCAAAACCAATTCGTCTGATCGTGCCGTATGCCGCGGGCGGGTTGCCGGACTCGGTCGCGCGCACGGTGGCGCAGCGCCTTACCGAACGCATGGGCCAGTCGGTAGTGATCGACAATCGCCCGGGCGGCAATGGCGTCATCGCCTTTCAGATCCTGCAGCAGAGCACTCCTCAGGATGGTCACGCCTTTATCGTGTCGGATGGCTCAATGCTTTCGATCACCCCGCTGGTGAATCGACAGGTTCCGTATCAGGTCGGCAAGGATATTCTTCCCGTATCGCTGATCGCGCGATCTCCGCTCTTCGTCGTCGCCCACCCCAAGACGGGCGTTACGAGCTTCAGGCAGTTCATCGATCTGGTCAAATCCAAGCCTGATGAGTTCACCTACGGATCCTCAGGGATCGGCAGCACGCACCATCTCACGATGGAAGCGCTGAAAGCTGCGCTCGATCTGAAAGTAAGACATGTCCCCTTTCGCGGATCGGGTCAGTCGACTCCCGCGCTGGTCGGTGGACAGGTGGAGTTTTCGGTGGCCGCTTTGCCGTCGATGGCTGGGTTTGTAAAGGCCGGCCAGGTGCGGATTCTTGCGAGCAATGCCGCCCAGCGCTCTCCACAGGCCCCGGATGTTCCGGCGATTGCCGAAGTCGTGTCGGGCTTTGACTTTGCGGTTGTGATCGGTGCAATGGCCGCGGCCGGCACACCGCAGTGGGCGATCGACAGGCTCGCGGCCGAAATCGCCGCGGTGGTGAAGCTGCCTGAGGTCATCAAGACCTTTGAGACCGGGGTGATCGAACCCGTGGGCGCGGGCCCTGCCGAGTACGCCCGTGTCATCGCCCGTGAAAATGAATTGATGGCTCGCGCCGCAAAGGCCGCTGACCTCAAGCCGGAATAGTGTTCAACGAGTCCTTCCCGTTGTCATGATCGCCGGACTGTTGGAGCTGGATTTTCCCTGGTTCCTGTTCTTCGGCGCCATGCTTGCGGGAGGGCTGGTCAAGGGGGCACTGGGCGTCGGCCTGCCCTTAGTGAGTACCCCGCTTCTCGGGCTCGGGATGTCGAGCTACCAGTCGATCTCGCTTCTGGCGGCGCCGGTTGCATTGTCCAACCTCTATCAGGCAGTCGATGGTGGACGGATCGGCGAATCGCTTCGGCGTTTTCGAGGCATGATCATCGCGCAGTTCTTCATAACCGTCGTCACGGTCAAGGCGACGCTGGCGCTTTCCGCGGCACAGCTCAACGATCTCCTCGCCATCGCACTGCTGCTGGCAGTGGCGATGATGATCTGGCAACCCACGTTGTCGATCAGTCCCGAACGCGAGGCGAAGGTCGGGGTGATCGTAGGCCTGCTCGCCGGGATCCTGGGCGGCGTATCGTCCCTAACCGGCCCGGTGACCATCACCTATCTGCTTGCTCTTAAGCTCGACCGGGAGGAATTTGTCCGCAGCATCAGCATCATCTATTTTTTTGCTGCACTTCCCCTGTACGGTGCGATGATATGGTTTGAGCGGATGGGCGGCACGGATCTGATTCTCTCCGTTGTCGGTCTTCTGCCCATGGCTCTGGGTCTCGCGATAGGCAAGCGTATCCGTCACCGGCTTGATGAGACTCTGTTTCGGCGTCTGCTCCTCGTGTTCCTTACCCTCATCGCTCTTGTGCTGCTGTTCAAATGATCGCATCGATAGCCCGACCCCTGGATCCGCCGCTTGATTGGAGTGACGCGCTGCTTCTCGGCTATCCCGCGATGGACAAGACGCATGAGAGTTTTGTCCAGACGCTGTATGCGTTGCGCTCGGCCGAAGATGCAGATCTGCCAGTGAGGCTGCGACATATGCTGGTTCACCTTGAGGAGCATTTTGGGGAAGAGGATAGATGGATGCGAGAGACCGAATTCCCGCCGCGTGATTGTCATATCGACGAGCACGCTGCCGTGCTCAAGTCGGTTCGG
>CAZZKA010000319.1:0-3726 GCA_964654745.1 uncultured Bordetella sp. | reverse complement strand
CTGGGCTTCGCTGCGCTGGCCGCTGCGGCAGGGGTCGGCGCGCCGGATGGTGGGCGTGGCGATTGCTGGGAGGAAGTGCCTGTGCCGGATCGCAAAGCTTGGCCAGTCGCCGGGGCCGCACCACCGGCGGGCCCTGGGACCGCGGCGCGGTTTACAGCCGGTGCTGCTGTCGATGACGAAGATCCCGGGGCGCCCGGGGCAAGCAGGCCGGTGGCTGGCGCGGCCACAGTCCCCCCGGTCTCAACGCCGGCAACCGGGTCCCTTCGCATCGGTATCGGCATCAGCGCGGCGGCCGGGTCCTCTGCCGGGGGCTGACCAGGCCCGGGCGTTCCCGCCCCGGACCACCTCGGTTGCTCGACTGTGCCGTATCGCGCGATGTAGCGGAGCGCCCGTTCCCGCATCCAGGCCGCCGCTTCGGGTTCGCCCGAGCGCTCCAGGTAAGCAGTCGCGTCAAGGTTGGATTGATTGCGAAGGGTGGGATCAGCGCCCTGCTCCATCAGCAGACCGACAGCTCTCAAATGGCGCATTCGTGCAGCCATCATCAGTGGCGTTGTACCGTTCGGGGACTGAGCATCAATGAACGCATGATGTTCGTCGAGGAGCCAGCGCAGCATTTCCAGTTGCCCGCCGGTTGCCGCGTAGTGCAGCGGTGCCCAGCCCTGCCGGTTGACCTGCGCCCCGCGCTGAATCAGCAGATCGGCCATTGACCGATCCCCATGGAGGGCAGCGAGCATCAGCGCTGTTTCTCCCGATGTGTTGGGTTGGTCCACCTGGGTTTTGTCGAGCGAGGCGAGCAGACGGGCAACATCAAAAGCCTTACTGCGAACAGCGGCAACAATGGCCGGCCCCTTCTCGGGATGCGTCGCGTTGGGATCTACACCGCGGGCCAGTTCCGCGCGCGTGCTGGCCAGATCGTTGGCTTCAACGGCCCTCCAGAATGCATCCTGCGCCCAGACGATCGCCGACAGGGTACCGAGGCATATTGCGAGCAGGCACTGGGTGAGGCAGCGATTCAATTTGCGCATGGTCATGATCCGAAAACGCGCTCGAAATTCGCTGTGGTGACTTCGGCGATATGCCCGAGAGAGGTCTTCCGGATCGCGGCCAGCTGCTCGGCGACATAAAGCACGTACGCGGGCTCATTGGTCTTACCCCGCTTGGGAACCGGAGCGAGGTAGGGCGAGTCGGTCTCGATCAGCAAGGCCTCATCAGGAACTTTTGCGGCGACTTCGCGAAGCGGCTCAGCGTTTTTGAACGTCACGATGCCCGAAAAGGAGATACAAAACCCCATACCGATCGCCGCGCTGGCGGTGGCCCAGTCCTCGGTAAAGCAATGCATAACCCCCCCAACGGCATCCGCGCCCTCTTGCCTGAGAATCTGCACGGTGTCGCTGGCCGAGGACCGCGTGTGCACGATCAGAGGCTTTCCGCACGCGCGTGCCGCCCGGATATGCACGCGAAAGCGCTCGCGCTGCCAGTCGAGAGAGTCAGCCGGCATCCGGTAGTAATCAAGCCCCGTCTCGCCCACCGCCACAACCTTCTCGCCTGCTGCCAGGCTGACAAGAGTCTCGACGTCCGGTTCGCGAATATCCTGGTAGTCAGGGTGAACACCTACCGAAGCACAGAACTCGGGAACGCTTCGGGCAAGTTCCATCACCCTGGGCAAATCCTCCAGCGTGACCGCAACGCACAGCGCGCGACCGACGCCGTTTGCAGCCATGTTTGCGCGGATTTCATCAAGACGGCCTGCGAGCTCGGGGAAATCAAGGTGGCAGTGGGAATCGATCAACATGTCCCTGATTCTACCGACGCTCGAGAACCCCTCGCCGGTCCGCCTTGCGCGGTGGAGGGGAAGATTTCGGGCTCAAGCACGCGTTTGGATGAAAACTGATTGATAGCGCAGTAACGCATCTTCGGCGAGGAGTTGCGCGCTGAGGGGGTGCGTGACGACCCTCGCGAGCCCTGCGAGCCAGGACTCGAAACTTAAAAGGGCATCGCGGTCTATCCGCCGCGCGAGTTCCTGAAGTCTTTTTGACTGCCGCGGAAACCTTGCGGGCGCTGCGCCCGCAGCGCAGCGCGCCAGATCGATGCTCCATGCGTGAAGCGCTGGCGCCCAGACCCGTGGCTCATGCTCGGCCATGGATTCCGCCGCAGCCAGGGCGTCGCCTGGAAGTCCGCCGATCAGTTCAATCAGACTTTCGAGCGCCCTTCCCCCTTCGCCTTGGGCGAGCTCAACGGCACGAAGCGGCGCTCCCGCGGCAAGGGCGAGCCAAGCCTGCGCGCGTGTCGCGTCAGCCCCCGTTGCCTGCGCCACCCATGCCTGAGCGATGAGCGGCTCGGGGGGGCGCAGCTGCAGCTTGCGGCAGCGCGAGCGCACGGTGGGGCCCACCCGCTCGGGCCGACTGGTAACGAGAATGAAGTGCGTTCCTGGGTGAGGTTCCTCGAGCGTCTTGAGTAGCGCATTGGCCGCCGCGAGATTCATTGCATCGGCGGGCACGATCAGGACGGCCTTACGCCCGCCACGGTGACTGGCCGTTTCGGCAAAGCCGGCGAGCGCCCTGATCTGCTCGATACGGATGTCCCGCGAGGGTTTGGCGCTGCTTCGGCTCGCCGAGGGTTCCGTTTCGCCCGAGTCGGGCTCGTCGGCATCCGGGCGGACGATCCTCAGATCAGGGTGACTGCCTGCTGCGGTCCAGCGGCAGGACGGACAAGCCCCGCACGCACGCCCATCCGAGCCTGGACTCTCGCAGACCAGTGCTGCACCGAGCTTCCTCGCGAGCCACTCCTTGCCGATTCCCGGGGGGCCGGTCACGAGTAGGGCGTGGTGCAGGGTGGCGCGACCGGCCAATAGAGCGGTCAACTGTGGCTGCAGCCAATCGGGCTCCAGGTTCATCGTCGGGCCAACCGAAATAACACCTCAAGTAAATTATAAAAATGCATATAAATTATAAGGTTGTAATATCTAATTTAAGTTTTGCACGAATATCGTCCGGCGATCGGCTGCCGTCAATCACCACGAATCTTTCCGGCTCCAGGCGCGCCCTGCGGAGGTAAGCGTCGCGCACCCGGCTGAAAAACGCCAGATCCTCCGCCTCGAAACGGTCGGCTGCCCGGGCCGCCGCCCGCCGCCTGGCAGCCTCACCGGCTTCCAGGTCGAACAAATAGGTCCGGTCTGGCTGGAGGTCGCCATGAACGATCCGCTCGAGCTCAGCCACAGTCGGCTCGCCCATCATCCGCCCCGCCCCCTGGTAGGCGAAGGTCGAATCGGTAAAGCGGTCACAGACGACCCATTCGCCGCTCGCAAGCGCCGGTCTGATGCGCTGCGACAGGTGCTCAGCTCTCGCCGCGAAAACGAGCAGCAATTCGGTCAGCGCCGACATCGGCTGGTTGAGGGTGATCCCTCTGAGTTGCTCGCCGAGATCAGTTCCGCCGGGTTCTCGGGTCACTTGAACCAAATGTCCGGCGGCGCGCAGCTGCTCGGCAAACCACTCGACGTGGGTGCTCTTGCCAGCACCGTCAATGCCTTCGAAGGTGATGAACCGTCCTCGCTTCATCGCTTGAGAACATAGCGCTCAACAGCGCGGTTATGAGCCTTGAGGTCGTCTGAAAACTCGGTGCTGCCGTCGCCCCGTGCGACAAAAAACAAGGCCTGCGAGGATGCGGGGCGCAAAGCCGCCTCGATGGCAGCGCGACCGGGCAAGGCGATCGGCGTTGGGGGCAGACCCG
>CAZZKA010000318.1:0-3734 GCA_964654745.1 uncultured Bordetella sp. | reverse complement strand
AAGGACGGCGGTGATCCCAAGCTCCGCGTTGACCAGCAGGCAAGGTCGCTGGCTGCGCTGCTGCGGGAAAACCCCGATCTGGCCCGCCAGCACTCGCGGGAGGGCGGCGGTGACGATACCGAGCGCTATCTGTTGCTCCACCAGGTCGCAGACCGGCTGGCCAGGGGCGATTTCGGACCGGACCCAGGGCGACGCGCCGAAACGGCAGCCCGTGAGGCTGCCGCCGAGATTTACGCCGAGCGGGCGGGCCGCATTCATGCTGACCTCAACACGCTGCCCGCACTTCGCGCGCTCGGCGACGAGGCTCGCGAATTGCGAAGCGACTACCGCGACATCGTCTTCGGCGACGCCACGGTGGCAGACTTTATGCGGCAAATGCTAGACAGGGTGCCGGAGAATCAGCCAGAAAAGTTCTCGGCGATGCTCGATGCCGCTCGCGAGGCCGCCGGGCTCGATCTGGCCGCCGCTCGGCCCTCGGCGGACCCGGTACGCCTGCGGGCCCTGGTGAGTGACCTCAGTCACATGAAAGTGATCGGGACTGTCATGGAGCGCTGTGGAGAGTTATCCCAGACACTCGCAGACCGCCATGGCGTCGAATCCCCGCCGACCGCGACCCGCATAACCCGCGAACTCCTCGCGATCACCTCGGACCGCTGGGTCGATGCGAGCCGCTTCACCCGCATCGCGGAGGATCTCGGCGTCCAGACCCCCCCCTCGGCTGGGGTGGATTTCCTGGCTGGGACGCGGGCGGCGCTTCGCGATCTGCCACCCCAGGTTTACCAGTCCGCCGAGGCGCGCGACGCGATCCTCGACGCCGCACAGGCGGCCCTCGACCGGGCGATCGACGTCGAAGAGGGCCTGGCATGAACGTCACCAACGCCGTCGCCGAATTTGGCGCCCGCGTCGGGCGCCCCGGCCTGCACCTGCCGGCTGACGGCGCGGTTGCGGTCGAGGTCGATGGTCTGGGACTGACCCTGGCCTCGCACAGCGAAGAGTTGCTGATCGTCGCACTGATCGCAGCCCCCTTTCTTGAAACCGCGCGGTTGATCGAGATCCTGTGCAGCCTCGATATCCGCCGGCGCCGACCCGAAGAGCCACCCATCCAAATCGCTCGCCACGGGCAGGCTGACGGTCTGCACCTGATCGCTTCGGTGCGTTGGCCGGCCGAATCGGTATCCGCCCAAAACCTTGGCCAAAGCGTCGATGCGCTTCTGCGCTTTCGCCGGGAGTGGTTTTCATGAGCGACTTCGGCCGGATCAGCGACTACTCGCTCAACCACGGCATTACTCTGCTCGACAAGCAGAGCACTCCGGAACTCGCCCCAGCCGCCCGCCCGAGGGGCGTCGACGCGTCACCTATCGAAATGATTGATGAGCGTTCGGGGTCCAACTCCGACCGGGAGCTCGATCAGTGGCTGCTCGCCGATCTGCGCCGCGACCCCGAGCTCGAACTGCCGGTAGCTTTCAACACGGCGTTCGATGGATGCCGACACAACCTGCGGGACTGGCTTGTGAACGACCGCGGAACCAAACCGGAATCGACGCGCACCATCAAACAGACCGAAAGGCTCCTGGGAGAGGTGCGCGCCAATCTCGATCTCGTGCATTACTACATGACCGCGATTTTCAAAGGCTGAGAGGCTTCGGCATGGCGCTTTCCGTCCGCGAAACGCAGGTGCTCTCGCAACTCGCCTACATGTACCTCAACCAGGGTTTCACCGAGCGCGCCTGTCTGCTGTACGCGGCTCTGCACCTGCTCCAGCCCGAGGCGCCTCAGCATGTACGGGGCATCGCGGTATCCAACGCCCGGGCTAACCGGCCGGATCGCGCGCTCGCGGCTCTGGACCTGCTCGCGCTTCGCGGCGAGGTCGATGCGCCTTATTATTCGCTTCGTGCCCGCGTCTTAGGGAGTCTCAAGCGCCCCGACGAGGCACAGGCCGCCATGCGAAGCTACCTTGGACTGAGGGCATCGGCGAGCGTTAACGACAAGTCTTCACGCAGTTCCGACCACTCTCGAAAAATCAAGGCTCGCTCTACGTGATGGGTGCCCTGCAGCGATTTGCAATCCTGGCGTCGAGTCGCAACGACCTGGTTCTGGCCGTCATTCTGGTCAGCATCGTCTTCATGATGATCCTGCCCCTGCCGGTCCTGGTCGTGGACATCCTGATCGGCATGAACATGACTATCTCGGCCGTGCTGCTGATGGTCGCGCTCTACCTTCCTTCGCCGCTCGCGTTTTCATCTTTCCCCTCCGTTCTCCTGGTCACCACGCTTTTCCGCCTGGGGATATCGATTGCGACCACGCGTCTGATTCTGCTGCAAGGTGACGCCGGAGCGATCATCCAGACCTTCGGCAATTTTGTGGTCGGCGGCAATCTGGTGGTAGGCCTTGTGGTGTTCCTCATCCTCACCATCGTCCAGTTTGTCGTGATTACCAAGGGCGCCGAGCGCGTCGCCGAGGTCGCTGCACGTTTTTCCCTCGACGCCATGCCCGGCAAGCAGATGTCGATCGACGGCGACATGCGTGCCGGCACGATAGACATGGAAGAGGCCAAGCGCCGCCGCCGTATCGTTGAAAAGGAAAGCCAGCTGTACGGGGCGATGGACGGCGCGATGAAGTTCGTCAAGGGTGATGCCATCGCGAGCATCATTATCGTCGCGATCAACCTGTTGGGGGGCATGTTGATCGGCGTGATGCAGCGCGGCATGCCTGCCAGCAAAGCGGTTCAAACCTATTCGATCCTTTCGATCGGCGATGGTTTGATCGCCCAGATCCCTGCCCTCTTCATCGCTATTTGTGCCGGCGTCATCGTGACGCGCGTCCAATCCGACGAAGAAGCGTCGAACGTCGGCAGGGACATCGGGCGCCAGGTGCTCGCGCAGCCCAGAGCGCTGATGATCGGCGGCGCAATTGCGTTCGGCATGAGCCTCATCCCGGGGATGCCGGTACCGGTTTTCGTTGTACTCGGGCTTTTTCTCATCGGTCTGGGCTTGGGGCTGAGGCCGCGCAAGAAGATCGATGAAAAGACTGGCGAGGTGACCGAAGTCCCGGCGTTGCAGCCGAGTTCGGGGCCGGCGCCAGCCCGCAAAAACGATGGTACGGACGAGTTCATCCCGACCATGCCGCTGATCCTCGATGTCGCCGAACCGCTCAAACGCTCGCTCGACTCGGCGGCCCTGAATGACGGGCTGATCGAGATCCGGCGCTCGCTCTACTTCGATCTGGGTGTGCCGTTCCCGGGCATATACCTTCGCTTTACCGACACCGTTCCCGCTGGCGCCTACAACGTGCTCCTGTCTGAGGTGCCGGTCGGCACCGGCCAGCTTCGCCCGGGATGGCTGCTCACTCGCGAGCCTGAGCAGACAATCTCGGCGCTCGGCATCAACTTTGAAAAGTCCGATGCTTTCCTGCCGGGCATGGACTCGTCCCTTTGGGTGCCGGATCAGGTGCGCTCGGCGATGACGCGCGCGGGCATGTCGGCGATGGACGTCAACCAGATCCTTTCCTATCACCTTGCCTCCATTTTGAGGAAATACGCGGCCGAATTCATCGGTGTGCAGGAGACGCGGTTCCTGCTCTCCGCCATGGAGCAGCGTTTTCCTGATCTGGTGAAAGAGGCGATGCGTGTGATGCCGACACAAAAAATCGGCGAGATCCTGCAGCGGCTCGTGTCGGAAGATATTTCCGTACGCAATCTGCGCGCCATCCTGGAGGCGTTGGTCGAGTGGGGTCAA
>CAZZKA010000317.1:0-3742 GCA_964654745.1 uncultured Bordetella sp. | reverse complement strand
GTGTCCGGCGAGACGAGCAGCCTCATTGCGGAGGTCGGCGACCGGGCTGCACCGCCGGCCGGGACCAGCAGCGAAAGCACGGATGCAGCCGGTACCCCCACTGGGGTGGCGCGTCCCGCGGCAAGCCCGCAGGACCGCGGCCGTTTTATCGACGCCATGCGGGGCATCCTCTCGCGTGACGCCGACAAGGGCCCGAGATGAAGGCTGATTCGGTTGCCGGCGTCGTGACCATCCGCTGGGTGGTTGCCGCGTGCGTGCTCATCATCGGACTGATGATGGCAGCGGGCGCACATGCACAGGGGCTGCCTGCAATCACGGTTTCCGGCACGGGCGCGCAGCAGCAGTACAGCCTGACGCTGCAGCTGCTCGCACTGATGACGGTGCTCACGCTGCTGCCTTCGCTGTTGCTCATGATGACGTCTTTTGTTCGCATCATTATCGTGATGTCGCTTCTGCGCCAGGCGCTTGGCACGGCCCAGACACCACCTAATCAGGTTCTTGTCGGGCTCGCGCTCTTCCTCACGCTCTTCATCATGTCGCCGGTCCTCGGACAGGTCTATAACGAAGCGATCGCCCCGTATCTGGCCAACAAGCTGGGCTTTGAGCAGGCGCTCCAGGTCGCCGAAAAGCCGATCCGCGCCTTCATGCTGCGGCAGACCCGTGAGGACGATATCGCGATGTTCATGCGCATTTCGGGTCGGACCGAAATTGACGGCCCGGACTCCGTGCCGTTCCTGACCCTGATGCCGGCCTACATCACATCTGAATTGCGTAGCGCGTTCACGATTGGATTCTTGCTCTACATACCATTCGTCGTGATCGATCTGGTGGTGGCGAGCGTACTGATGTCGATGGGCATGATGATGCTCTCGCCCATGATGATCTCGATGCCTTTCAAGCTGATGCTGTTCGTTCTTGTCGATGGGTGGAGTCTCCTGATGGGATCGCTCACCGCAAGCTTCAACGCATTCCGCTAGCGCATCCCCCAAGCCGCCGACGTATCCCGCCCCCAAGACATCCCGTACCGGAGCCAACCATGGATATCGCAACCGTCATCGACATCGGCAGGGAGGCACTATGGATGACGGTGCTTCTGTCGGCTCCGCTCCTGACCGTTGCCCTGATTGCCGGCCTGCTGATCGGGGTCATTCAGGCGGCAACCTCGATCAATGAAATGACACTCAGCTTCATCCCGAAGCTTGCGGCACTCGGCCTGGTGCTGGTGCTGACGGGCGGGTGGCAACTCGGACTGCTCGTTGACTACACGCGCAGAATCTTCGAGCGTATCCCGACGTTCTTCACCTGATCGCCAGTTCAACCAACACCGGTCGTTTTCCGGGTGAGTGATGCCTCCAGCATTCAATATCGTCTACGCGCAGATCCTGGAGGGGTTCTATACCTTTCTCTGGCCGATGCTTCGCATCTCGGCGCTGATGCTCACCGCTCCGGTGTTCTCACTCGACGCGGTGACGGTGCGTATCCGGGTGCTGTTCGCACTGGCGCTCACCATTCTCGTCTACCCGCTTGCGAAGTGGCCCGTTATCGATCCGCTCACCGCACCGGGGCTCTTTGAAATTTTCAACCAGATATTGATTGGTTCGCTGATCGGGCTCATGTTTTCGGTAGTGACGGCTGCACTCGTGATCGGCGGTCAGGCGATTTCGGCTGCGATCGGTCTGAGCATGGCCAACATGATCGACCCCAACGTCGGCAACGTACCCGTCATCTCTCAGTTTCTGGTTATCGTGTCCACACTGATCTTCGTCGGCATGGGCGGTCATACCTTGCTCGTTGCGGTCGTACTGGAGAGCTTTCGCGTACTGCCCATCGGCCAATCGCTGGTGGGCGACACCACGTTCACCAACCTGGTCGCCTGGAGTTCGCTGATGTTTGCCGGCGCGCTGCTGCTCGCGCTTCCGGTGGTGGCAGCGCTTTTGTTTGTCAACGTCGGTCTTGGCGTGGTCACGCGCGCTGCCCCGAGCCTCAATATTTTCGCTGTTGGCTTTGCCGCGATGATTCCGGCTGGTTTTTTTGTGATGATCGTTTCCATGACTCACATGGGCAACCGCATAGAGTGGCTGTGGTTGCAGTCCTTCCTGCGCGTGCGCAGCCTCCTGGGGTTACCAAGTGGCTGAGGAAAGCGACAGCGGCGAACGTACCGAAGAGCCAACTGCGCGGCGTCTGCAAAAGGCCCGCGAAGACGGACAGGTTGCGCGCTCGGTGGATCTGGCTGCTGCTGGCGTAACGCTCGCAGCGGTGGGAATGCTGTTCTTTTCCGGTAGTGGTCTTGCGCATCGGCTTGCGGACGGCTTTGCCCAGGCTTTCGTCTTTGACCGCAAGGTACTCGAGTCTCCCAACCTGCTGCCGGGAATCTTCATGTCGAGGATCGCTGACGGGTTGCTGCTCGTCACGCCGATATTCATCGCGACGATTGTGGTCGCCCTGATTGCCTCGATGGCGCTGGGGGGGCTCAACTTTTCATCCAAGGCGATTGAAGTCAAGTTCTCCAAACTCAGCCTCATGAGTGGCTTGCAGCGGATGTTCGGGACCAAGGCGGCCTTCGAACTTGGCAAGGCGATTGCGAAATGCGCTGTGGTGGGTCTGCTGCTTGTTTGGGTCCTTTACGAAAACATCTCCACCCTGTCCGCGTTGGGGGCGCTCAGTATCGAGCCTGCGCTCGCGCAGACCGGGGCGTTGATTGCCAAGTCCGCACTGATCATTACCTTTGGTCTCGTGTTGATCGCCCTGGTGGATGTGCCGTATCAATACTTCGACTTTATGAAGCGCATGCGGATGAGCCATCAGGAGATCCGCGAAGAGATGAAGGACATGGAGGGGCGACCGGAAGTTCGCGCCGAAATCCGCAAGCGTCAGCGCGAGATCGCAACCCGCAAGATGATGACGCGTGTCAAGGATGCCGACGTGGTCATTACCAACCCCGACCACTTCTCGGTTGCTCTGGCGTATGACCCGAGCTCGGATGGAGCGCCGGTGCTGGTCGCAAAGGGTGTGGACCATTTAGCCTTCAGAATCCGCGACGAGGCGCGCAAGCATGGGGTACAGATCTTTGAGGCGCCGCCGCTCGCGCGCTCGCTTTACTACACAACCGACCTGGAAGAGAACGTTCCGGAGCCCTTGTACGTTCCGGTTGCCCAGGTCATCGCCTATGTGTTTAGTCTCGCAAGCGTCAAACCGGGTGTAGCGCCGATGAATAAACCCGTTCCCGCTGTTCCTCCCGAGATGCGGTATGACGCGGACGGCAAGAAGGAGGTCGAATGAGCAGTGCGGTGATCGCCCCGGTCGCGGGTCTGCAGCGTCGCCACGAAATCGCCCGCCTTTTGGGCGAAAAGGGCCGCCATGTGCTGGCGGTTTGCGAAAGCACCGACAGCTGGCTGCGGTGGCTGCGGCTTATCCCCGACGCATTGACCAAGAACCTGAGCGTCCCCGCCGAGACCTTCGTGGCTGACGGCGCAGAGGCCATGATCGATCGGTTCAACGCGATGCTGCAAAGCTGCGACCTTTCCACCGCGCGCAGTGCGGGCGGTTCACCGACGCTCAAGCGTCTCATCGTGGTACCGGATATCCGTGCGTTGGCCGGAACCGAGGGGCTCTTGTTTACCCGTCTGGTATCAAGCTTTCCGGGCTCTGGCGTTCGTCTGCTCATCTTGGCAGAGAGGTCCTCGCTCGCTTCGTGCGAGAGAGTGCTTGACTCGCTGTCGCGCGGCCTCGACATCGTTGAGCT
>CAZZKA010000316.1:0-3755 GCA_964654745.1 uncultured Bordetella sp. | reverse complement strand
GGCAGGCGATTTCGCCTGCCTGTTCGACCTGAAGGAGCACCGCATCCCCATCACAATCAAGCCTGATTTCGCGAACCTGCTGAGTGTGGCCCGACTCTTCGCCCTTGCGCCAGAGGCAGCTGCGCGAGCGCGACCAGTACACGGCCCGGCCCGAAGCCGCGGTCTCAGCTAGCGCCTGCCGGTTCATCCAGGCGACCATCAGGACCCGCCCGCTGTGCGCGTCCTGGGCAATCGCGGCAACGAGCCCGGCCGAATCCCAACGCACCCGGTCCAGCCAGCCTGCCGGCGCATCCGGCACTGGAACAACGCCGGGGCCGGTCACATCCGCCCCCTGAACCGAATCGTCTCGAAGAGGCGATCAGACTCGGACTGGCCCTGTACCAGGCATCGTGTCGACGAGGTTCGGGGCGTCACGAAAGCCTCACCGGGATTCCACGGTCAGCCATGACGCGTTTGGCCTCGCCCACCGTGTGCTCGCCGAAGTGGAAGATGCTTGCTGCAAGCACCGCATCGGCCCCGCCCTCGGTAACCCCTTCAGCGAGGTGCTCGAGCCGACCAACCCCGCCCGAAGCGATCACCGGGATGCCCACCGCATCGGATACAGCCCGCGTAAGCGCCAGGTCAAAGCCCTCTCCGGTGCCGTCGCGGTCCATGCTGGTGAGCAGGATTTCCCCGGCGCCCAGCGCCTCGACCTCGCGTGCCCACGCCACGGCGTCGCGCCCCGTGCCCTTGCGGCCTCCGTGGGTGTAAACCTGCCAGCGCCCCTGCCCATCGGCCTTGGCATCGATGGCGACCACGATGCACTGCGCTCCGAACCGCCCCGAGGCATCGGCGATCAACTGCGGGTTAGTTAGCGCCGCGGTGTTGATCGATATCTTGTCGGCGCCGGCGTTCAGAAGACGCCTCACATCGGCAATCGCGCGAACCCCGCCCCCGACGGTAAGGGGTATGAAGACCTGATCGGCAACCGCCTCAATGACATGCAGAATCAGGTCGCGTTCGTCGCTCGAAGCCGTAATGTCGAGAAAGGTGATTTCGTCGGCACCCTGGTCGTCGTAGCGGCGCGCGATCTCCACGGGGTCGCCCGCGTCTCGCAAAGCGACAAAACGCACGCCTTTGACGACCCGGCCCGCGGTGACGTCGAGGCAGGGGATGATGCGCTTGGTGAGCATCGCCCGATCAACCGCTCAATTCGTCAGCGCGCTTTTGCGCGGCAGCGAAATCCAGGCGGCCTTCGTAAAGTGCCCTACCCAGGATTGCTCCCTCAATGCCCTCATCCTCAACCGCGCACAGGCGATCCACATCCTCGATGCCACCTATGCCGCCGGAGGCAAACACGGGTACCCGTAATGACTGCGCCAGCCGTACTGTCGCCTCGATGTTGACCCCGGTCATCATCCCGTCGCGGCCAATGTCGGTGTAGATGACGCCCTCGACGCCATAGTCCTCGAATTTTCGCGCGAGATCGACGACATCATGCTTGGTGAGCTTGCTCCAGCCATCGGTGGCAACACGACCGTCCTTGGCATCAAGCCCCACGATCACCTGCCCCGGAAAGGCGCCGCATGCATCGTGCAAAAAACCGGGATTCTTGACGGCTGCCGTACCGATGATCACATAGGACAATCCGCCATCGAGATAGCGTTCAATCGTGTCAAGATCCCGGATGCCACCCCCCAGCTGCACAGGTATGCGTCCGGCGATCTCATCGACGATCTGCCGGATGACACTCTCGTTGCGCGGCCTACCGCTTACCGCGCCGTTGAGGTCGACCAGATGAAGTCGCCGAGCACCCTGCTCGAGCCAGCTTCGCGCCATGGCGACAGGATCCTCGGAGAAGACCGTCGCGTCATCCATGTCGCCTTGTCGCAACCGCACACAGCGGCCGTCCTTGAGGTCGATTGCAGGTATTAAAAGCATTGCAGGGGGGGAGGGGTATGAAAGCGGGGGCCCTGACGGCTCGTCAGGGATTCCAGCGTACGAAATTTTCGTAGAGCCTCAGGCCGTTGGCCGCGCTTTTCTCGGGATGGAACTGAGTTGCGAAAATGTTATCCCGGGCCACCGCGCAGGTAAAGGTGAGGCCGTAGTCGCAGGAGGCGGCCACAATGCCGGGATCGTCCGCCACGGCATAGTAGCTGTGCACAAAATAAAAATGCGCTCCTGGGGGGACGCCCTCCCAGAGTGGGTGGGAGCGCACCGGGTGAACCTGGTTCCATCCCATGTGCGGAACCTTGAGGCGGCCGCCCGCAGCCGCCCTCATCAAAGCGTCGGGAAAGCGCAACACCCGGCCTGGCAGCAGGCCGAGCCCGGGTGTCTCGCCCTCAGCGCTCCAGTCAAAAAGCATCTGCTCTCCCACGCACACGCCGAAAAGGGGCCGGCTGCGCGCGGCTCTAAGGATCGGCTCGCGCAGCCCCGCCTCATCGAGATGGCGCATACAGTCCCGCATCGCGCCCTGCCCCGGAAAAACCAGCCGGTCCGCCCGGTCGAGCACGCCGGGATCGCCGCTTATGACCACCCTCGCCCGGGGCGCGACATGCTCGAGGGCCTTGGCCACCGAGCGCAGATTGCCCATACCGTAGTCGACGACGGCGATCGTGGTCATATTGTTCAGAGCCGATCCAAGGAGCCCTGCGGGATCAGAGCGATTCCTTGGTCGAAGGCAGTCGCCCTTCCAGCCGTGGGTCGGCTTCGAGCGCCATCCGCAGCGCCCGGGCAAAAGCCTTGAAGATGGTCTCGCACTGGTGATGCGCATTGTCACCGCGGAGATTGTCGACGTGCAGCGTCAGTTGCGCATGGTTGACAAAGCCCTGAAAGAACTCATGGGCGAGGTCCACGTCGAAACTGCCGATCATCGCGCGTCGGAATTCGACCTGCCAGACAAGCCCTGGCCGCCCCGAGAGATCGACCACTACTCTGGAAAGCGCCTCATCGAGCGGAACGTAGGCATGTCCGTAGCGCCGGATGCCGCGCTTGTCGCCCAAGGCCTTGGCAAAAGCCTGACCGAAGGTGATGCCGATGTCTTCAACGGTGTGGTGCGCATCGATGTGGAGATCGCCCTGCGCGTCGACCTCAAGATCGATCAGTCCGTGGCGGGCGATCTGGTCAAGCATGTGATCGAGAAAGGGTACGCCGCTGGCGAGCGACTGGCGACCGGTACCGTCCAGGTTGACGCTCACGCGGATCCGGGTTTCGGCGGTATGGCGGGCAACTTCGGCGGTTCGCATCGGCAGGCTCACACAGAGGGAAATCAGCCGCTCGCGACCGCAGCGCGAAGCGCCGCGAGCATGGCCTCGTTTTCTTCCGGCGTCCCCACCGTGATACGCAGGCAGCCGGCCAGAAGCGGATGCATTTTACCGACGTCTTTGACCAGTACGCCGCGGCTGCGCAAGCGCGTCTGGACGGCCGCGCTGTCAGCCACGCGCACCAGCAGGAAATTTGCGTCCGAACGGATTGGTTCTGCGCCCGGCACCCGGCGCAGTTCGCCGAACAGGCGGGCACGCTCGTCGCGGATCACCGACGCCTGCTGATCAAGCACCTCCATGTGATCCAGCGCGAACTGCGCTGCCACGTCGTTGAGGACACCGATGTTGTAGGGCGGACGGACCTTGTCGAGCTCGTCGAGCCAGCGCGCGTGGCCGGACAGATAACCCAGCCTCAGCCCCGCAAGGCCCAGCTTGGACAGGGTCCGCATCACCAGAAGCTGCGGGTACTCGGGAAGCCTGGGCATCCATGAGTCGCGCGCAAACGGCTGGTAG
>CAZZKA010000315.1:0-3768 GCA_964654745.1 uncultured Bordetella sp. | reverse complement strand
TTTAAGAATGCCGGACTGAACGAGCCTGCGCAGTCGCTCCACCCGCAACTGGTCCCAGCCAGCATCGAAGCGGCCACGATATTTTGCGATATCGGACTCGTGCGCGTGCAGGGGCCAATGCGGCGCAGTGTAGGCGACATACATGAAAAAGGGTTTGTCGGCATGGTCACGGCTGTGGGCATCGACATAGTCGACCGCCTGGTCGCTGATCGCATCGGTGTAGAAAAACTCGGGATCGTCACGCGCTTCGTGCTCCGCGTTGTCATTGCCCCGCGTGAGCGTATTGGGGTCGTAAAAACTACCTGCGCCAATGATGGTGCCGAAAAACTCATCGAAACCGCGCTGAAGCGGCCAGGCGCTGGTGGGACTCACCAGATTGCTCGCCACATGCCACTTGCCGCTCATATAGGTGCGGTAGCCGTTGGTGCGCAGGGCTTCGGGGATGGTGATGCATTGTTCGGAAAGATTGCCGGCATAGCCCTCGGGCCCGAGGTCATACGTGAGCACCCCTATGCCTGTCTGGTGTGGGTGAAGCCCGGTGAGAAGCGAGGCCCGGGAAGGACTGCACCGTGCGGTGTTATAGAACTGCGAGAAACGCAGGCCCCGTTTGGCGAGCATATCGAGTGTTGGGGTTTCGATCTCGCCGCCATAACAGCCGATATCGCTGAAGCCCATGTCGTCGTTGAGGATCAGTACGATGTTGGGGGGTCGGCTCACTTCGGTTCTCCGGAAGATCGATGTGGTTGATCGATGAAGGCTCAGTCAGGCTGTGATGCGCTTGCCGTCCGAGTCACTGAAAAGATGCAGGCTGCCAGCGCGCGGCATCACCCGCAGCGCTGTGCCCTCGGCGGGCAGGTCGCGGCGCTCGCTTCGCAATTTGGCACGCTGCCCGGCAATCGAGAGATTGATGATGGCGCTGTCACCAAAGTCTTCGACAAATTCGACTGTGGCGGCCAGGCCTGCGTGATCGCAGACCGAGAGATCGCCCGGCCGGATGCCGAGGGTAAGGGGGCCTTCCAGCGCTGCCATCGTCGCAGGGTCATGCGCGATCAGGTCACCACCCACCCGCAGGCCTGCGGGCCCAGCAAACGCTGGGAAAAGATTCATCGGTGGCGAACCAATGAAAGCTGCCACCTGAGCACTTGCCGGGCGATCGAAGATTTCATGGGGGGAGCCGACCTGTGCGAGTCGCCCGTCCATGAAGATCGCAATCCGATCAGCGATTGTCATAGCTTCTTCCTGATCGTGCGTCACATAAATGGCAGTCACGCCAAGTGAGCGCTGGAGCCGTCTGAGTTCTGCGCGCGTCTCCAGTCGCAGTTTTGCGTCGAGATTGGACAGCGGTTCATCAAGCAGGAACAGTCGCGGCTTTCTGACGATAGCGCGGGCGAGCGCGCAGCGCTGTTGCTGGCCGCCCGACAACTGGCCGGGCCTGCGGTCGAGCAGATGTGCGATATCGACGCGCTCGGCCGCTTCGCGAACCGCAATCTCGATGGCTGCGGCGGGTTCACGTACCATCCTAAGCGGGAAAGCGATGTTCTCGCGGACGGTCATGTGCGGATACAGGGCATAGCTCTGGAACACCATCGCCACATCACGCGCGCCTGGCTCAGCGTGGCTGACATCGGTGTCGTCGAGCAAAATTCGTCCGGCGTCCAGTGTTTCGAGCCCGGCGAGTAAGCGCAATGTCGTCGTCTTGCCGGAACCCGACGGACCAAGAAAAGCGAAAAACTCGCCAGCCTGCACGTCGAGATCAATACCATGCAGAACCGTTGTTTTGCCATGGCG
Organism: uncultured Bordetella sp.; assembly: GCA_964654745.1. Lineage (GTDB taxonomy): Bacteria > Pseudomonadota > Gammaproteobacteria > Burkholderiales > Burkholderiaceae_E > SYIM01. The sequence goes on along the minus strand of CAZZKA010000315.1, from coordinate 1,980 downwards.
CTTGACCGCGCCCTCGATTCGTACGCTGGCCGAGCGACTCATCGCCTGCCTCCTCCTTTGACTGCGCCGACGGTGAGTCCCTTGACGATATGCCGCTGCGCGATGAGGCCAATCACGATCACGGGCGCCATGGCGAGCATCGCCGCGGCCGAGAGCAGTGCCCATTGCGTCTGCTCAACCGATATGAAGTTGTACATGGCTACCGTCACAGGGCGCACCGTGTTACCGCCAAGGACGACTGCAAACAGGAACTCATTCCATGCATTGAGGAAGACAAAAATGGTGGTGACCGCAATGCCGCCGCGCACCTGGGGCAGGATGACATACCAGAGGGTACGGAACCGTCCCGCGCGGTCGAGCAGCGCCGCTTCCTCCATCTCGAATGGGATGTCTTCAAAATAAGTGATCATCAGCCAGATGGCGAAGGGCAGGGAAAAAGTGAGATAGATCGTGGTGATACCGGCGTAGGAATCCAAACCACCGATTTTTTGTAGAACGATATAGTAGGGAATGATGAGTCCAACAGGTGGCAGCATCTGAGTGGCGAGCACATAAAAGCCCGTCGCTGACTTGAAGCGCATTTTGAGGCGCGCCATCGCATAGGCGGCCGGCACGGCAAACAGCATGGTGACGAGCGTTGCGAGCGAGGTCACGATAAAGCTTGACCAGAGATTGGGCAGGATCGATCGGCTGCCCTGCGTCACGGCGCGGTAGTTGTCGAGCGTCGGGGTGAAAAAGAATACCGGCGGCCAGGCGAGCACGTCGCGTTCGGTTTTGAAAGAGGTGAGGAACCCCCAGAACACCGGGAAGGCCCAGATGAGCACGAGGCAGGCCGCCGCGCCCAGCAGCAGGATTTTTCGCACCGCAGCGCCCGGCTTGTAGGCGTGGCCTGCGGTCACGACCGTGCTCTCCGAAGCCTGAACATCAGCCACGAAACTCCCAGCGTGATCGACAGCAGCACCATGGCAAGCGCGCTACCGTAGCCGAGGTTCAGTTCGACAAACGAAGTGCGGTAGGCGTAGAGGTTGAGGATCTCGGTGGCTGACCCCGGGCCGCCCCCGGTTGCCGCGTAAATCGCAGCAAAGGCCGATAGCGCAGTCATCATGCGCAGGATGATGACCATGATGATGGCCGGGCGTACGAGCGGCAGCGTTATGTGGAGAAACCGCTGCCAGGCGCTTGCCCGGTCGAGTCGCGCTGCCTCATAGACATCGGGTGGCAGCGTAGCAAGCGAGGCGAGCAGCACCAGAAATGCAAAAGGCGTCCACTGCCAGGTGTGAATGGTGATGACCGATATCAGCGCGAGATCGGGGTCGCCCAGCCAGTTGTGCGAACCGAGTCCCAGAGCGCGCGTCACCATATCAAGGAGCCCAAAGTCTGGCGATAGGACCAGCGTGCGCCAGAACAGCCCCACCACTACCGGGGCAAGCACTATGGGCAGAATGAGCGCGATTCGGATGACCCCCTGGCCACGCGGCATGCGTAACACCAGCAGCGCAAACGACAGACCGATAATCACTTGCAGGCAGACGGTGGTCCCGGTGTAGACAAACGTGAGCCAGAGCGAATTCCAGAAGCGCGGGTCACTACCCATCGCCAGATAATTACCGAGACCCGCGAAGCCACGCAGCCACGGCATGCTGAAGTTGAGTTGCTGGAGCGAGTTCCAGGCCAGATAGATCAGCGGGGCGGTTGTCGTGAGAAGCAACAACAGCAATGCAGGCCCAAGCAGGATCAATGCGAACCGTCGATCCTGTTCCTCGAGAGTGAGAGGGCGGGCGGGCATCATAGGGGCCGGGGCAGCGTCGCTGCCCCGGTACCGGAGCCGATAGCGCGTATCAACCGCGCAGGATCTGCTGAATCCTTGCCTGTGCTTCGTCGAGCGCAGCCTTCGCGGTCTTCTGACCGACCAGGGCCGCCTGGATACCGGTGGCCATGGTCTCGCCGATGGCGGGCCACTGCGGCACGCGTGGCCGCCAC
>CAZZKA010000314.1:0-3798 GCA_964654745.1 uncultured Bordetella sp. | reverse complement strand
ACTCCACCCATCCGGTACCGCGCGCGATCCCGTATTCGGCCGACAGGCTGTCGCCCAGGATCAGTATCGAACCGGTAGCACCACCCCGAGCGCCATCAGGGGTTTGCGCGCCGAGCGGCAGTACACTGCAGGGCAGCATAAGCGAAGCTGCTGCTGCAATCAGGCTCCGGCGTCCGCCGGAACCACAGGACCGACAATCATTCATGAATGACATTATCGTTGATGGACTGACTCAGAGGGTGAGGGATGCGGACGGTTGGCTCACCATTCTGGACAATATTTCCTTCACGTTGTCCCGGGGCGATTCCGCGGCTATCGTGGGCGCGTCGGGATCGGGAAAGTCGACGCTGCTCGGGCTTATTGGAGGGTTGGATCGCGCTAGCGCAGGTGATATCAATATTTTTGGGCAGAGTCTGAACGCGCTCGATGAGGAAGCGAGAGCGGCCTGGCGCGCCCGCCATCTCGGTTTTGTCTTTCAGTCGTTTCAGTTGTTGCCGCAGATGACTTCTCTGGAAAACGTGATGCTCCCCCTCGAGTTGGCCGCGCGCGACCATCCCGATCGGCATGCGCGCGAACTACTTTCGCGCGTGGGTTTGGGCGATCGCCTGCGTCACTACCCCCGAACCCTTTCCGGTGGCGAGCAGCAGCGGGTCGCGCTCGCGCGCGCCTTCGCCCCGCGCCCGGAACTTTTGCTCGCCGATGAGCCGACCGGCAGCCTGGATGCTGCGACGGGCGAGCGCATTATCGATTTGATGTTTGCGCTCAACCGCGAAGCGGGTTCAACGCTGATCCTCGTGACCCATGATGAGGCGCTTGCGGAGCGCTGCTCAGTCAGGCTGCGGCTCCATGCGGGAAAGCTGTCGGCAGCCGAACGCAGAGCCTAGGATGCGCCGGGCAGATCGGTTAGGTCATCGGCTGCGGTTTGTGCGAGGCAGGCAATCCTGTGGATGCGTTGCAACCGGCTCAGCGCTTCGTAGTGGAGCGCATTCTCGTGAGGCTCGCGGCTGTTGCTGAATCCAGATCCCCGGCCAGCGGTACGGCGCCGCTCAATTGCGGCTCGAGCGATACGGCCAGGCGTTTGCCCAATTCAACTCCCCACTGATCGAACGGATTCAGGCCCCAGAGCCAGCCCAGGCAGGCGGTCTTGTGTTCGTAAAGCGCGATCAGCGCACCGAAGTGCCGCGGATCCAATCGCGGCAGATGAATCAATATCGTCGGGCGGTTGCCTGGGTGAACCCGTTGCGCATCGCCGTCCTGATGGCCCAGGGCAAGGGCCTGCGCCTGGGCAAGCGCGTTAGCGCGCAAGGCCACGCCCCGCTGCCACGCATCCTCGTCATGAGACCCCCCCACGACGATCAACTCCGCAGGGTGCGCCTGCACGCCCTGATGCAGCGCCTGGAAAAATGAGTGCTGGCTCTCGGTGCCGGACTCGCCCCATATCACCGGGACGGTTGGCCGTTGTAAGGCTCTCCCCGAACGGTCTACCGACTTGCCGCAGCTCTCCATCTGAACCTGCTGTAGATGTGTAGCCAGGCTTCGGAGCGCATCGCTGTATGCGATGACCGCTTCAGACCCTGAGCGGAGCAGCATTGCATTCCAAAGGCTCGTGAGCGCGAGCTGGAGCGGCACGTTACCGGCCAGCGGCGATTGCCGAAAATGCCGGTCCATGTCGTGCGCACCTGCGAGCATCTCCCGGAACGTGCTGCTTCTCGTGCCGAGCATCACCGGCAGGCCCACCGCGCCCCAGACCGAAAATCGTCCGCCCACCCAGTCAGGGCAGGCGAGAATGTTTTTCTGCAGAACTCCGGACTCGATAGCCGCCCGTTCATTTGAGGTCACCGCAATGAGGTGCCTGCCGAGCGATTCGGTCCCAACCCCAGCGCCTGAAAGCCAGGCGCGGATCGCTTGAGCGTTTCGGACTGTCTCGACCGTCCGCCAGGACTTTGACGCAACGATCACTAGCGTGGTGAGGGGGTTGAGATCCCGAAGAACTCTTCGTTGCGCGTCGGGATCGATATTGCCGAGAAAGTGGCAACGAAGTCGCGGATGCGCGAAGGCTTCGAGTGCTTCACAGGCGAGTTGTGGCCCGAGTTGCGAGCCGCCGATCCCGATATGGAGCACATCACTGAACGGACGCCCCGATGCGCCACGCATGGCGCCTGAATGGACTGCGTCAGTGATATCGGTCATCGTGGCGAGCGTGTCGCGCACCGTTGATAGCGCGGCCTCGCCGACTGAAGGGTGAAGCAGGCCATCCGGGTCACGCAGCGCGGTGTGGAGCGCTGCTCGCCCCTCCCCGGTGTTGACCGCCTTGCCGTCAAACATCGCGTCGCGCCAGGCCGGGATACCAGTCGCCGAGGCAAGCTCATTCAGCGCGGCAAGCGCCTCCGACGGCAGGCGCTGGCGGCTGAAGTCGATTTCCAGGCCTGCTGCGGTAAGGATTCGATTTGACCTACCTCCCGGATGCCGGGCGAGGAGGTCCGCTATATGCGTTGAACGATGTAGAGCCGCCAACGCATCAAGCGCCTGCCACGCTGGTACCGCATTGGGAGAATCGAGTTGAGGCAGAGCGAAAGTCATGAGGAGTCCGACTCCCGGTCAGGCGGAAATGGACGAAGGATACCCGCCCCGGGCCGCTGTGAGGTGGTTGAGCACGGATCTGATCGCGAGCGGGAGCTCGCCTGCCGACAGTCCTGTTTCACCCGCGTGCGTTTCGGCCCAGGCCTCGCCCGCACGCGCATGAACCCATACGCCCAGACAGGCAGCGTGCGCGGGTGCCAGTCCTTGCGCCATCAGCCCGGCAATCAATCCTGCAAGGACATCGCCCGTGCCGGCGGATGCGAGGCTCGCCGATCCCGCTGAACAAATCGCCCACTCGCCCGAGGGACTGGCGATCACAGAACCTGAGCCCTTCAGCACCACGATTGCGGCATATCGCCGAGCGAGTCTCTTTGCCGCAGCGATACGGTCCGACTGAACCGTCGATGCGTCGGTTCCCAAAAGTCGGGCTGCCTCGAGAGGATGAGGGGTCAGGACGCAAGCCCCCTTGCGCGCGGCGAGCCGTCGACGCAGGTCGGCTCGCCGGGACAAGAGCGTTAGTGCGTCGGCGTCGATCACGAGCGACGCATCGGGACAGGCCAAGGCGAGTGCCAAGAGCCTGGCGGAGTGACTTGCCTGGCCGAGGCCGCAGCCCACTGCAATGGCTTGTGCGTCGTACAGTCCGTCAGTGGCATCTCGGGTCATGAGTTGTGGAGCCGACTGGATGAACGGCGGTCGGCCTTCCGGCGCAACGACAAAGACCTTGCCTGCGCCGGCGTGCTGTGCGCCCAGGGCAGCGAGCAGCGAAGCACCCTGCATACCGGCGATGCCGCCGAGGACGCCGACCTGCCCATAGCTGCCTTTGTGACTATCGCGGACGCGACAAAGGGGGCGGGCGAGCCCGACTGCATCGATCGAGCTCAGCAGCGTACCGTCCCGATCACCGGGGTCGAGTCTCAGTGAGTCGACATATACATGTCCGCTGCGATCGGTCCCCGCACCGGTATGCAATCCCGGCTTGTCACCGATGAAGGTGACCGTCGCAGTCGCCCTGATGGCGCTGCCCTGCGCCCCTCCGACTATGGAGCCGGTGTTGGCGTCAAGCCCGCTAGGCACATCGGCAGCGATGATGATTGCACCCGAATCGTTCAATGCATCAACCCACTGCCTCGCCCGCCCTTGCAGCGGTCGGCTCAGCCCGATACCGAAGAGGCCATCGATGAAAAGGGCGTCTTCGGCACCGCGGCTGTCCGGTAAGAT
>CAZZKA010000313.1:0-3798 GCA_964654745.1 uncultured Bordetella sp. | reverse complement strand
GCGATCAGCCTGAGCCGGCCCGATTCCACATGGGGCGCCCACCCGGTCGCATCGCTGGCTGCCATCACATGACCGCCGAGCACCGCCTGCATGTTTTCCGCGTTGCCTTTGAAGGGAACGTGGTTCAGTTTGATGCCGGCGTGCTGGGCAAACTCTTCGACAGCAAGATGCGGGCTTGTTCCGGTGCCGGTCGAGCCGTAGGTCAATTCACCCGGCTTGGCCTTGGCCCAGGCAACGAGGTCGGCGACTGAGCGGATCGGCGAGTCCGCCGGCACCACCAGCCCGAAGGTATAGCCGGTGAGGCAGACTATCCAGGTGAAGTCGGTGAGGGTGTTGAAGGACACCTTTTGCATGTGCGGAATGCGGAAGGCCCCCTGGGGAATCTGGGCGAGGGTGTAGCCGTCGGGACGGGCGTTGGCCAACTCGACTGCGCCGAGCAGGCCGCCCGCGCCAGGTTTGTTCTCGATGACTATGGGTTGGCCTAAGGCTCGCCCGGCGCTCTCGGCCAGCGCGCGCATCACCGCATCGGTGGAGCCGCCCGCTGGCCAGGGGCAGATGTACTTGATGGGACGGGAGGGGTATGCCTGGGCGAGGGCTCGCCGGGGCGCCTGGGCAAGCACCGTGGCGGCCGATGCTGCCGCAAGCAGTTGTCTGCGCGTGGTCATCGTCTTTCCTCCGTCAAATCTGAACGACCCGATCGGGATTACCCGGGCGGGACGCGCTTCTGGGCTAGTCTACGGCGATCGTGGGAAAAAGCCCACGCTTTTCAAGTAGCACTGCGGTGCGAGGCCGGGTTCGACGACGGGCATTGCACCGCTCTCCTCAGGGGTCGTGTCATGTCCACCGTAAAGTCCTGCATTGCCCGCAAATCCGGGCAGGTTTACTCGCTACCCTCTTCCTCGAGCGTGCTTGAAGCACTGCAGATGATGAAAGAGCGCCGCATCCGGGCGGTTTTGATCGTCGATGACGGACGGCTGGCGGGAATCATTTCGCAGGGGGACTGCGCGATCAGGGTGTTGCTACCCGGGCGCGATGCCGGTGCGACGAAAATCGCTGAGATCATGACCCGGGACCCGCTCACCGTCGCGCCGCAGCACACCATCGATCACTGCATGAAGATCATGATGACCCGCAGCATCCGGCATCTGCCGGTTCTTGATGAGGGTAAAGTGACCGGCATGATTTCAATCGGCGACGTGGTCAAGGAAATCATGCAGCAGCAGGGCGAGCTGATTAAGTATCTCGAGACCTACATCAAGGGTCACGCAGTCGAGTATTGATGCGAGGGGCCGAGCGGCTGGGAAAATCCCGCTGGCGCGCGTTTCAACGCACTGGGATCATGATCTCGTTGCGGCGATTCCAGGGCAATGTGAACGGGTCGTTGTAGCGGGCAATCTGCACTTCTCCGCTGATCGCGAGCCCCTGAGCGGCAACCCACTCCCGCAACCGTCGCGTCTGTTCGGTGATCGCACCTTCGGTCGTAAATCCGCCAAATCGGACCACCGCCATGCGATGGCGTGGCACCTCGCGCAGGCTCACCGAGGGATCCAGGGGGCGGGGCAACCCGCTCTGACGCGCGTCGTCCGGCATCACGAAATGCAGGCGCCATGACTCCTGCCCGGCCGGCTCGACGGTGACCGGCGCGGTCATCGAAATCTTGACCGAGGCGCCGTCCTCCTTCTGGTTGCCGCCGAAAATATAGCCTGCGACGCGTCGGAATCCAGCCCGGCTGGCGGCGTCAAAATCCCCTTCGACCCGTGTCTCGGCAACGGTGAAGCCGGGATAGTCGCGCAGTTCGAAGTCGCCGTCGCGCCGCTCAACGGCGAAGGGGGGTTCGGCAACAGCCATCGCAGGCTCCGGGGCTAAGAGCAGGCCCATCAGCACGGCGCACAGGCCCGGCAGGACATGCAGGAATGAACGAACGATCATGGAATCGGATCCTGAAGCGGGACGACTTCAAGATTGTCGACGGGTTTGCCTTCCCGCTCGGTTTAACCCGACTCTAGAATCCGGTCATGACCAGGAAGATCCCCGCGCCCGACCCGTGGCCTGCGCCGGCGCCGGGCCCCAACCGCACAGGCGGCGCGGTATGGCATGCACGTGCGCTTACGGCGCATTGGCGCTGGCAGCCGACTCGCGATGCCATTGCGCACTGGCTGGCGTCGTTGCGGTTTGGTTCAGACCAACTCGTACTGGTCGGCGCTTCGGCGGGTTGGATGATGTCCCGCGCATTTTTGGCGCGTTTCCGAGCGGTCACGGCGATCGATATCGATCCGCTTGCGCGCCCGCTCTTTGCGTTGCGGCACGGACTTGCCTTGCGCGCGGGCGGCGCGCGGGTGCGTTGGGAGTCGCTCGATGCACTCGCGCGGCTCGATGAACTGCTGGTTCGCCATCCGGAAGCCGCTGTGCTGTTTGACAACGTGCTGGGGCAGCAGATTTATCGCAGCCTCGATCCGGAGCGAATTGAGAAAGCTCTGGCGGGTCTCGCGGCGCGGCTGCATGGGCGCGAGTGGGCGAGTATTCACGACTGGCTCTCGGGCCCGGCCGCGCCGACTGAGCCGAGCGCCATTCTGCTCGCGCAGCCGCAGCGCGTCCGCCTCGAGGGCGGTGCGGTAAGCGAGGCGGGACGGGTCCTGTCGTGGGACGCCCTCGCCGAGTCTGCACTTGCGCGGCTGGACGCTCACGGCGAGTGGCAGGACCATCGAACCGCTGTCGTATTCCCGAACGGTACCGAGATCCGTCTCATACCCTGGGAGTTTCGGCCCGGCAAATGGCACTGGCTGCAGGCCGGGTACGTAGCGGGCGGGGCGCCGCCGCTTTCGTGATACTTTTCGAGGTTTGGCGGCAGGTTCCTTAGCCGCTCATCCTCCCTCTTCCCCAGCCACCATGAGTCAGAATATCCTGCAGTCGCTTCCCGCCGGCGAACGCGTCGGAATCGCGTTTTCGGGCGGCCTCGACACCTCGGCGGCCGTGCACTGGATGCGCGCCCGCGGCGCCGTTCCGTGTGCCTACACAGCCAACCTCGGTCAGCCCGACGAAAGCGACTATGAGGACATCCCGCGCAAGGCGCGCGCCTACGGGGCCGAGATCGCGCGGCTGATCGACTGTCGCAAGCAGCTCGTCGCAGAGGGCATCGCTGCAATCCAGTGCGCGGCCTTCCACGTGTCGACCGCCGGGGCGACCTACTTCAACACCACGCCATTGGGCCGCGCCGTCACGGGTACCGCGCTCGTCATCGCGATGAAGGAGGACAGCGTCAATATCTGGGGTGACGGCAGCACGTTCAAGGGCAACGACATCGAGCGTTTTTACCGCTACGGCTTGCTCGCCAATCCCAACCTGCGCGTCTACAAACCCTGGTTGGATCAGGCTTTCATCGACGAGCTAGGCGGACGCAAGGAGATGAGCGAATACCTGATCGCCAGTGGCTTTGACTACAAGATGAGCGTCGAAAAGGCCTACTCGACCGATTCAAACATGCTTGGCGCGACCCACGAGGCCAAGGATCTGGAGTTCCTGAACAAAGGTATCACCATCGTCAATCCCATCATGGGCGTTGCATTCTGGCGCGATGACGTTGCGGTCAAGGCCGAGCAGGTGAGCGTTCGTTTTGAGGAAGGTGAGCCGGTGGCGCTCAATGGCAAAACCTTTTCTGATCCGGTGGCACTTTTTGAGGAGGCCAACCGCATCGGTGGGCGCCATGGTCTGGGCATGTGCGACCAGATCGAAAATCGCATCATTGAAGCCAAAAGCCGCGGCGTTTACGAAGCACCGGGCATGGCGCTGCTGCACATCGCG
>CAZZKA010000312.1:0-3866 GCA_964654745.1 uncultured Bordetella sp. | reverse complement strand
GTAGGTGTTGCGGGCGTGGATAAACCGCGGATCATTCTGGTGTCCGTGGACGGGGCGTCGATCGATGAGATCCGCGGGATGGTAGGGGTTAGGCCTGCGGTCAATGCCTTCGTGCATGAGGGCTTGACGCGCCGGATCGCCGTGATAGACCGAGCGCTGAATGTCATCGCTGATGAGACACGCCTACCGAATGAACCTGCGTTTGACGGCGCCCGTGGAAATCGGCTTGTGGACGTCGTGCGCTCAGGCATCGCCTATTCAGAAATTACTCCTCACGGGATTGAGGTTTACCGACCCCTGCGGCTGGATTCCGGTGAGCAGTTGGGAGGGTTTTTCGTGCGGATCCGCCGCGACCAAGTCGATACCAGTCTCGAGTTACTAGCGCGCTACGCGGTAGTCACCGCCTTCATTCTGATGTTGGCTGGCGGCGCGGTCGCGTTTATGTTTTCCGGGCGGATAGTCCAGCCCATCGCCAGGCTCACCGACGCTGCGTCGGCGGTTCAAAAGGGTGATTTCAAGGTCCTGGATGATTTGCCCAACGTGCGCGAACCCCTCGACGAAATCGACCGCCTCACGCTTGTTTTTCGGGAGATGACCCTGGAGGTGCGTAACAGGGAACTTATTCTCGACGCGAGGGTCAATGAGCGGACCGCGGAGCTCGCGCAAAAGAATCAACTCCTCGAGGCCGCGCAATCTGCGATCGATGACGAACTTGCCTACGCGCGGCGCCTGCAGGAAGCGATACTGCCCGGCCGGTTTCCGGAGGTGGCGGGCGTCGACGGATTTGCCGCCATACGGCCGGCCACCCGGATGGGGGGGGATTTCTATGACTTCATCGCCCTACCAGGCGGCAAGATCGCGCTCATCATCGCCGATGTATCGGGCAAAGGCGTAACGGCGGCCTTCTTCATGGCGGTGGCGCGGACCAGCCTCAACGGGCTGGTCCGCACCAACGCCGACAACCCCGGCGCCTGTCTCAGCCTCGCTAACTCGGAGATCTGCTCGCAAAACCCGTTCGATATGTTCGTAACGGCTTTTCTTGGCGTGTTCGACCCCGCCACGGGCGAGTTGAGTTATGCCAACGCCGGCCATAATCGCCCCGTGATACAGAGAAAGGATGGCGCGACCGAATGGGTCGAAAGCGACCGAGAACTGCCCCTGGGAGCTATCGAGGGCGTCGCGTACAGATCCCGGCAGGTCGCACTTCGTCAGGGCGACACGCTACTGTTGTATACCGATGGCGTCACCGAGGCGTTCAATGCAAACGAGCAGATGTACGGGGATGACCGGCTAGAACGGTTTTTGGAATCGGCCACGCGGGACGAACCTAGAGCCCTAGTCGAGCAACTGGTTGCCGATGTCGATCGGTTTGTCGACGGATTTTCCCAGTCTGACGATATGACGGTCGCCGCTATCAAGTTTAACGGCGAGAGTCCACCGAAGGGGTGAATGTTCCTGCTCCGGAGTGCTCCGATCTGCGTCTCAGCGCTCCGATTTACCCCGCAGCGCTCCCGTTCAGGCTGCCAAGCGCTGCAGCGGATGGCATACCCGCCGAAGCTCAGCTGGATTTTTGGACCACGCCCTTCATCGCGTCGGTGGTGTCCTTAAAAACCGTGCTGATCGTCGTGATGAGTAGCGTCCACTGCTGCATCTGCATCTGCAGATTCATCATCTGAGCGGGACCGACATTCTCCCCTTGCGATGTTTCCAGCGCAGAACGCAGTGCTTCGTTGCGGACATTAAGCGACCGCTCACCAAGATCGGCGATGAATTTGAGAGACACGCCAGCGGTATCACCTATCATGATGAAAGCTCCTGGGAAGATTGCAGACGCATGCGAGAACCGAATCAGTTAGGGTTCGGAAGTCAACACACCCGAACGTCACTGATCCAGAACGACCCGATTGATTATAGAGGTGGCCTCAGCCACTGCCAAGCGGGCGGTATCAACCAGACGCATCCGTTCAGGCGATTGGAGTTGTTCGGCCTGCGCGGACAGCTGGCGCTCGATCTCAACGAGCCTTTGAAGGATGCGGGCTTTTTCTGCGGCACCGTCGGGACCCAGCAGGCGGGTCAACAACTCCGGCGGGTCTGCGGTCGCGCCATCGCGCGGCTGAGTGTCGGTCGGAGAGGGCAGAGGAGTGCCGATCATCGGGGGCTCCGCACGAGGCGGCCGCGGACATCCTGGATCAGAAACGCGGCGGGTTCGACAGCAGCCAGCGTCCACTCGCCTATCCGTCCGCCTGGAAGCCATTTTTCGCCGGAAGCAAGCATCACATAGGGCGAGTCTCCGCCAACCACCAGTCTGATTACCGGTAGCGGCGGAAAGGGCGGCTCGCTCGCCGGCAGATCGGGGAGCGCCTGCGCAATCGGTTCGGGGTCCGGTTCAAGCGAAACTGGCGCAATGATTTCGGCGAGCTCCGTCCGCGGAACAACTGAAAAACTCACCAATTCTGGCAGCGCCCTCGTGACCCATGCCTCGAGCGCCTGCTCATCGATGTTGAGCGCGGGATCCTCAACGACCAGCACCCGGCCGATCGGAGCACCCTGCAGGGTCACCGGGACCGGTACGTCGGTCTGCAGGGCGCGCAGCCTGAGCATGAACTCGTCCTGAGTAATGATGCGTTGCACGATGCGGCGGGTGAGGGTACTGACCTTGGCAAGCAGTCGATCGAGGTCAGCCTCGCTGGGAACGACTCCCGACAGGCGCAATCGGCCGTCCGGCTGGGCGGTCACTTTGACCTGCGATGCGAAACCCGCTGCGGCAATCAACTCTGTCATCGCCGCCGGATCCGGAGGCACAGGCGCGGGCTCGGCGACCGGCGGCGCGGCCGGCGGTGGCTCCACTGCCTGAGGCTTGAGCAGCAGGGCGCCCGCGAGGATGGCCGCGAAGACACCCGCGCTCACGAGCGTAAAACCCGAAACTCTCTTGGGCTTCGTTCGCGGCTTGGGTGGCTCGACCAACCCCTCGGGCGCGCCGACCTCGGCGATTGCCTCTGGCGACGGGGCCGGTTCGGATTGGGGCGCCTCCTGCTGCTGGTCAGAGCGCTCCTGCGGCGGCGAGATTGCATCCCCGTTATCACCAAATGATCCAAGGCCTAAGCTCGCGCGGTCAAAGCGTTCCGGGAGGGTCTGCCAGTTGGATCCGGCGGGACCCAGCGCGAGCGACACGCTGCCCCAGCGCCAACGCGACGGCCCGGGCAGCAGGTCATTGAAATCTGCCTCTGCCCATTGCCAACCCGAATCCTTCCGCGAGAGCGTCGCCGACCCAGCGGCATCGCTCAGCACGATGTCATGGTCCAGGCCAGGGCCGATCGACACCGAGGACGGCCCGCTCGCGCCGTCCTCGGACCCGAGTACGACGGTCGCCCCGGCGTGCCGTCCGGTGAGGACGCGCAGTTCGAGGGCTGCGGCCGGGGGCCGCCTTGGCTCGGTGGAGGGATCGCTCATAGCTCGATGCGCGCGAGCGGTTGAATATTGATCTCAGGCACGAGTTCCTGGTAGGAAAGAACCTGGAGATCGTGCAGATCCTGCTCGATCAGCTTGCGCAGATAGCGACGGATATCCATTGATGCAAGCAGCACCGGCAGATGACCCGTCGTGGGCAGCACGCCAACCGTCTTTTTGATGCTGTCGACGAGTTTTTTGCTCACCGCCGGGTCGAGCGCCAGGTAGCTTCCCGCCGAGGTCTGGCGGATCGCCGCCCGAACGGTTTCTTCGACGCGCGGTGCGAGGAGATAGGCGGGAAGCATATTGCGGCCCGAGGAGTATTTGTAGCTGATATGGCGCTTGAGCGCACCCCGCACGTATTCGGTTAGCAGCACCGCGTCCTTTTCCTTTTGACCCCACTCGACCAACGCCTCCAG
>CAZZKA010000311.1:0-3894 GCA_964654745.1 uncultured Bordetella sp. | reverse complement strand
TCTACATACCGCTGGCGATCGCCCTGCTGATGATCACCTACTGGCCAGACCTGTCGCTGTGGCTGCCGCGGCTGCTGAAGTGAGGCGTCAAACCTGGCGATGGACGCGTCACAGGTGTGCGCGGTGGTGGCGCAGGTGGTCCTCAATGAAACTTGAGACGAAGAAGTAGCCGTGGTCGTAGCCCGGCTGCCGGCGCAGTTGCAGTGCCATGGAAGTGGCCCTGATGAAGGCGATGTTCGGCGACGTCCACTCTGGCTGTCAATGCGGAATGTGGACACCATGGCAGCTCGGACGGGCCAGACCGGCGCCGCACAAGAGGGCTCATTGACGACAACCGATGGTATCGATACCATCGAGTTCCCTTTGAGCCTCGGTACCCGAGTGAATTGACCGGCCCGCCCTCGACATCGGTAGCGGCCGTGATCTGCCCGCGGCGCCGAGCGCTTCAGGCCAAACTGATCCAGGAGCCCTTCATGGCCGACTCCCCTCCCCCGAAGACCCTGCGCGGCGCCTGGTGGGAGCCGAAGATCGACCGAGCCACCCTCAAGGGTTTGATGAAACGCTCCGACGGACCGGGGCTTTGCTTTCTGGCTGTCTGGGGAGCGCTGCTGCTCGCTGCCGGCTGGGCCATCCACGCCGCGGGCGACACGCTGTGGCTGATCCCTGCCGTTGTCGCCTACGGGATGGTTCTGGGCTTTGCCTACGCCCCCTCGCACGAGTGTGCACACGGCACGGCATTTCGCACACGCTGGCTAAACGAGGCCGTGTTATGGGGGAGTTCCTTTGTCTGGGGTGAGGCTCCCACGCACCGGCGCTTTGCCCACTCGCACCACCATACGCACACCTGGCACTGGAAGGTGGACGCGCAGATGGGCTACACCAACCCGGTGGGGCTGCGCACCTGGTTTGGCGACGTGATCGGCCTGCTGGAGTTCTGGCCCCGTGCCAAGCTGATGGTGCGTCACGCGACCGGGCGCATACTCGAGCGGGAGCGCGTCTACCTTCCTGCGGGGCAGGAGCGCATCGTCGTGCGCGAAGCCCGTGTGCTCATGGCGGGCTATCTGGGGCTGCTGGCCTGGGCGGTGATCGGCCAGAGCTGGGCTCCCTTGCTCTACTTCTTCATCCCTCGGTTCGCTGGTGCCTTCGCGGTGTACGCCTTTATCACCACGCAGCACATGGCGATGGCGCAGGACGTTCAAGACCACCGCCTGTGCACCCGGTCCATGCGCAATGGCTGGCTCAGTCGGGTCCTGTACTGGAACATGAACTACCACATCGAGCACCACATCTATCCCTCGGTACCCTTTCACGCGCTGCCGGCTTTGAACGCCGCCATTCGTCCGCAGCTGCCCGAGCCGAGCCCTGGGCTGATCGCCGCCCACGTCGAGATCGTGCGGGTCATCCTGGCGCAGCGCAAGGACCCCAGCGCCACGGCCTCGCATCCGTTGCCGGCCGCGCCGGATACCGGTGGCTGAAGCCCAGGAGCCTGCCATGTGGGTCACGCTTTGCAGCCTGCGCGACGTGCCGGACGAGGATGTCTTGGAAGTCAATCTCGACGGCCATGTGTACTGCGCCTACCGTCTGGCCGGGCGGCACTACGTCACCGACGGCCTGTGCACGCATGGCGTGGCCCGCCTGGCCGAGGGTTTCGTGATCGACGACATCATCGAATGTCCCATGCACAACGGGCGCTTTCACATTCCTACAGGGCGCGTCGACGGGCCACCGGCCTGCGAACCCTTGCGCACCTACCCGACGCGCACCGAGGGCGACTGTCTGCAGATTCAGCTGCCCGGCTGAGAAAGCCGCACAGCATGGAACAGCCATGAACAAAGGTCGCTCGACCGGTTCCGTGCGCATGGTGGATGTCGCCAGGCGCGCGGGTGTGGGAACGATCACCGTATCGCGCGCGCTGCGCACGCCAGACCGGGTATCTCCCGAAGTGCGAGAACGCGTGATGTCAGCGATGCAGGCTACCGGCTACGTGCCGAATTTGGCCGCGGGCACGCTGAAGTCGCAGCGCTCGCGTGTGGTCGCAGCCATCGTGCCGACCCTGCGCAACACTATCTTCGCCGAGACGGTGGACGGCTTGTCCGAAGGCCTGCGCGAACATGGCTTTCAGCTTCTGATCGCCAACTCAGGCTACTGCCTCGAGGCCGAGGTCTCGATCTTGCACAACCTGCTCGGACAACAGCCCGTGGCGGTGGTGCTCACAGGGACCGCCCACCACCCCAGCGTGCGCGCGATGCTGCGCGCGCGAGGCCTGCCCGTGGTGGAAACCTGGGACCTCTCGGATGACCCCATCGATCGGGCCGTGGGCTTCTCCAACTTCGAGGCGGCGCGCAACATGACCCTGGCGCTGGCCGCGCGCGGCCGCCAACGGATCGCCTTTGCCGGTGCGCCGCCCGAACGTGAACATCGCGGTGCACAGCGGCTGGCAGGCTATCGGCAGGCCTTGGCCGAGCTGGGTCGCCGGCCGCAGACCGTCACGCTGGATGACCTTGGCGCGACTTTCGCGAGCGGCGCGCGCGCCGTGCATCGACTGATGGCCCGCGCCAAGCCGCCCGACGCAGTGTTCTTCGTCAACGATATCGCCGCCTTCGGCGCTGCGCAGGCGTGTACGCGACTGGGCATCGCGATACCCGCTCAGCTGGCGATCGCAGGATTCGGCGACTTCGAAATCGCCCGCGCTTCGAACCCCCCGCTAACCACCGTCCGCATCCCAGGTGAACACATCGGCAGGACGGCAGCCCGGCTCATCGTCGAGCGCCTGGCGGCCGGCAGCAAGGCCACTTTGTCGTCTGAGCGATCGGTGGATCTGGGCTTCGAGATCATTGAGCGAGAAAGCGCCTGAGCGCGGTTGGCAGACCGCTAAGGCGCCCCTGCCCTGAAGCAAGAGAGGACTGTCATGCAGTTGATTGACATATGCACTTCCTTACTTTACGGTAAGGCAAAGGAGAATGCCATGCCCACCGCCACACTCACCAGCAAAGGCCAGATCACGATCCCCGTCGACGTTCGTAACGAGCTGAAGGTCGATGCCGGCGACCGTGTGGAATTCGTTCAGATCGCACCCGGCCGCTACGAATTCGTGGCGGCAACCCATGCCGTGCAGGAACTCAAAGGCATGTTTGGCAAGCCCTCCAGAGCCGTCTCCATCGACGACATGAACAAGGCTATCGCCCGACGTGGAGCTTTGGCGAGATGATCGGCCTGGACACCAACGTGCTGGTGCGCTACATCATGCAGGACGACCCCAGGCAATCGGCCAAAGCCACGAAGCTCATCGAGTCGCTGGAAGCCGATCGCCCAGGGTTCATCGGGATGGTCTCGATCGTCGAACTGTATTGGGTTCTGACATGCTGCTACGACCTGACGAACGATCAGGTCCGGCAGGCGCTGGACCTGTTACTGCGAACCAGGCAGATCGTCGTTGACCGGGCCGACCAGGTGCTGCGCGCATTGAAGGTATTCGAGACGGGCAAGGCCGACTTCGCCGATTGCCTGATCGAGCGCGCAGCCGCAGCGGCGGGCTGCGAGAAGACCATGACCTTCGACGTTAGCGCGGCCCGGCATGCGCGCATGACGATCATTCAATAGCGGGCGCCCTGCCTGGCAGTGGACCGGCGCCGTAGCAGCAATCAGCGCATCTCGCTCCGACCTCGGGTCGGGCACGGACTCGTGAGACGGCGTTTCTCCTCTGGAAAAGGGCGCTTTGATGCTCTCTGGCGCGGCGGAGGGGATTCAAATTTCACCCCTGAACGCGAAGCCGTACGCGCCACCTCAAGACCGTTGACCAAACAGGTCAGGCCCTGGGACTGTCAATGCGAATCACGTCCGAACATCGCGGTTGATAACGGCGATGCAGATTTCCGATTGAGACAGGGCGCTTTC
>CAZZKA010000310.1:0-3909 GCA_964654745.1 uncultured Bordetella sp. | reverse complement strand
GCTGCTGGCTTATGCGGTCGTGGGGTTCGGGGCGGCCGCCTATTCGCCCGCCAAGTACGGCATCCTCACCGAACTGCTGCCTCCCGAAAAACTCGTCGCCGCCAACGGCTGGATCGAGGGCACCACCGTGGGCTCGATCATCCTCGGAACCGTTTTGGGCGGCGCCCTGATCAGCCCGAAGATTTCGGGGCTTCTTCTTGGCCTCGATATTCCGCACATCGATACCGGCATTGATACCCCGGCCGAAAGCGCGATTCTGGTAATAGGCGGCGTGTATCTGCTTGCCGCAGCCTTCAACCTGCGCATCCCTGATACCGGCGCTCGCTACGCCCGCCAGGAGCGCAATCCGATCCTGCTGGTACGCGAATTTGCGCATTGCTGCAAGGTTCTTTGGACCGACAAACTCGGCCAGATATCGCTCGCGGTGACGACGCTTTTCTGGGGTGCCGGTGCAACGCTCCAATTCATCGTGCTGGACTGGGCCAAGTCCGCGCTTGGCATGCCGCTCAATCGCGCCGCCATTCTCCAGGGTGTCGTCGCGGTCGGTATCGCGGCCGGTGCCGTCATCGCTGCGAAATTCGTCCGCTTGAGACAGTCGGTCAGGGTACTGCCGGTCGGCGTCGCCATGGGCCTGATCGTACCGATGATGACGCTAGTCTCCACTGAGGGCATGGCTTTTCCGATCCTGATCGTGATCGGTGCCCTCGCAGGATTTTTTGTCGTTCCGATGAATGCCCTCCTCCAGCACCGCGGTCACATCCTGATGAGTGCAGGTCATTCGATCGCCGTTCAGAACTTCAACGAAAACCTGAACATCCTCGTCATGCTCGCGCTCTATGCCTTGTTGCTCAAGCTCGGCCTGGGAGTGAATCTCGTGATCTTGCTGTTCGGAAGCTTCGTTGCCATCACCATGCTGATGGTGATTCGCCTGCACCGAGCCAATCAGCGAAAATTCGACTCGGTCGCGCAGATCGCCGACTCGCACCACCACTAGCGGACGCCGATTCGCACCGCCTCTAGCGGACGCCGATTCGCTCCATCTCCTGTCGCGCAAGACACCAGTCGGCCCACGCTCGCGCCTTGTCGGCAGGGTTGCGCAGCAAATAAGCGGGGTGATAGGTCACGACCGCGCTGATTGCGCGCCCGGCCGACGTGATTTCATGCACGCGCCCGCGAAGGCTCGCAATCGAGGCTTCGGTCCGAAGTAGTGACTGGGCGGCGAATCGCCCGAGCACCACGATCAGGGTAGGCTCGAGGAGTTCCAGTTGCGCGAGTAAGTGTCGCTCGCACTTTGCAACCTCGTCAGGCTCGGGATTACGGTTGCCGGGAGGCCGGCATTTGAGCACATTGGTGATGAAGACATCGCTTTCGCGATCGATACCCGATGCAAACAGAATCGCGTCGAGCAGTTCGCCCGCTCGGCCGACGAAGGGCTGGCCCTGCTTGTCCTCTTCCGCTCCGGGAGCCTCGCCGACGAGCAGCCATCTCGCATTCGTCGACCCGGCCCCGGGAACCGTGCGCTGACGGCTCGCTGCGAGCGAACAATCGCGACAGTCTTCGACCGCCTTGGTGATCAAAGTCCATCGGCCGCGAGTATCACTCCCTGCAGTCGAGGCCCGGGCTGTCGGCTCACCCCCAGCCGTCTGGTCACCCCGGGCCGTTGGGTCACACCGAGGCGCGTCACTCTCGGGCACCGCGCCCTGGGCGCTGGGTACGTCCTCGGCGACGGGCGTCCTGCTCATCCACGCGGGGCCTATGTCCAGAGCCTCCCAGGCCCGCCGCTGGTTTCTACTGAGCATCGAAAACCCGCCGCATGACGATAGCGTCCTCGCGCGCATTAGCGACTGCGGGATAGTACCGCCGCCGCAAGCCGATCGGCGCAAACCCCATCGATCGATAGAGCCGCTGCGCGCCGACGTTGGACACGCGGACTTCGAGCAGCATCGAGGGAAAACCCCTGGCGGCGGCGAGGCCCATGAGTTCGGTGAGCAGCCATTTCCCCAACCCGCGCCCCTGTTCCTCGACGCTGACGCTTATGTTCAACAGGTGAATATCGTCGGGTGTCGCCATGGTGACCGCGTACGCGATGATGCGGGCATCGACACACAACACGCTGCACTCATAGCCTGCGTCGAGCGAATCACGGAAATTGCCCAGCGTCCAAGGAAACGGGTAGATACGATTTTCCAGTGAGATGACCGCCGCGAGGTCCGAGGCCCGCATCGGTCTCAGAGCCGCGCCCGGGTACGGGCACGGACTCGCGACACTCAGCATCGCGCTCACGACCGCCTCCCTGATGCGCGGCGTGCGGCCTCCTGCTCGTGGATGTCGAGCGCGACTTTGTTGCGCACGTAGCGAGGGACCAGTTCCAGCGTTTCACCGATGCCGGACTGTTCCGCCCGCATCAGAGCGATAGCCATCAAGACATCGGCGCGGGGGGCTGTCACCCCTGGGGCTAACCGCAGCGACCAACCGCAGGCCGTTGCCTGTTCGAAGAGCGTTGAACCTGGCTGAAAAAGTGTCTTGGCGCCATTTCCTGCAACGCTGAGTCGCGTGCCCGACATCGCAGCCTCGCCCGGACCGGCGAGATTCCAGATTTCGTCGGAGGGGCACACCACGCAGGCGCGTAATTCCCTGACGGATTGGAGCCTGCTCTTTTCTGAATTTCGCCCGGAGGCGCTCATTGCAACCTCAAGGCTCGCGCAATACCACTCACCCATACGGGCATCGATCACGACCAAGACAGTGTGACGCCCGGCCTCGAGTCCCTCGCAAGCCTGCCCCGCAAGAATCTCTGTACTGCTCACCGGGACGACCCGGATATCGCCCGCGAGCGACAGGCCCTGAGCGACCGAGCACGCGGCCCGAACGGCCGTGAACGGACCCGGTCCGATATCGACCGCAGCAAGCTGCAGCGAAAGGGGCTTCAAGCCATGCGAGCGCAGCAGCGCGTCGGCATTGGTCAGAATCCTGTCTGAGGCGGCATGGTGCGGCGGCTCCGTCCAACATTCGACCTGGTCATGGTTCCCCTCAGACCAGGCGAGTGCCAGTGACACACCGTCAGCGGATGCGCTCATAGATAGGGCGGGCAACAGGTCTGCCGGGCACATCGGTTCGCGAAGCCGCCCCAAGCCGGCCATCAATCGCGCCAGGCAGCAGGAGCGGGGGATCCGCCACCACCACCGGGTATCGCGCCCGGCGCTAACCCGTCGTCCCGCCGAGAAGCGCGCTGCGCTCGCAACTGGCGTCGTAGTTGTTCGCGTTCTTCTTCGGAAAACGGCATCCCGTGGTGCGCGGTCTCTCGTGGTCGCCCGGGTCCCGGATGAAGATCGTGCCGGGCTGCGAAAGCATCATGCCGCGCCGCACTCTCGCCATGGCGGGTCGGCCCGTGGGCTGATAATTCCTGGGCGCGCTGCGATTCTGGCGCGCGCTGCGCGTCACGGGTCTCGCGCATGCGCTCGCGATGGGCTTGCCTGAGTTCACGGCGCAGGCGCTTGCGCTCCTCGGGGTCGAGGACGACCTCGCCCGGCGGGTCGGCAAACACGGTTTGCGGCCCCGAAAGCAAAACAAGCGCCACAGCAGCGCCCGCGCGGGCGATCC
Source organism: uncultured Bordetella sp. (assembly GCA_964654745.1). Taxonomy (GTDB): domain Bacteria; phylum Pseudomonadota; class Gammaproteobacteria; order Burkholderiales; family Burkholderiaceae_E; genus SYIM01. The sequence goes on along the minus strand of CAZZKA010000310.1, from coordinate 309 downwards.
CGCCGACAAAGCGTCGCCGGGCCGTCTTGAAAGAATCGGTCATCCTGCAATTGTAGAGGGGCCTGGAAAGGGTCAGCTGTTCGGCAACGGAAAAGCTTGTAACAAGCGGTAAGCAGAGCACGGAGGACGGTGGGGCCGAAGCGCACCATGGCAAGCCTGCGGTTATCATCTTCAGATGAGCGCCAAACCGAAAAAAATCCTGATCGTCGACGACGATCCGCGCCTGCGGGATCTGTTGCGACGATACCTCGGCGAGAACCAGCTGGAGGTCAGCGTCGCCCATGACGGGCCCTACATGCAACGCCTCAT
>CAZZKA010000309.1:0-3942 GCA_964654745.1 uncultured Bordetella sp. | reverse complement strand
GCACCTGCGGCAACCGCGAGACCCGCAAGAGCATAGTCGCCGCTGCGGCGGCTGACCTCATCAAAGAAACAGTGCGCTGAGCCCGACACGATGGGAAAAAGGACAGCCGCGAGCATTTCGCCTTCGCGAATTGCCGTGCTGTAGAGGCCGAGAAAAAAATCACCGGCCGCCACCCGGCGGACTCCGGCAGGCCCGACGATTTCCATGACGGCGCCGAGCGCGAGCGCACAGGCTGGTAACTCTGCAGCAGGATCGGCAAGTGCCACACTTCCACCCATCGTTCCGCGATTGCGAATCGCAGGGTGAGCGACGTGGGGCAGCGCGCTCGCGAGGAGCGGAACGTGCTCTGTAATAAGGGAATGCCGCAGCACCTCTGAGTGACGCGCGAGCGCACCGATGCGGATGTGTTCCCCTTCGCGAGTGATACCCCGCAGCGCCTCGAGCCGCCCGATATCCACCAGTACCGGGGCGCTCGCGATCCTGAGGGCGAGCATGGGCATCAGGCTCTGGCCCCCCGCCAGGATCCTGGCATCCGGGCCAAGACGGCTGAGCAGCATGAGCGCCTCCTCAACAGTTTGAGGTCGGACATAGCGGAACGGGGCCGGCTTCATGATCTGTCAGGCGCAATTCACCAGGCCGCGGGCAAACTCCCTCGTCACGGCTGCGCACCCACCCAGCCTTTGTGGGAAATATCGAACACCACCCCGTTCGGATCGCGAAACTTGCGTTCGAAATCGACACCACCGCCGCCCTTGAGTTCGCGGTGGAAACGGCCACCGTGCTGCTCAATACGGGCGCTCATGCCCTCAAGATCATCGACGATGAAGCCCATGTGGTGAATGCCATTGAAATCCTTGCCCCGCTCATCGCCGGCGGCATCGTCGGTATGAAAGTGCAGCAGGGTCAGATTGACCACTCCGTCGCTCAGCGACAGCCCGTCGCCGTAGGGTGTGGCTGCAAAGTTGACGCGCTTCATTCCGAAGGTCTGCTCGTAAAACGTCGCCGCGGCCTCGATGTCAGGCACCGAAATCGCTATGTGTCGCAAACTTGCCTTCATACTGAACTCGCTTTGCCGGTCCGCCGGCGGTTAAGAGTAGGACGGGTTGAAAATTGATCGGGCACCATCGGTCAATGCTCAAGCAAAGGACTGAGCCACGCCATGAGAGCCGGCTTACGCTCAAAGCCTACCCCGTTTGCATCGGGCATGAGCACTCTTCCGCCCTCGAGCGCTGTACCTTCCCAAAAACCAGCAAAAGGCGCCTGTAAATCGGTTGCCGCTTCGTGCAGTCCCAGGCCCAGCCCTGCGACCGCATGCGCGGCGAAAAGATGACCCGCATGCGGAGCGAAGGAATCACGGCCCCAGCCTGCCGATTCAAACTCATCGAGGATGCGGCGATACTCGCCAATGCCGTAGCTCAGGGAAATATCGACCTGAATCAGGTCCCGGTCAGGCCGCAGCCCCCCATATCGAAGCAGGTTGCGCGCGTCATCAAAGGAAAAGAGGTTTTCCCCGGTGGCGATCGGACAATCGCTAAAAGCGGCTAGACGCCGCAGACGCTCGAAGTCCAGCGCCGTCACAGGTTCTTCGATCCAGGCGACTCCCAACGCAGCCATTTCCCGGACCCAGGCGCGCTCGACAGCAGGTGCCAGGCGGCCATTCACATCGACTGCGACACGAGCCGATCCGGCCGCCGAGATGGCGGCCTCGACCCGTGCCAGATCCTCTTGCAGGGACTGCCCGCCAAGCTTGATTTTTACAATCACATGGCCTTGCGCGCACGCGGCACGGACTTCGTCCGCAAGCCCCTGCAACTCCGCAGCGCCGCGTCCCGGTCGAAAATGACCGCAGGATCCGTAGACGGAAATCACGCCTGGCTCATGCGCGGCATGGGCGCCCGGGTGATCCGCAAGCGATCGCCAGAGCGGTCGCCGTTCGAGTTTGGCGCGAAGGTCCCAGACCGCGGCCTCGACCAGTCCTACCGCTCCGGCGCGCTCACCGTGACCGCCGTCCTTTTCGTTGGTCATCAGGATTCGCACCGCCGCCGCGGGATCCGGAAGCCCGTCTTTGTCGGTCCAGGCCTCGACCGGGGCAGCCTGGAGTCTTGGCAGGAAGCGCTCGCGCAGCAAGCCACCCTTGGCATAGCGCCCGATCGAGTCGAAGGCCAAGCCCGCCACACGCTGCCCGCCCACGACGCGGTCAGTCACGATGGCAAGCGCGGAGGCGGTCATCGTATCGAAGGCAACCGAGGCATTGTGCATCGGCGCGCCCAGGGGCACCGTCTGCTCTCGAACGGCAAGGATCTTCACCGGGAAACGTCAGCCGGCACCGAACCCATCGCCCGCAGCAGCCGCTGGGGGGTCACCGGCAGTTCAAAGATCTCCACACCGGCAGGGGCGAGCGCATCATTGATCGCATTGACCACAGCGGCTGCAGCGCCGACGATACTCGCTTCGCCCACTCCCTTGCCCCCAAGCAGGGACCCTGTGACCTCAGATTCGATATGGCCGATTGCGATATCCGGCATCTCTGCTGCCATGGGAACCAGGTAGTCGGCGAGTGTCGCGGAAAGCAGTTGCGCCTCGTCGTCGTATCGACACTCCTCGAAGAGCGCCGCACCGATGCCCTGAACCACTCCTCCGCGTAACTGCTCGTCGACCAACAGGGGGTTGATCAGCCGGCCACAATCATCGACGACCCAGTGCCCGAGCAGCCGAACCAATCCGGTATCGCGATCCACCTCGACGAGACTTGCCTGAACGCCATTGGCGATCTGATAAGCCTCGGTTGGCTGGAAATGCGCAGTCACCATCGGCTCGGGTACCCGACCCGAAAACCGATGCGCCTGATGGTGAAGCGCAAACCCGATGGCATCAAGCCCGATCGAGCGATCGGTGCCGATGATCCGTACCGACCCTTCGGTCAATTCCAGATCGGATTCAGCCGCCTCGAGCAGGGCCGATGCTGCCCGCAAAATCTGCGTGCGCAACAAAACTACGGCTTTGAGCGCCGCCTCGCCGGCGATGGTGATGCCGCGCGACGCCCAGGTTCCTCCACCCACCGGGGTAATCGCAGTATCACCGTGCACGATGCGAACCGCCTCGACATCGAGACCGAACCCGTGCGCGACGAGTTGGCTGATGCCCATCTCGAGGCCCTGCCCCTGAAACTGGGCCGACGTGATGCAAGTGATTGTTCCCCCGGGCTCAAGGCGCAGCGAACAACCGTCTCCTGCGGAGATCGGGATTGCGTTGGCACCATAGGCCATAGAGTTGGGCGCCGACTGTTCGATAAAGGCCGCAAGACCGATTCCCAGCCAGCGGCCGGACTCTCGCATGGCCCGCTGGCGCTGCCTAAGGCCATCGTAGTCCATCATCTGCAGCAGCTGGTCCAGGCAGGCGTCAAAACTCAGCTCGGCGCGAGGCTCGAGCCCGCCTGGTGTGCGCGGACCGTCGCGGGTCTGGCTGCGGAAATTATGCCGCCGGATCGCGATCGGATCGAGCCCGCAGGCACGCGCAGCCGCGTCGACCATGAGCTCGGTCACCGCGCAGGCGATCGGCTGTCCAACGCCCCGGTACGAACCGACCGGTGGCTTGTTCTGGAAGGCGATTCGCGCCCTTGCCTCGTAATCAAGCATCCTGTAAGGCGCCGCCACACCGGTGACGGCGTGAACTGCCTCGAGCGCGCTGGTCCGCGGGTACACCGATACACCACCACCCTCGACCTGATCATCTACCGAGAACGCAAGCAGGGTTCCATCGTCGGCGACGGTGACTGCCGCGTCGACGGTATGCGCACGCGCATGAATATCGCTCGCAAACGCATCGAGCCGGTCGCAGACGAATTTCACCGGGCGGCCCAGAAGGCGGGCTGCTGCAACGGCGGCCATCTCGTCGTCGTAGCAGTGCAGCTTCACGCCGAATCCACCGCCGACATCGGGCACG
>CAZZKA010000308.1:0-3983 GCA_964654745.1 uncultured Bordetella sp. | reverse complement strand
GGCGATCCGAACCGCCGTACCTGCCTCGGGTCAAATCCTCTGCGCTCACGTTCGCCTAGCCTCGGTCCCTGATTGGGTCTGCGTGCCTCGGATTCGTCCGCTGGGCAGGGGCATGCACAAGGGCATATCGGAATGCGGGGGCTGCCGTGCAGAATGAGTGGTGGATCGTGGTGGTCGATGGATCGCGGGCGAGGTTTTTTGAGGCGGGGCGTCTACCCTCAGCCCTGAATGAAGTGGAGGATCTGATCGATCCGGCCGGGCGAATGAGTGAGCGGGAACTCGGAACAGACCGACCGGGGCGCTCGTTCGAAAGCGTCGGAGGAGCCCGGCACGCCTTGTCCTCGGCGTCGACGGCGCGCCAGCGCGGCAGGCAGCAATTTGCGCGCCGCGTCGCAGATCGCGTCGACGATGCTCTGGCCCAGGGCAGATTTCGCCGCCTGGGTCTGGTCGCGCCACCTGCGATGTTGGGTGAGCTACGGCAGGCGCTTTCAGCGCGTTGTCGTTCGCGTTGCGACCTCGAACTTGCAAGCGATATCGGACAGTTTGGCCGGACTCAGATCGAGCGCCACATTGCCCATGCGGTACCGGTCGCGAGGGGCTGAGCATGGGCCGACATACCCTGGGGACTTGCGGGTTCGTGCGATGATCGAGGAGTTCGTTCCCGTGGCGCCTGGGCGCCCGCCCCTCCGAGCGCTACATGATCATCGTTCTGTCTCCAGCCAAGACGCTCGATTTCGAGAGCCCGGCGCCAACCGTCGTACATTCGACCCCATCGTTTCTCGATCGCTCGGGTGAACTGGTCAAGGCGCTACGCCGCGTTTCGCCTGCGGGTCTGGGAGAGTTGATGAGCATTAGCCCGGCCCTCGCAGACCTCAACTCCAAACGGTTCAAATCGTGGCGGCTGCCTTTTGATTCATCCAATGCCAAGCAGGCGGCGCTCGCCTTTGCGGGCGATGTCTACGAGGGGCTCGATGCGCCCTCGCTCGGCGAGTCCGAACTCATCTGGGCGCAGGATAGAGTCCGGATTCTGTCGGGACTATACGGGTTGCTGAGGCCCCTGGATCTGATACAGCCCTACCGGCTGGAGATGGGGACGCGCCTTGCCACTCGTAAAGGCGCAGACCTATACCGTTTTTGGGGCGATAGTCTGGCCAAGGCGCTTGCCGAAACGCTGGCTGATCATCGCCACCGGGTGATTATCAATCTCGCCTCCAACGAATACTTTCGCGCACTGCCTCAAAAAGCGCTTGGCTTCCCAGTCGTTCAGCCTGTCTTTGAAGAGCGGCGTGATGACCAATGGAAAGTGATCAGCTTCATGGCCAAAAGGGCGCGCGGCAGCATGACTCGCTGGGCGGTGCAAAACCGCGCCGATGAGCCTCAGGCTCTGCAAGCCTTCGAGGGCGACGGCTACCGGTTTACGCCCGATGCGTCGGATGATTTCACCTGGGTCTTTCGACGCGGCTGATCCGGACGGGGCTTGGTGCCGGGACCCTGCCCGATGCTGCGGGCCAGCGGGTTTCATCCAACGATCACGACTTCCGGGTCGAGACGGATGTTGAACCGCTCTAACACCGAGGCCTGTATTTCTGCGGCCAGACCTGCGATGTCGGCCCCCGTGGCTTGACCGCGATTGACCAGAACCAGCGCGTGGTCCTGGTGCACGCCGGCATCGCCACGACGAAGCCCCTTCCAGCCACACGCCTCGATCAGCCAGCCTGCAGCAAGCTTGACCCGGTCGGGACGGTCCGGATCGGGCCAGGCGCGCAGCCCAGGATGCTGCGCCCGGATCATCTCCGCAAAATCCTGGTCGACCACCGGATTGCGAAAAAAACTGCCCGCATTACCCAGTTGTTTCGGATCCGGCAACTTTCTGCGGCGGATGCGGCTGACCGCATCGGCAATCTCGCGCGCAGAAGGTGTCTGTGCCGTTTGCCCAAACTCGCGGGCGAGATCGGCATAGTCAAGCCGCGGGCGGTGTGTTTGGAACAGCGCCAGCCTGATTGAGAGGATCAGCCAGCGGGACTTGCCATCGGTGCGCCGGAAAATACTGCTGCGATAGCCAAGGCCGCAGTCTTCGGCGCGCAGTCTTCGCAGACGCCCGTCTTCGAGGTTGAGCGCCTCGACGCTGTCCAGTACCTCGCCAAGCTCTACCCCGTAGGCGCCGATGTTTTGAACAGGCGCCGCACCGACACTACCGGGTATCAGGGCAAGGTTCTCGAGCCCCGACAGCCCCTGCGCCAGGGTCCACTCGACCAGTTCGTGCCATGGTTCGCCGGCGGCGATGTCGACAAGCGTGCGCGCCTCATTGCCGCTCCCGGTCTGCGCGACACGATGCCTGCCCCTGAGCGCCACCCTGAGCACCGTTGCGTCAAAGTCCCGCCGAAACAGGACGTTGGTCCCGGCCCCCAGCACGAGGCCGTCCCCGTCGCGGAGCAGCCAATCGGCCGCCTCGGAGATATCTTCGCGCCGGGTCAGCTCGACCAAGCGCCTTGCGCGCACCGCGACGCCAAAGCTGTTCAGCCCCGACAAGTCGGCGCCGTCGAGCACGCGCAGCGTCATGGTGGAGTGTCGGTTCAGCTCGGCTGATACGCGAGCCGGACGTAGATGGGGGCGAAGGCTTCCGCCTGGGTAATCTCGACCAAAGATTCTCGGGCCAACTCCAGCAAGGCGATGAAGGTCACCACGACGCCTTGTGTACCCAGGGTCTCGTCGAAAAGATCTTCGAATTCGGCAAAGCGGCGGTTTTGCAGTCGACGCAGCACGCGCGTCATGAAGTCGCGCACCGACAACTCTTCGCGCGAGATGCGGTGGTGCTGAACCAGGCTTGCGCGGCGCAGGATATCGGCCCAGGCGCTGCGCAGATCATCGAGGTTGACTTCCGGCAGCCTGACAACATTGCCCGTCTCCAGATCCGCTGAGGCCGGGAGGAAATCCCTGCCGACGAGTGGCAGGGCATCGAGCCTCTGTGCCGCGAGCTTGATGTTTTCGTATTCGATCAGCCTGCGGGCGAGCTCAGCTCTAGGGTCGGCAACCTCCTCTTCGCCGTCGGCCCGCTTGACCGGCAATAGCATGCGCGATTTGATGTCGATCAGCAGGGCGGCCATGAGGAGGTAATCGGCTGCGAGCTCGAGATCGCGGGCCCGCACCTGTTCGATGTAGGCAAGGTATTGGCGGGTTACCTCGGCCATGGGGATGTCGAGGATATTGAAGTTTTGCTTTCGGATGAGGTAGAGCAGCAGATCGAGTGGCCCCTCGAACGACTCCAGGTATACCTCGAGCGCATCAGGCGGGATGAACAGATCGATAGGCAGCGAATCCAGTGGCTCGCCGTAGAGCCGCGCCACGACCCGGAGTTCGAGTTGTTCAGGCTCGCTGCCTGCGCCGGCTGCCGACCCGGAGTCGGCTGATGCGGCCGGTGGGCCCGCCAAGGCGGTATCCGATCCGGAATCGCCGGCCGGCCGCAGGTCGGCGTCGGGATCGGGCGGCGTCGCGGTAGTGCTGCCCGCCGCTTCGTTCACTGCCTGGGACTGAGCCGACGCGCTCAAGGTTTGGGCGAGTAGACGTAGGGGCGCTGGGCGATGCGCGACTCCGCTCGGCGGCGCGATGTGTCGAGGTCCTGGGGCTTGTCCCACCAGATGGAGCGCCCCTTGCGCTGTTCATCCTCCAGATGAGGACGGGTGGTCTTGAGCTCTTTTATGAAGCGGGTGATGTCTGACTCGTACATGGTCTGCCTGCCTGATGCTGGGGCGGTAGAAAGATCGCCCCTGGAATGACTCAATCCCGGGAAAGTCCGGCCGGCGCCTATTTGCCAACCCAGACGCTCTCGAGATAATATCTCAGGTTTCCCGCCTTTCGCAGATGGCGATCGACGGGAGAGTCCGTAGGGTATGTGGAGCCTGACTGAGTTAATGCAACTGAGGGAAGGCTCCCTACATTCTCGCGGAGTCTTCCTTAGATTTTGAGCGAAAAGGCCGAAAGCCGGG
>CAZZKA010000307.1:0-4046 GCA_964654745.1 uncultured Bordetella sp. | reverse complement strand
TCGACTTCCTCTGGCAGTGTGCGCCGCAGGATGAGTTCGGCTTTACGGACTTCGGAACGGACTACTTCGGGCAGAAACCGGGGGCGCAGCAACTGACCGCGCTGCTTCTCAAACTACACGGCTCGCCGATCCACTTTCAGCGCAAGGGACGCGGCCGTTTCAGGCCCGCTCCTGAAGAAAGCGTTCGCACTGCGCTCGCCTCGCTTGCCCGTCGTCGAGAGCTCGAGGCGAGGATCGACGCGCTTGCGGGGCAACTGACTGCAGGTGAGCTTCCCGATGAAATCGCGGCGCAGGCGACTGCGCTACTGGTGCGGCCGGACAAGATGAGCCTCGCCTGGCGCGCCCTGGATGCCGCGCTGCGCAGTACCCAGCAGACACCTGAGCGCCTGCTGCTCCAGGTCGGCGCCTTCGCCTCCCCGCAGGCCCTGCATTTCGAGCGTTTCTGCGCTGAGCATTTCCCGGCTGGCACGGGCTTCGGCGGCGATCGGCCGGCGGATGCCGACCAGGCGGCGGTCGCTACGCTGGCGATAGCCGATGTCGAAGCATTTTCTATCGACGACGAGACCACCACTGAAATCGACGACGCGCTGTCGGTACAGGCCCTGCCCGACGGCGGCTGGCGGGTCGGCATCCATATCGCTGCGCCGGCGCTCGGCCTGGAGCACGAGTCGCACTGGGATCTGGTCGCCCGCCAACGCATGTCCTCGGTCTACATGCCTGGCGACAAGATCACCATGCTGCCGCAGGCGGTTGTCTCCCGTTACTCGCTTGATGCCGGCACGACGCCGCCCGCGCTGTCGCTCTACATCGACACCGATTCGGATTGCCACCAGATCATCGCCACACACTCGCGTCTGGAGCGCGTGCCAATCGCAGCCAACCTGCGGCATGAGCTTCACTCGGACGCGATCACCGAAGCCACTCTGACCGATGACCAGGCTGATGCGCGCCTGCCGTTCGGAGCGGCGCTTCGCGTACTGTGGCGCCTGACCCTTGCCTCGGTCGCTCGCCGCGAACGCGTGCGCGGCAAACCCGAACCCCGCTTCCGGGCCGATTTCAGTTTCCGCATCGAGCGAGGCGAGGCGGGAGAGCGCGTGCGCATCGAACCGCGCCGCAGGGATGCCCCCCTCGATCGCATCGTGGCCGAGATGATGATCCTCGCCAACAGCCACTGGGGGGGGCTGCTCGCCGAACACGGCGTTGCGGGCATCTACCGCTCACAGCAGGCCGGCCGGGTGCGGATGAGCACGGCCGCTCTGCCGCACGAGGGTCTGGGCGTCGCCCAGTACATCTGGGCCACCTCGCCGCTGCGCCGCTATGTCGATCTGGTCAATCAGCGCCAGCTGCTCGCCCTGCTCGACGAGCGCCGTGCACCGCTTGGCCCCCGCGACTCAGTTCTCTTTTCGATCATCTCGGCCTTCGATGCACGGCATGCCGCCTACCAGGAGTTTCAGCAGCGAATGGAACGGGTCTGGTGCCTGCGCTGGCTCGAGCAGGAAGGCACGCGCCGAACCGAAGCCGTCGTGGTGCGCGAGGATGTCGTTCGCCTCGCGCAGGCCCCTTTCTATTTCCGGTTGCCCGGCCTGCCCAGTCTGGCCTCGGGCCGGCGCGTGATCATCGATATCCTGGAGACCGACCTCATCGACACCTCGGTGCAGGCTCGCCTGGTCGGACTATCCGAACACAGCGATCCGGGCGACGCCGAGGGCGAGGACGATACTGGCGGCAAGCTTGAGGCGCCGGTTTCGACGGCAGGTAACGACTCGTTGTCAGATGGCAGCGCTAGGGCAGCTGAGCCAGATGTTGCGGCTGCGCCAAACGGACCACCCGAAAGCGCTGCAACCGCTCCCGCAGCGGGAAATCAGGGCTTGCCGTCAACCGGAAGGCACTGACGTGTGAGACCATTCGGCCACCGATCGAAAGCCCCCTGCGGATTCATCGATGACCGAGCGTCCCGATACCCCCAAAGCAGCTGAACAGTCGCCACCCGAGGCCTCGGGCAGACGCCAGGGTTCACTGCCGCTCGACGCTGCCGGTGGGGCGGAGCCCTCCCGCTTCGCGCCGCCACCGACGCGCGGGGCTGCCGGTGGTTCGGGAGAGGCCACCGAATCCGGCCATCGCCTCGCCGCACGCGGCGAGGCGGCTCGAGACGACATGGCTCGAGAAGATGCTGCTCACGGCGATGCAGCCCAGGACGACGCGCCCCACGAAGGCGGCAACACCGGGCAGCGCGACCCTGAGCAAGCCTCGCGCGCGCTCATGGAAGTTCAGGAGTTGCTTCGCAGGCATCAGCTTGTGCTCGACCTCGCGCACCGTCAGCAACACGGCGAGGACGATGAGCGACATCAGCTGGTTGAACATCTGGTGGAGCGGCAGCACCTGACAGAACTGCGGCAGCGACTTGAGCGGCTGCACCCGGCCGACATCGCCTATGTGCTGGAGGCGCTTCCGCAGCAGGACCGCATAACCGTCTGGGATCTCGTCAAGGCCGAACGCGACGGTGAAATCCTGCTCGAGGTATCCGAATCGGTCCGCGAATCGCTGATCCGCTCGATGGATACTGAGGAGCTGGTCGAGGCGGTCGAGACCCTCGATACCGACGAAATTGCCGAGCTGGCGCCGGACCTGCCCTCCGACGTGGTCGAGGCAGTCAGGCAGGGCCTTACTCAGGAGGAGCGCGAGCAGTTGCGCGCATCGATGTCCTACCCCGAGGGGTCGGTCGGCGCCCTGATGGACTTCGAGGTGGTTACCGTGCGTGCGGATTTCTCGCTCGAAGCGGTACTGCGCTACCTGCGTACGCTCGAGGAGCTGCCGGACCATACCGACCAGATCTTCGTAATCGACGAAAACGAGCAGCTGGCCGGAAGCCTGCCGCTTGACCGGGTGCTGATCAATCAGCCCGAAGTCCTCGTCGCAGACGTGATGCGCCGCGACGTGTTGGCGCTCGCGCCGTATGACGATGCGAGCGAGGCGGCGCTCGCCTTCGAGCGCTACGATCTGGTCTCGGCCCCTGTGGTCGACCCTCACAACCGGCTGGTCGGGCGGGTGACCGTAGCCGAGGCGGTGGACGTGATTCGCGAACAGGGCGAATCCGCGGCACTTGCAAGCGCCGGTCTGCGCGAAGACGAAGACCTCTTCTCCAGCGTTTGGCAGTCAGCGCGTAACCGTTGGCTCTGGCTTGCGGTCAACCTGTGCACCGCTTTTTTCGCTTCGCGGGTTATCGGTGCATTTGAGGGCACCATCGAAAAGGTCGTCGCGCTGGCCGCGCTCATGCCCATCGTCGCGGGAATCGCCGGCAACTCAGGCAATCAGACCATGACGCTGATTATCCGCTCGATCGCCCTCGGCCAGCTGACTCCTTCCAACGCGCGGCAGTTACTCACCAAGGAGATCGCTATCGCTGGACTGAACGGCCTCGTGTGGGGCGGCGTCGCCGGGCTCGTCGCCTGGTGGCTGTACGCCGACACGCACGGCGGCTTTCTGCTCGGCGTACTGATGGTGCTCGCGATGACGCTCAATCTGGTGGTGGGCGCGCTGATCGCGATGGCCGTGCCGCTCGCTTTGGAACGCAGCGGACGCGACCCTGCGATCGGCTCATCGGTGCTGCTCACCTTCAGCACCGACAGCATGGGGTTTCTGATCTTCCTCGGGCTCGCAACGCTCTTTTTCCGCTAGCCGTCGGGCCGAGGGCAGCGGATCAGGTCTCGACGAACCAGCGCCCGTCCTGTTCAAAGAGGCGAAACGTGCGCAGCGCCGGGCACTCCGGCCCCTCGACCAGTTCGCCGGTGTCCAGGCGGTACTGCGCCTGGTGGAGCGGACATTCGATCAGATCCCCGAGCACGAAGCCGTCGGTGAGCCGCGCATGCGCATGCGTACACAGATCGGCAACCGCGAAGACCCCGCTGTCGCCACGGCAAAGAGCGATCTCCTCGCCCTCGGCCTGCACCGCGCGCGACTCGCCCGCTCCGAGCGACTGAACCGCATCCGTCACATCAACCCTGGCCATCTGCAATCGCTCCCCGGCAAGCTTCAAACCTCGGATTATC
>CAZZKA010000306.1:0-4048 GCA_964654745.1 uncultured Bordetella sp. | reverse complement strand
GGACGGGAGCCAGCCGAGCCGCACGGCAAACAGCAGGATCTGCAGGATGTCGATCAGGAAGGTCGGCAGCGACACCCCCACCAGCGATAGCGAGAGAAGAAAGTTGGACAGCAACCCCTTTCGCCGCAAAGCCGTGTAGACGCCCATCGGTACACCTGCGAGCAGTGCGATGGAGGCGGCGGTGAAGGCAAGCTCGAGCGTGGCCGGGAGCTTTTCCGCGAGCAGCGCCGAGACCTTCTGGCCTTGTCTGAGTGACACGCCGAACTCGCCCTGGACGGCATTGCCGACGAAATGCGCAAATTGCACATAGAAAGGCTGATCAAGCCCGAGCGCTCGGGTGACCTCGATGCGCTGCTCGGGCGTCGCATCCTGCCCCAGCATCGAAATCACCGGATCACCGACATAGCGGAATAACGAGAAGGCGACCAGCGCGACCACGCCCATGACTGCGAGGGCCTGAAGCAGACGGCGAAGGATGAAGGCGAGCATGGGTAGAGCCGAAGCGGTCAGGCGCGGTTGGCGCCGCCTGGACCCGGCGTCGGCGCGGCGCCTGTCACGTGCGGGGCGGGTCGCTCGGACCGGGGCTGTGGCAAGGTCACGATCGGGCGGTCAGGCCGAGGGCTCGGGGGCTTTCGCGAACCACTGTTCGGCAAGCCGCACCCAGTAGCTCGCCCCGATCGGGATGACCTCGTCATTGAAGTCATAGCTCGGACCGTGCAGCAGGCAGGGACCGAGGCCGTGGCCCGCGGCGCGATGGTCTCCCTGCCCGTTGCCGATCACCACATAGCACCCGGGCTTGGCCTGGAGGAAAAAGGAAAAGTCCTCGGACCCCATCGTCGGCTCGAATTCGAAGACATTGTCCGCCCCGACCACATCGGCTGCGACCTGCCGACAGAACTGCGTCTCGGCATCGTGGTTGATCGTGGCGGGGTAGTTGCGCTTGAACCAGACCTCGGCGCTGGTGCCGAAACAGGCGGCGGTGTGCTCGGCGATGGCGCGCATGCGCGACTCGATGAGATCGAGCGTTGCCGCCTGGAAGGTGCGCACCGTGCCGCGGATCTCAGCCGAGTCGGGAACCACATTGATCGCTTCGCCGGCGTGGATGTTGGTCACCGAAATCACCGCAGACTCGATCGGTGATTTATTGCGCGTGACGATGGTTTGCAGGGCCTGAATGAGCGAGCAGGCCGCTGGAATGGGGTCGACGCCGAGGTGGGGCAGGGCCGCGTGCGTGCCACGACCCCGCACGGTGATACCGAATTCGTTGGATGAGGCCATCATCGGTCCGGCACGCATCGCCATCTGACCGGGCTTGAGTCCGGGCCAATTGTGCATGCCGAAGATTGCCTGCATGGGAAACTTTTCGAAGAGTCCGTCCTGCATCATCTCGCGCGCACCGGCGCCGCCCTCCTCGGCAGGCTGGAAGACGAGGTAAACCGTGCCATCGAAGTTGCGGTGGCGTGACAGGTGACGCGCGGCAGCGAGCAGCATTGCAGTGTGCCCGTCATGGCCGCAGGCGTGCATGCGCCCGGCGATGCGGGAGGCGTGGGGAAACCGGTTGAGTTCGGTCATCGGGAGCGCGTCCATGTCCGCGCGCAGTCCGATCGCGCGTTTGGACGAGCCCTGCTCGATGATGCCCACCACGCCGGTCTTGCCCAGGCCGCGATGAACCGGGATACCCCATTCGGTGAGTTTCCTGGCGACAAGATCGCTCGTGCGGTGCTCGTCAAAACAGAGTTCGGGGTGAGCATGGATCTCGCGCCGAACTGCACTGATCTCAGCGTTGAAAGCAACGATCGCTTCGATGGGTTTCATGTCGTCTCCGGGCCGGATGAGCTCGAAACTTTCGGGAATTCGGACGAGAATAGCAGTCTTGACCCGCCCGTCGCACGGGCTTTTGGATTTAGCCAGGGTTTTCTATGAACGCTCCAGGTGATGCGATCGCCCACGCGGCGATCGAAGCAACGCGCGACGGGTTTGTCGGTGAGGCCGCCGATTCGAGTGCGGCCCTGATGACAGCGCCGGGCGACAGGCTCGTCAAGGGGGCCTGCCCGCACGATTGCCCTGACACATGCGCGCTCGTCGTTACGGTGCGGGACGGCCGGGCAATCCGGGTGGCGGGTAACCCCGATCACGGGAGCACCGCCGGGGTACTGTGCACCAAGGTATCCCGGTATACAGAGCGCACCTACTCGCCCGATCGCCTGCTGACGCCGCTCCGTCGCGTGGGGCGCAAGGGCGAGGGCCGCTTCGAGCCGGTGACCTGGGACGCAGCGCTCGAGGACATCGCAGCCCGCCTCAAGGCGATCGCCGCGCGCGATCCGCAACGCATCCTGCCCTACAGCTATGCCGGGACGATGGGCTGGGTGCAGGGCGAGGGAATGGGGTCGAGGCTGTTTCACCGCCTGGGCGCTTCGCTGCTCGATCGAACGATCTGTTCCTCCCCAGGGATGACCGGTCTGCACTACACGCTGGGTGGTGCAGTTGGCATGGATGTGGAGCGATTTGCCGAGTCGGGCCTTATTCTGATCTGGGGTTCGAACCCGATCACTTCCAGCGTTCATTTCTGGGCGCTCGCGCAGCAGGCCAAGCGCCGCGGCGCCAAACTGATTGCGATCGACCCCTACTGCACGGATACAGCGCTCAAGTGTCATGAGCACATCGCCCTCATGCCCGGCACCGACGCAGCGCTTGCATTAGGCCTCATGCATCTGCTGATCGCAGACGACCGGCTGGACCGCGACTACATCGACCGCCACACGCTGGGCTTTGAGGCGCTGGCCGAGCGGGCTGCGGCCTGGACACCTGCGCGTACCGCTGCGGTCTGCGGCATCCGCGAGGAGCAGGTGCGAAGCCTCGCCCGTGACTACGGCACGATACGTCCCGCCGCGATTCGTCTCAACTACGGCATGCAGCGGGTCTATGGTGCGGGCAACGCTGTGCGTGCGGTGGCCTGCCTGCCGGCGCTCATCGGCGCGTGGCGCGATCCGTCCGGGGGCATGCTGCTCACCTCAAGCCATATGGTTCCGTCAACGCCCGTGCGTCATGTTCGTCCCGAGTTGCTTCGTGGCGCGCGGCCGCGGACGATCAACATGGTGGAGATCGGCGATGCGCTCCTGAGCGCCGACCCGCCGATCGAAGCGCTTGTGGTCTACAACTCCAACCCCATCGCCGTGGCGCCTGAGTCCGACAAGGTGATACGCGGATTCGCCAGAGAAGATCTCTTTACCGTGGTCATGGAGCATTTTCAGACGGATACGGCTGACTATGCGGACTATCTGCTCCCGGCGACAACTCAGCTTGAGCACTTTGATGTACACAAGGCCTACGGTCACTGGTATGTGCTTGCCAATCAGCCTGCGATCGCGCCGCTGGGCGATGCGCGTTCGAACAGCGATGTATTTCGCGAGCTCGCGCGTCGAATGGGGTTCGATGATCCCGAACTGCGGGCGAGCGATGAGGACATCGCACAGGACGCCATGAACTGGGATCACCCGGCCGCCGGTCCCGATGCCTATCGGCAGATGATCCAGACCGGTTGGATCAAGATGAGACACGCAGCAGCGCCCTTTGCTGAGGGCGGTTTTCCGACGCCATCGGGCGGCTGGCGAGGGAGGGGCGCGACCCGATTCCCGATTGGCTACCCAACCGCGAGTCGGTCCATGCGGACCCGGCGCTCGCCGCGCGTTATCCACTTGCGATCATCACACCGCCCGCGCGCCACTTTCTGAATTCGAGCTTTGTGAATGTCGCGAGCCTGCGCGAGACCGAGGGCGAACAGCGCTGCGAGATCCATCCGGATGATGCGTCCGCGCGGGGAATCGTTGACGGCGACCGGGTACGGGTATTCAACGATCGCGGCGCCTTTCTGGCCCGCGCCAGCGTTTCAGCCCGCTGCCGGCGTGACGTGGTCGTGGCCTGGGGGCTCTGGTGGCATAAGCTGGTCCCGGGCGCCCGCAACGTCAACGCGGTGACCGGCCAGGCGCTCACCGACATGGGCCGGGGTCCGACGTTTTACGACTGCCTCGTGCAGGTGGAACGAGCCGCA
>CAZZKA010000305.1:0-4051 GCA_964654745.1 uncultured Bordetella sp. | reverse complement strand
ATTTCGGTTTCCTGGGGTGGCGAAACGATCCATATCGTGGGTTTGCGGATCGACTGGACCGATGGCGCGCTGGCCGATGGGCTGGCCCGCACGCGCTCTGGGCGCGATGCGCGCGCACGTGAAATCGCTGTCGAACTGGGCCGGGCGGGTATCCCTGACGCATGGGAGGGCGCGCTTCGCCACGTCGGCAATCCCGCGCTCATCTCGCGCGCGCACTTTGCCCGTCACATCGTCGACCTGGGCATTTGCGAAGATGTCAGCGAGGTCTTCCGCAAGTACCTCGTTGCGGGCAAGCCGGGCTATGTGGAACATCGCTGGGCAAGGCTTTCGGAGGCAATCGACTGGATTCGCGGGGCGGGGGGCGTGGCCGTACTCGCTCATCCTGGACGTTATCGCCTGAACGACACAGCGCTATGGGCGCTGATCGGGGAGTTTCGCGCGGCGGGCGGACAAGCTCTGGAAGTAGTCTGCGGCAGCCACACGCGCGATCAATACAAACGGTTTGCCCGGGTCGCGCTCGAAGCGGGGCTTTTTGCCTCGCGTGGCGCGGACTTTCACGCTCCCGGCGAACGTCACACCGAACTTGGCGCGCTGCCACTGCTGCCGGATTCGGTGGTCCCCGTCTGGCGCGACTGGCCCGAGTACCTTAGCCGCGAAGCTGCCTGAGCGGGATGTGAATACGGTCGCTGGCGGTGCCCGCCATGGCTGATACCCGAACCCTCCATCTGCACCCCGATAATCCGCAGTCGCGCCTGCTGCGACAGGCTGCGCAGGTCATCGCCGAGGGCGGGGTGATCGCGGCGCCGACCGATGCCAGCACCGCCCTCCTGTGGCGACTCGGCGAGCGGGAGCCCCTGGAGCGCGTACGCAGGCTTCGCGGCTTGGACGACCGCCACCTGATGACGCTCATCTGCCGCGACCTGTCTCAGCTTTCCCTCTACGCAGCGATCACGACCCGGCAGTTTCGGTTTCTCAAGGAGTGGGCCCCGGGTCCGTACACCTTTGTATTGCCCGCAAGTCGCGAAGTTCCGAAGCGCCTGCTGCATCCGTCCCGGCGCACGTTAGGGCTGAGGGTGCCGGATTCCGTATTGTTGCGCGGCCTTCTCGATGCGCTCGGTGAGCCCCTGCTCGGTACGACGCTTCAACTGCCAGGCGATGAGTTGCCGCTCGCCGACAGCGAACAGATCGCAGACCGTCTGGCGGGGCGCATCGAACTGATCCTCGCGTGCGGCCCCGGCGGTACCGAGCCGACTACCGTGATCGACCTGACCGGCGAGGATCCGGTGGTTACCCGGATCGGCAGGGGCTCGGTTGAGGCGATGCTGGGAAGGCGCGCCTAAGTTTCGGTCGTCATCGGCGGCGGGTCTCACCGAACCAGGTCGGCAGCAGGGGGCCGACTGATAGAATCCGTAGGATGAACTTAAGCCTGCCGCAACTGATCGCGGTCTATGCCATCCCGGTGGTTCTGGCGATAACGCTGCATGAGGCTGCCCATGCCTGGCTGGCCTCCCGCCTCGGGGATCCTACGGCGAGGCTGCAGGGCCGGGTCTCGGCCAACCCCTTTCGGCATGTCGACCCAGTCGGAACTCTGCTCGTCCCTGCCTTGATCCTGCTCGCGGGCAAGCTCCTCGGCGCCGGGGGCTTGCTGTTCGGATGGGCAAAGCCGGTCCCGGTGGATGCGAGCGCTTTCCGTTCCCCGCGCCGGGATCTCGGCCTGGTTGCTGCCGCCGGGCCTGGCGCCAACATCCTGATGGCGATCGCCTGGGCGTTGCTCTTTAAACTCCTGATCGTCTTCGAGATTGGCGTCGAGTTTCTGCTGCTGATGTCCCAGGCGGGCATCCTCTGCAACATCGGACTGGCCGCCCTCAACCTTCTTCCTGTGCCACCGCTCGACGGCGGGCGGATCGTGGCGAGCGTCCTGCCCTTGCCGGCGGCGATCGTCTGGTACAGGTTGGAGCGCTACGGCTTGCTGATCGTGCTGGCACTGCTCGCCAGCGGATTGTTGGGGGCGGTGCTCAGCCCGGCGGTCCGTTTCGGCATCGATATGATTTCCTGGCTGTTCAATCTGGCTGACTGACATGTTTCAAGAACGCGTTGTTTCCGGCATGCGCCCGACGGGCGCGCTGCACCTGGGCCACTATCATGGGGCGCTCAAGAACTGGGTGAGGCTTCAGGCCGAATACCCCTGTCTTTTTTTTGTTGCGGACTGGCATGCGCTCACCACGCATTACGACTCGCCCGATGTGATCGGCGGCAACGTCTGGGATATGGTGATCGACTGGCTCGCCGCGGGCATCGACCCGCAGCAGTCGACCTTGTTCATCCAGTCGCGGGTGCCCGAGCATGCGGAACTCCATCTGCTGCTGTCGATGAGTACGCCGCTTGGCTGGCTTGAGCGGGTACCGACCTACAAGGACCAGCAGGAAAAGCTCTCCGACCGCGACCTGGCAACCTACGGATTTCTGGGCTACCCGCTACTGCAGGCTGCGGATATCCTGATCTATCGGGCCGCGTTCGTTCCGGTCGGCGAAGACCAGGTGCCGCACATCGAACTCACGCGCGAGATCGCCCGGCGCTTCAATCATCTTTTTGGCCGCGAGCCTGGTTTTGAGGACAAGGCGCGCGAGGCTGTCAAGCGTCTCGGCAGCAAGCGCGCCAAGCTCTACCATGACCTGCGCACCCGTTTCCAGGAGCAGGGCGACGATGGTGCGCTTCAGCAGGGGCGGGAGTTGCTGGAACAATCGCCCAACCTGAGCCTTGGCGATCGCGAGCGCCTGTTCGGTTGGCTCGAGGGTAGCCGCAAGATCATTCTCGCCGAGCCGCAGGCATTGCTCACCGAGGCTTCTCGTATGCCCGGAATCGACGGGCAAAAGATGTCCAAAAGTTACGGCAATGCGATCGCGATGCGCGAATCGCCCGAAGCGGTCACAAAAAAGATCCGGACCATGCCCACCGATCCGGCGCGCGTGCGTCGCACCGACGCGGGTGACCCCGGGCGCTGCCCGGTCTGGCAACTGCATGCGGTCTATACCGACGACGCCACCCGCGACTGGGTCCATACGGGCTGCACCTCGGCTGGGATCGGCTGCCTGGAGTGCAAGCAGCCCGTGATCGACGCAGTTCTGCGGGAACAGCAGGGGTTTCACGAGCGGGCGCAGCCCTACCTCGATGACCCCAGCCTGCTGCGCAACATCATTGCCGATGGCTGCGACCGTGCGCGCAAGCTGGCGCACGAGACCATGCGCGATGTCAGGGAGGCGATGGGCCTCAGCTATGAGTGAGCATGGTGCGATCGGCGCGCCATCGCCCTGGGTGCGGCGGGCGCTCGGCTGGCTGCCGCGCGGATCCTCGCTCCTCGATTTTGCCGCCGGTAGCGGCCGGCATGCCCGGCTGGCCGAGTCGGCAGGGTGCGTCGTAACCGCTGCCGACCGGGATGGCGCCGCGTTGTCCACTATCGGGGGGACGGTGCGCTGCGTCACAGCGGACCTCGAGGCGGGTCCCTGGCCGTTTGCACCAGGAAGTTTTGATGCAGTGGTGGTGTGCAATTACCTCTTTCGGCCGAGATTTGCCGAGTTATGTTCGCTCCTTAGCCCTGGCGGGATGCTGGTCTATGAAACCTTTGCCCGGGGCAATGAACGCTACGGCCGGCCGAGTAACCCGGATTTTCTGCTCGCCCCCGGCGAACTGGCCGAGCGCTCCAGGGCGGCCGGCCTCCAGGTGCTCGCCTTTGAAGATGGGTTTGCGGGGACATCGCGCAGGGCGCGGATACAGCGGATCGTCGCGCTGGGCGCGGCGGCCGATCTCGAAGCCTTCGCGATAGAATGATCGTTTCGTTCGATAGAGCCGAAACATGATTCAGGGCAGCATTGTCGCGATCGTCACGCCGATGCACGAGGACGGCAGCCTCGACCTCGATGGCTACCGCCGGCTGATTGATTGGCACATCGCCGAAGGCACCGCCGCGCTCGTAGCGGTTGGCACCACAGGCGAGTCGCCCACGGTCGACTTCGAAGAACATTGCACCCTGATCCGGGTGGCGGTAGAACAGGCG
>CAZZKA010000304.1:0-4059 GCA_964654745.1 uncultured Bordetella sp. | reverse complement strand
GCCAGCATGGCGGTCAAGCGCCGCGAGCAGCGCATCGGCTCGAGCCAAAAAAATACCTGCGTTCCACAGCACGTCTCCGCCCAGAAGCAGTTGTTCGGCCTTTGCAGCGTCGGGCTTTTCGATGAAGCTGGCTGCGCTGCGGCTGCCGTCAGCCCGCGGTTTACCCTGCCGAATGTAGCCATACGCCGTACTAGGAAACGTCGGGGTCACCCCGAACGTCACCAGTGCGCCGGCACGCGCCGCGGCCTCTCCCCTCGCAACGGTGGCAGCAAATCCTGCAGCATCGGGAATGTGATGATCGGCCGGGCAAAAAAGCAGAAGCGGCGACTCGCCTTGTTCCTCGCAGGCAAGCAGGGCTGCCAGGGCCATTGCCGCCGCCGTATTGCGGCCCACAGGCTCAAGCAACACCGAACCGGCAACGCGCGCCGAATCCATAGCCTCCAGGACCATGAAGCGATGCTCATCGGCGGCCACCGTGATCACCTCCGACGATATGCCGGCAACCCGCTCGAGCGTCAGTTGCAGCAAACTGCGATCGCCGATCAGCGGTACGAACTGCTTGGGGAAACTCTTTCGCGACAGTGGCCAGAGTCGGGTGCCCGAACCGCCGCACAGGATGACCGGGATGACCGTTGAAGTGGGCATGAATGGGGTGCTCCGACAAAAGGGCGCGCAGATGTGTTTGTCTGACCCGCAATGATAAGCGCGACGGACAATGGCGAGAAAACCGGAGGTCACTCGGGCGGCACCGGACCGCACGCCGGTAGAATCGACCCCTCTCCCAAGTATCGGTCTTTCCCAAATGTCTGCTGCTCTCATCCGCAAGGCGGTCTTCCCCATCGCCGGCCTGGGCACCCGGTTTCTGCCGGCAACAAAAGCCTCGGCCAAGGAAATGCTGCCGGTGGTCGACAAGCCGCTCATCCAATACGCCGTTGAGGAGGCCTACGCCGCGGGCATCCGCCAGATGATCTTCGTAACCGGCCGAACCAAACGAAGCATCGAGGACCACTTCGATACTGCGTACGAGCTCGAAAACGAACTCGAGGTGGCCGGCAAACATGACCTGCTCGCCCTGGCGCGCTCGATTTCCCCCGATGACATGCTTTGCACCTATGTTCGCCAGCCGCGGGCTCTCGGGCTGGGCCATGCGGTTCTCTGCGCCCGTGAACTCGTTGGCCAGGAATCCTTCGCTGTCCTGCTCGCCGATGATCTGATGGTTGGCAGACCGCCGGTGATGGCGCAGATGGTCGGGCAGTTCAATGACTGGCGGGCAAGCATTCTGGCCGTTCAGGATGTACCGCGCGAGCACACCAACCGATACGGGATCGTATCGGGTAAGGCGGTCTCGGACGGTGTGCTGGATGTGTCTGCTATCGTCGAAAAACCCGCTCCGGAGAAAGCGCCGACTACGCTCGCGGTCGCCGGGCGCTATATCCTGACCGCGGGGATATTCAAGGAACTCGAGGCCCTGCACCGCGGCGTGGGCGGAGAAATTCAACTCACCGATGGCATTGCGCAGTTGCTTCGCCGCGAAAAGGTATTCGCCTTTCGCTACAGCGGAACGCGCTACGACTGCGGCAGCAAGCTGGGCTTTCTGCAGGCGACTGTCGACCTCGGCGAGGCGCATGCGGAGGTCGGGGCGGACTTTCAGCGATGGCTCGCAGACCGTTCGACACATTGACCCGGATTCAACCTTCAAAAGAAAGCAGACATCATGGATATGCAGGGCAGCCGGCAACTCGCCGTCACGCAGCAGCAAGCCTGGGAGGCGCTGAATGATCCCGAGATTCTCAAACGCTGCATCACCGGCTGCGAGAAATTCGAAGCCAGCGCGGAGAACGTCTACTCGATAGTCGTCGCCATTCGTATCGGTCCAGTATCGGCGAGATTCAACGGCAAAGTCACCCTTGCCGATATCGTGATGCCACAGTCGTACTCCCTGAAGTTCGATGCGCAGGGCGGCGCAGCGGGTTTTGGCAAGGGCGAGTCGCAGGTGCAGCTGATCCCTAATGAGACAGGCGTCGAACTGCGCTACACCGTCAAGTCGACAGTAGGGGGCAAACTCGCCCAAATCGGGCAGCGACTGATAGACGGCGTCGCGAAATCTCTCGCGGAGGAGTTCTTCGCGCGCTTCGAGGCCGCGCTCGTTGAACGATTCCTGCCTGCCGCCTCCTCCACGCCGGCAGAACCTGAGGAGGCCCAAGCACCCGGCGCGGCAAGCCCCAGTTCGGGCGACGCGCCGCCCCAGGCAAGCGGCGTCTCACCCCCCACCCCTACGCCGGCATGGGTATGGTTGGCGGCGATCGGCGCAGCATTTCTGGCAGGTTGGTTCCTGGGAGGCCGCTGAGCCGCGATCTTGCCCTGGATCATCCCTTGGCCGCTTCGATGAAACAACTGCTTAGAGCACTTTCTTCATAATCGATGTAAACTCGCGTTCCAGTTACGTTGACGAAACGGGGCAACGCGCTCCGTTGAGGTGCGCGATGACGCAATCCGTTCTGGTGGTTGATGACGACCCGGTAGTTCTGAGCCTGCTGCAAAAGCTCATCGAACACGCAGGCTACCGGTTCGTCGGCGCGCGCTCCATCGACGAAGCGCGCCGGCTCGCTCAACGCAGCCCCCCGGATGCGGCGATCATCGATCTCGGCCTCGGGCGAGAGAGCGGGCTCGACCTGGTCCGGTTGTGGCGAGTTCAGCAGCCCTTTCCGACGCTGATAGTCAGCGCCTGATCCGATCCCATTGATCGCATCGTCGGTCTCGAGATGGGCGCTCAGGATTACATCTCCAAGCCCTTCGAGCCGCGGGAGTTGCAGTTGCGCCTGCGAATCATTCTGGACCGTGCGGCCGCGCGGTCCAACGCGGGCGGTCAACCCGGCAAGTGGTCCGTGGGATCGGCAGTCTTCGACGCTGCCGCCCGAGCGCTAGGCGCAGGCGGCCGGCAGATCGAGCTGACCACCGCCGAGTTCCGCCTCGTTGATCTCCTTGTGCAACATCCGAATCAGGCGCTCAGCCGGGACCGTATCATGGACTCGGTGCATCTGCGCGACCGGCACTTCGCTTCGGACCGGTCAGTCGATATGCTGATCGCGCGCCTGCGCGCCAAGACCCAAAGCTTCGGCCTGCAAATCAAGGCGATCCGGGGCGCGGGCTACATGCTCTGCTCGCCGGTCGAACGCCTCGCCTGATAGTGCATCTTCGTTTAACGATGCGCCGAGCCCGGCGCGCGCAATAGAATGTCGAAGGTCGGCTTAATTTTCGAGCCAGCCGGGCAACCCCAAAAATCGGAGGCACCATGAAACGATCCGCCCTCGGCGTCGCAATGACTCTGTCTTTGGCCATCGCCGCTTTAGGCCTACGCGCGCCGGAGGCGGCCGCGCAGAGCTGGCCAGTCAAAACCGTCCGGCTGGTCGTGACTTTCCCGACCGGCGGGGCGCCGGACATCCTCGCCCGACTGTTCAGCGAGCGGGCCCAGCTGGGACAAGCCGTATTCGTCGACAACCGTCCGGGCGCCGGCGGCAATATCGGCGCCGAGTTCGTTGCCAAGGCCGCTGCGGACGGCTACACCCTGGTGATGGGCACGGTGGGAACTCACGCAATCAACGGTTCTCTTTACTCCAAGATGCCCTATGACATGGTGCGGGATTTCGCACCAGTCTCGCTCGTCGCATCTGCCCCTAACCTGCTTGTCGTGAACAACGCTCTGCCGGTGAAAACGGTGGCCGATCTGATCGCTTACATGAAGGCCAACCCGGACAAACTCTCGTTTGGTTCACCTGGAGTGGGCACATCCGTGCATGTGTCGGGCGAGCTGTTCAAGTCGATGACCGGTACGTCCATGACCCATGTTCCGTACAAGGGACGACAGTTCGCCATTCCCGATCTGGTCGGCGGAAGCATTCAGCTGATGTTCGACAACATGCCCTCGGCCCTGCCCATGGCGCAGGAGGGCAAGATCCGGGCGGTCGCTGTGACAACGCTCAAGCGCTCAGCCTCCGCGCCCGATATTCCGACTGTCGCAGAAACGATCCCGGGCTTTGAGGCCGTCACCTGGTTTGCCAT
>CAZZKA010000303.1:0-4060 GCA_964654745.1 uncultured Bordetella sp. | reverse complement strand
CCGGACCGCGTCCTTCATCTGGCCGAGGATCTGCGGCTCGCCCAGCACCATCGAGTCCAGGCCCGAGGCCACCCGGAACGCATGCCTCACGGCCTGCCCGTCAGGCAGCGAGTAGAGATGTTCGTCAAGCCGGCCGGTATGGCGCGTCTGGCTCAGCCACTCGCCTACTGCAACGCGCGCCTCGGCAGCAGCCGGGGTTGCGCAGTAGATCTCTGTCCGGTTGCAGGTCGAGAGGATCGCGCTTTCGGGCAGCAGCTGTTGCAGCCGCCCGCGCAGATCTCCCAGCGCTTCGCGCAGAGTGTCAGATGGAAATGACACTTTTTCGCGCAGCGTGAGCGGCGCGGTATGGTGATTCAGTCCGAGCGTGAGGATCTGCATAAACGGTTGAATTTCTTGAAATTATACCGAGGCGCCCAGGAATAGTCGATAGGCGGGATGCTCGGTTTCATCCCAATAAGGATAGCCCAGCCCCGCTAAAAACTCACGAAGTTGACGCTTTTCTTCTGCGGGAACCTGGAGTCCGACCAGGATGCGGCCATAGTCGGCGCCGTGGTTTCGGTAATGAAACAACGAGATGTTCCAACTCGGGCTCATGCTGGTCAGAAATCGCATCAGCGCGCCCGGGCGCTCGGGGAACTCGAACCGGTAGATCCGCTCATCCTGCGCGAGGGGGGAATGACCGCCGACCAGATGCCGGATGTGGAGTTTGGCGAGTTCGTCCTCGGTCAGGTCCAGTGTCTTGAAGCCGGCTTTACCGAAGGTCCGCGCGATTCGGGAGGCTTCGGCGGGGCTCTGAATCTGGATACCGACGAAAACATGGGCAAGCCTGGCATCGGCGATGCGATAGTTGAACTCGGTCACATTGCGAGGGCCTACCAGCTCACAAAAGCGCCTGAAGCTGCCGCGCTCCTCGGGGATGGTGACCGCAAACACCGCTTCGCGCCGCTCGCCCACCTCGGCGCGCTCGGCGACAAAGCGCAGCCGATCGAAATTCATGTTGGCGCCGCAGGCGATCGCGACCAACGCGGCATTGCGAACGCGCTCGCGCTCGACATAGGCCTTGAGCCCTGCGACCGCCAGCGCGCCGGCGGGCTCGAGCGTGGTGCGCGTGTCTTCGAACACGTCTTTGATCGCTGCGCAAAGCTGGTCGGTGTCGACCAGGACGATCTCGTCGACGAACTTGCGGCACAGACGAAAGGTCTCCTCCCCCACCTTTCTGACCGCCGTACCGTCGGAAAAAAGCCCGACTTCGGAGAGTTCGACCCGGCGGCCGGCTGCAAGCGAACGGCGCATGGCGTCCGAGTCATTGGTCTGAACGCCTATGACGCGAACCTCGGGGCGGATCTGCTTGACATAGGCCGCGATGCCCGAGATCAGGCCGCCGCCGCCTATCGCTACAAAAATGGCCTCAAGCGGACCCTGGTGCTGGCGCAGGATTTCCATGCCTATCGTTCCCTGGCCCGCAATCACATCCGGATCATCAAACGGGTGAACGAAGATCAGGCCGCCCTCGGCCTGCAGTTTGAGTGCATGGGAGTAGGCGTCGCTGTAGGAGTCGCCGTGCAGGACCACCTCGGCGCCGCGCGCGCGTACCGCGTCGACCTTGACCTGGGGCGTGGTGACGGGCATCACGATCACCGCCCGGCAGCCGAGCTTGCGGGCCGATAGCGCCACGCCCTGGGCGTGGTTGCCAGCCGAGGCGGCGATGACGCCGCGCGCGAGCTGCTCCGCAGTCAGCTGCGCCATCTTGTTGTAGGCACCGCGCAGCTTGAAGGAAAAGACCGGCTGCAGGTCCTCTCGTTTGAGCAGAACGCGGTTGCGCAGACGCGCGCTCAGGTTGTTTGCGGGCTCGAGCGGGGTCTCGCGAGCCACGTCGTAGACGCGGGCGGTCAGAATGCGTTTCAGATAATCGCCGGGCATGCCGTCATTTTATCCCGCAGATTCGCGCGGGATTTGCGCGCTTGCGGGCCGGGTCGCCGGCGCGCTGATAGAGTGCGCGTCGTCATGGAAGCCTGGCTCACAAGACTGCTTGAATGGTTTGCGATGCCCCAGCACGGGCTGTCGACCGTTTTCATTGTCGCCTTCGTTTCGGCCACGCTCTTGCCGATGGGCTCCGAGCCTGCCGTGTTCGGCTATGCAAAGCTCAACCCCGAGCAGTTCTGGCTCGTCATCGCGGTGGCGACGGTCGGCAACACCCTGGGTGGCGTCGTCGACTATTGGCTCGGGCTCGGTGCGCATCATGCGCTCGCCAAGGGCAAGGAGACGCGCTACCTGAAATGGTTCGAACGTCTCGGCCCCAAGGCGCTGTTCTTTTCGTTTCTGCCGGCGGTGGGCGATCCGCTCTGTACCGTGGCGGGCTGGTTACGCCTTCCGTTCTGGCCGTCAGTCATGTGGATGGCTGCCGGCAAGTTCGTGCGCTACACGGTGATGACGGCGGCGCTTTTGTGGATTCCCGACGAGTGGTGGCGCTGGCTGCTGTCGCCGTTTAGCCGGAGCTGAGGCCGGCGAACGCAGCGGACCCGGGTCTGCCCAGATACGCCCGGCCGGCCTGGGCGGCTCAGGGGGAGCCCGGTGTGCGAGGTGCGCTCATGGCGCCAGGCGCGCGGACCCGGGGCAGACCCTGATATCGGCCCAGGCTTTAGCCGGACGCTCCTCTACAATGGGGCGCTGAAAGGTTGCTATGAACGCTCCGATCCCCCTGCAGCTCGTCCAGGCGGATTCCGGGCAGGCGCCGCGCCTGCGCGAGATCCCCTACAACTACACTTCGTTTTCCGATCGCGAAATCGTTCTTCGCCTGCTCGGCGATGACGCGTGGGCGATCGTCGAGGAACTGCGCACCGAACGCCGCACGGGCCGCTCTGCGCGCATGCTCTACGAGGTGCTCGGCGATATCTGGGTGGTCCAGCGCAACCCCTATCTTCAGGACGACCTGATCGACAATCCGCGCCGCCGACGGATGCTGATCGAAGCGCTCGATCATCGTCTGGCCGAAGTCGACCGTCGGCGCAGCGAGCCTGAGGCAAGCGCTGAACCGGTGGGCGGCGATTCGTCGGCGCGGGCGGACAAAGTTGCCCGACTGCTTGAGCGCGCGCGGGGCGCGGTGCGCCGATTCGAGGCTTCGTTTGAGGAAACGAGCACGCTTCGAGCCAGGACTCTGAAGCGGCTTGCTCGAGTGACCGGCCGCGACAACATCTGTTTTGACGCCATGTCGCGCGTTTCGCACGTGACCGACGCGACCGACTGGCGGGTCGAATACCCCTTTGTCGTGCTCGCACCGGACTCGGAGCAGGAGATCGCCGGGCTGGTAAAGGGCTGCATCGAGCTTGGACTCACCATCATCCCCCGGGGTGGCGGCACCGGGTACACGGGCGGTGCAGTTCCGCTCACCCCGCGATCAGCGGTCATCAATACCGAAAAGCTCGAGCAGCTTGGAGCCGTCGAGCGCGTTCGTCTGCCCGGGCTCGATCACGAGGTGCCGACGATCTTCAGCGGAGCGGGCGTGGTAACCCGGCGCGTGACCGATGCGGCCGAGCACGCAGGGCTGGTCTTTGCGGTCGATCCAACTTCCCTTGATGCCAGCTGCATCGGCGGCAACATCGCGATGAACGCTGGCGGTAAAAAGGCCGTGCTGTGGGGCACGGCGGTCGATAACCTCGCCTGGTGGCGGATGGTCGATCCGGACGGCAACTGGCTCGAAGTGGGTCGGGTCGGTCATAACCTGGGCAAGATCCACGATGTCGAGACCGCCGAGTTCGCGCTGCGCTGGTATGCGCCGGAGCAAATGGGTCCCGATGGCTCGATGCGCGGCTTACCGATTCGAGAACAGACCCTGCGCATCGCGGGGGCCAGGTTCCGCAAGGCGGGGCTGGGCAAGGATGTCACCGACAAATTTCTTTCCGGGCTGCCTGGCGTTCAAAAGGAGGGCTGCGACGGCCTGATCACCTCGGCGCGCTGGGTCCTGCACCGGATGCCGCCGCACATTCGCACCGTGTGTCTGGAATTTTTTGGCCAGGCTAAAGATGCCGTCCCCTCGATTGTCGAGATCAAGAATTACCTCGAT
>CAZZKA010000302.1:0-4106 GCA_964654745.1 uncultured Bordetella sp. | reverse complement strand
TTCGGAGCCTCGCGCAATAGCCAGGGCTGGTGGCCTGACGAGGCGGCCCGGCGGATCGGCTACCAGCCGCAGGACAGCGCCGATGCCTGGCAGGGAAAGATCACCGCCCATGCGAACGACCTCGACGGCATTGCCGCCCCGCTTCAGGGCGGAATCTATTGTTCCTGGGAAAACACAACCGGCACACGCCCGCCCCGCTGAGGGGCAGAACCGCGCCCTAGCGAAACGTCCTGCCGGCGCGCCCCTTCCGGCCAGGCACGCAAGCGACTACACTGCAGGGTCGCCCGGGCAAAAGCCCGCTACGACTCAAAGAAACATTCAAACTGGAGACATCATGGAACGCAGAGCCTTCGTGGGGGCCGCAGGCGCGGTCGCCGCAACATCCTTCGGCATCATCGGGCGCGCCCAGGCGCAGGCGATCACGCTCAACGGCGCCTCGCAGTTCAACGACGAGCACCCCTACACCATGGCGATGCAGCGTTTCGCCGACCTGATCAAGAAATATTACGACCAGCCGGTCAACTTCACGATTCACAAAAACAGCTCGCTGGGCCTCGAAAAGCAGTACGTCGAATACATGGCTGCGGGCAAGGCCGTCGACTTCGCCGTGGCCTCGCCCGCTCACATGTCGACCTTCTCCAAGGCCGCTCCGTTCATCGACGCGCCCTTCCTGTTTCGCGATCTGGCTCATTGGAAAAAAGTCATTGACCAGGATCTCTTCAAGCCGATCGCCGATGACATCGCCAAGCGAGCAGGCGTCATGCTGATCGGCTACGGCGGCGGCGGCGTTCGCAATATCTTCGCCAACAAACCCGTCGGCAACCTTGCCGAGATGAAAGGCCTCAAGGTGCGCGTGCAGGGCGCGCCGATCTGGAGCAAGACCTTCGCTGCAGCGGGCATGGCGCCGACCGTGATCGCCTACAACGAGGTCTACAACGCGATCCAGAACGGCGTGATCCAGGCCGGTGAAAACGAAGCGGCGGGCGTCGAACAGATGAAGTTCTTCGAAGTTGCCCCGAATCTCAACATGACCCAGCATGCGATCACCATCCGGCCGCTCTGCTTCTCGGTCAAAACCTTTCAGCGCCTGCCCAAGGGCCTGCAGGACGCGGTCATGCGCGCGGGCAAGGAAGCCGGACTCTACGGCGGCGAACTCGAGTCGGGCAGCGACGGGCAGCGACTCGAGACCCTCGAAAAGGCCGGCCGCCTCAAGCGCATTCCGTTCGCTGACCGCGCGGGCATGAAGAAGCTGGTCGATCCCGTGATGGCGGCCTATGCCAAGGAAATCGAGGCCCTCGCCGTCTATGAAAAGATCAACGCGGCCTGAGCGGGCGGCGTGACCATCCCCGTCACCGCGCCACGCGGTGCCTGGCGCCGGCTTGCCGACGCCTGGTACCGCGTGCTCTGTGCGCTGCTTGTCCTGGCGCTGGTGATCCTCCTCATCCCGGTATCGCTTCAGATCATCTCGCGCCATACCGAACTGATCCCGGGATACATTTGGACGGAGGAGCTTGCGCGCCTCATGTTCATCTGGACGGTGATGATCGGCGCCATGGTCGGCATGCGCGAGCGCACGCATTTTGTGGTGGATGTCTGGCCCGATCTGTCGCCTGCAGCGCATGCACGGCTTGAACTGCTCTCGGGCGTCGGGATCCTGGTGTTCGCTGCGGTCTTCGTCTACGGCGGCTGGCAATTCACCGAATTTGCTATTTACCGGATCTCCGAGCTCGCCGAGTTGCCGCTCTGGACCATACATATGGCCTGGCCACTCCTCGGGCTCACCTGGCTCCTCTTCCAAGGCGAACACATGGCCGATATGGTGCGCCTCGCGCGCGGCACTGCGGCCCGGACCGACTGACCGATGGGACACCTTCTGTTTACGCCGGGGCAGGCTGCGGCCTTGCTCTTCGGTGCCTTCTTTCTGCTGCTCGCCCTGCGGCTACCGGTTGCGGTAGCGCTCGGACTTGCCTGCCTGCCGATGCTCGCGCTCGAACCGCAGCTCTCGCTCATGCTGCTGGTTCAGGAAACCTTCAACGCCTACAACTCGTTTATCCTGCTTGCGGTCCCGTTTTTTCTCCTGACCGCCAACCTGATGAATATTGGCGGGATCACCGACCGGCTGGTGCGACTGTCTCGCGCGCTCGTCGGCCGAATGCCCGGCAGCCTTGCCCAGGTCAACGTCGTGCTGTCGATATTTTTCGCTGGCATCTCGGGCTCATCGACCGCCGATGCGGCGAGCCAGGGCAAGATCTTCATCGAAGCTCAGATCAAAGAGGGCTACGACACAAGCTTTTCGGTCGCGATCACTGCGGTCTCCGCGGTCATGGCCGTCATCATCCCGCCCTCGATCCTGATGATCGTTTGGGGCGGCGTGCTGACCACCTCGATCGGCGCTTTGTTCCTCGCGGGCATCATTCCCGGTCTGCTGATCGGACTGGTGCAGATGATCACCGTGCATGTTTATGCGGTACGGCGCGGCTACCCGACGTATGCGGCATCGACTATGCGCGAGATGATGATCGCCTTCTGGGTATCCATCCCGGCGCTGATGACACCGGTGATCATCATCGGTGGCAAGATTTTCGGCTGGTTCACCGCGACCGAGTCGGCAGCGGTGGCGGTGATCTACGCGGCGGTGCTGTCGGTCCTCGTCTATCGCGAGATGGATCTCAAGGGCCTCTACAGCGCGCTGCTCGATACCGGGCGACTTGCGGGCGTGACGCTTTTTTGCGTCGGAACGGCAAGCGCCTTCGGCTGGATGATGGCCTACTACCAGATCCCACAGAGCCTTCTTGCCAATATCCTGAGCTGGGGCATGGGCCCGATTGCAGCCGGGCTTTTCATCGCATTGGTTTTTCTCGTGGTCGGATGTTTTCTTGACGCTATCCCCGCCATCATCATTGTCGGAGCAATCCTCCAGCCACTCGCCAAGTCGGTAGGCATGGACCCGGTGCACTTTGCGATGATCGGCATCGTGTCGCTTGCCTTTGGTCTCGTAACGCCGCCTTACGGGCTCTGCCTCATGATCTCGTGCGCGGTCGCCAATGTGCGGATGAGCACCGTGCTGAAGGACGTGATGATCATGCTGCTGCCCATGCTCGGCGTACTGCTGCTTGTCATCATCTGGCCTCAGGTGTCGCTGTTCCTCCCGGGGCTGATTTCTCCGGAAATGCTGAGGTGAACTATGGCTTCTGCTGCTCATGCTTCGGTGTCATCGCCGCAACGCAGCCCCTCCTGGCTTACCGAACCAAAACTGCACAGCGCTCCGCTCGGTAGCTTTGGGGCGGAATTGCGCGATTTCAGCATCGCGCGGGATCTTGATGACAACAATTTCCCGGCAATCGAGGCGCTGTTCTATAGCGCCCACCTGCTCGTGCTCCGAGGTCAGTCCTTGACGCCGCAACAGTTCCATCACTGGGCGCGTCGCTTCGGTCGTCCGGAGCCGCACGTCATCAACCAGTTCCACCACCGCGAAATCCCCGATATCCTCTGGCTCTCCAATGTTGTGAAAGACGGAGTACCGCAGGGACTCGCCGACGCCGGCACATATTTCCACACTGACTACTCCTATCTCGCCAAGGTTGCCCGCGCAACGACGCTCTACTCGATCGAGGTACCGCGGGTCGGCGGCAATACGCTCTTTGCCGATCAGACTGCGGCATGGAACGATCTGCCTAGCGCAATGAAGGCGCAGATCGACGGGCTTCGCGTGCGCCACCACTACGGCAACCGAGATGATCTCAACGAGCGGTCGCGCACAGTCGCCTCAGTGTTGTCCGATGAGCAGAAAGGTCGGGTCGATTGGGTCGTTCACCCCTTGGTGATGACCCACTGGTACACCGGGCGCAAGGCGCTCTATTCGGTATCCGGGAGCTCGTTCGCGATCGAAGGCATGGGCGAGCGCGAGGGTCGAGAGCTCCTCGACGAACTCAAGCATCACTCAACTCAGCCGCGCTACCAGGTGAGCGTGAGCTATGGCGTGGGAGATGTTGTGCTCTGGGACAACCTGGCCCTGCTCCATTCGGCCACGCTGACCGATCCGTCGCTGCCGCGCACGCTCTGGCGGGTAACCGTCAAGGCCCCCTGAGGCGGCTGGGGCGGGCCCC
>CAZZKA010000301.1:0-4116 GCA_964654745.1 uncultured Bordetella sp. | reverse complement strand
TGGCGCAGCCACGGCCCTCGAGGACGTTGACGGCCGAGAACAGTTCCTTCTCGAAGTTGAAGAGGAACAGCCGCACGCGAGCCCGGGCCACCGGGTCCCCCGGCATCAGCTGGGGATGCGGGAATCGCTCGTCGATGTACTCGTTGATGATGTTGGATTCGTAAAGAATCAGATCGCGTTCGACCAGGATGGGTACCTGCCCGTACGGATTCATGATCGAGATGTCCTCGGGCTTGTTGTACAGATCCACGTCGCGGATCTCAAAGTCCATGCCCTTCTCGAACAGCACGAAACGGCAGCGTTGCGAAAACGGACAGGTCGTTCCGGAATACAGGACCATCATGACGGAGGGTTCCCCTGAAGGCAAAGCCCCGGAGCGCTGCGCCCCAGGGCCTGGAGGTTTACGTCGCGCCGCCTCAGCGGGCGCGAACAGAGCGGGCGCTTAATGCTACTTAATGTCTTTCCAGTAGACGCGATTGAGGTTCCATGCAAACACTGTGAAGAGCGCAAGGAAGATCAGCACCCAGGCGCCAAGCTTGACCCGGGTCCCGGCGGTCGGATCGGACATGTAGGTAAGGAACGCCACCAGATCGCCCACCTGCGAATCGTAATCCGCCGCGGACAGGCTGCCACCCTCGGGCTTGCCAAACTTGACCGTCGTACCGACCGCCGCGCTACCCGCAGCGATCTTTTCAGTGGTCGCAGTGCGAAAGCCATCGACGTCGAAGCTCACCGTCGTACGGGTCATCCCGTCCGCTTTACCGGTTTTGGGGTCGGAGGACTGCCTGATCTCTTCGGATGTCTGGCCGCGCTGGCCCTGCAGCGTCCAGAGGACATGCGGCATACCGACGTTCTCGAACAAAGCGTTGTTCCAGCCCGTCGAACGGGTGCTGTCGCGGTAGTAGGCACGCAGGTAGGTGTAGATCCAGTCGGCACCTGTTCCGTCTCCCGAAGCTCGCGAGCGCGCGGTGAGCGACAGATCCGGCGGCAGCGCGCCAAACCACTCTTTGGCGTCGTTTGCTCTCAGCGCAACCTTCATTGACTCGCCCACTTTTTGGCCGGTGAAAATGAGGTTGCGGCTGATCTGGTCATCGGCGAGACCGATGTCGCGCAGGCGGTTGTACCGCATCGCCGAGGCGCCATGGCAGTTGAGGCAGTAGTTAACGAATAACTTCGCCCCGTTTTGCAGCGCCGCCTGATCGGTGAGTTTCTCAACCGGAAACCGATCCAGCGCGTAGGACGAGCCGGCGGCCATCGCCGCGCCGGAAAACCAGGCGCCCACGATCAACGCAGCGCATTGGGAGATCAGTCTGATCATTTTCTGAGGGCTCCGACTATCAATGCGCCGCGAAGGTCACGCGCTCAGGCACCGGCTTGAACTCGCCCATCGAGCTCCACCAGGGCATGAGCATGAAGAAAGCGAAATAGAGCAGCGTCCCGACCTTGGCGATGAGGTTGAGCAGGTCAGCCGGCGGCTGGATGCCCAGGTAGCCCAGAACCAGGAAGACCACGACGAAAGACCCGTAGACCCACTTGTGCCAACCCGGGCGATAGCGGATGGAACGCACCGGGCTGTGGTCGATCCAGGGCATCGCAAAAAATACGAGTACCGCTGCGCCCATGGCAACGACGCCCCAGAACTTGGCCTCAACGAGCATGAATCCGACGACGAGCGCTGCGACCGCGGCAACGGTGATGAACTTGACGCTCGCCTGGCGCGCTGTGGCAAGGACCAGAATCGCGTAGGCAACCAGGAAAGGAGTCATCCAGAACATCAGGAAGTCTTCGGTGACCGCCCGCAATACCGAGTAGTACGGGGTGAAGTACCAAACCGGAGCAATGTGCGACGGGGTCTTGAGCGGATCGGCGGGGATGAAATTGTTGTACTCGAGGAAGTAACCGCCGAGCTCGGGCGAGAAAAACACGATCGCCGAGAACGCGATCAGGAACACCGATACGCCAAGGATGTCGTGCACCGTGTAGTAGGGGTGAAACGGAATGCCATCGACCGGCTTGCCGCTTGCGTCCTTGTTTGCCTTGATGTCGATACCGTCGGGATTGTTGGAGCCGACCTCGTGAAGCGCGACGATATGCGCCGCCACCAGCCCGAGAAGCACCAGCGGAATCGCAATCACGTGAAAGGCGAAGAAGCGATTGAGCGTAGCGTCGCCCACCACGTAGTCTCCGCGAATCCAGACCGAGAGCTCCGGGCCGATGAAGGGGATCGCCGAGAAAAGATTGACGATCACCTGCGCGCCCCAGTAGGACATCTGGCCCCAAGGGAGGAGATAGCCGAAGAAGGCTTCGGCCATCAGGCAGAGGAAGATCAGGCAGCCAAAGATCCAGACCAGTTCGCGTGGCTTGCGGTATGAGCCGTAAAGCAGGCCACGAAACATGTGCAGGTAGACCACGACAAAGAAGGCCGACGCGCCGGTCGAGTGCAGATACCGCACCAACCAGCCGAAGGGCACATCGCGCATGATGTATTCGACCGAGGCAAACGCAACCGGAATCCCGGCGTCATTGAGCGAGGCATCCGGTTTGTAGTGCATGACCAGAAAGATACCGGTCACGATCTGCAGCACCAGCACCAGCATGGCGAGCGAGCCGAAGAAGTACCAGAAGTTGAAATTCTTCGGCGCGTAGTACTCCGAAAGGTGGGCCTTGATCGTGGATGTCAGCGGGAACCGCTGATCGATCCAGCCGAGAAAGCCGGTGGTCTCAACTTGATTTTGCTGCGCCATTTTTCAGATGCTCCTCGCGATATTCACGAGAGAAGGAGGGTTTGACGAGAACACGATGCCCGCAGGCAACATAGCGCGGGACCCGAATCTTGCCTCAAGCCTTGTCGTCCCCAACGAGGATGCGGGAATCGGACAGGTACTTGTGCGGCGGGACCTCGAGATTGTCGGGCGCGGGCTTGTTTTTGAAAACGCGGCCGGCCAGGTCAAAGGTCGAGCCATGGCAGGGACAAATAAAGCCGCCGGTCCAGTCATCGGGCAGCGAAGGCTGTGGGCCGGGTTGGAACTTGTCCGTGGGCGAGCAGCCAAGATGCGAGCAGATTCCCACCACGACCAGGTATTCCGGCTTGATTGAGCGATAGGTATTTTTTGCGTAGGCCGGTGTCGGATAGGCCGTCCTGAGCGACGCGGGATCGGCGACCTGGGGGTCGGTCGACTTGAGCGAGGCGAGCATCTCGGGCGTGCGGCGCAGGACCCATACGGGCTTTCCGCGCCACTCGACGCGCTTAAGCTCGCCAGGCTGCATGCCGGACACGTCGACCTCAACCGGCGCGCCGGCCGCCTTGGCCTTTTCTGATGGAGCAAAGCTCGCAACAAAAGGGATCGCAACGGCGACGCCGCCCACGGCGCCCGCGGTAGCGGCCATCCCGATCGCCGAGCGGCGCGAAGCGTCAGGGGTCTTAGGAGAATCGCTCATACACTTTTCCATCCGGCGTACTGGGGAAACCCTTTATTCTAACCGACTGCGGCAGCGCAATAAAGTGACCCGCCGGGCAAGGGCTTCAGCCAGGGGCCGGCCGCGCCCGAGGGCCGCGACGCGATGCCCCCCCCTCTCGCCCTCTGGGCGCGGTTTGGCCGGCGCTGATTTGCGATTACACTCCCCCGGCCTTTGCCTAAAAAACAAGATGGAGACTCGGATGTCCAAGAGATGCAATCCGGCCGCCAGCCGGTTGATCACACGGCGGATTCTGGCTGCCGCGGCGCTCGCGCCCTGGCTCTGGGCCGCGCCTGGCGCTCAGGCTCAGGCGCCGTCAAAAATCACGCTCGCTGGCGGCTCCGTGGGAGGCGCCTGGAGCGCAGTCGGCACGGCGATCGGGGAGACTCTGCGCAAGGAGTACCCCGGGATCTCCTTCACCTACGAGCCGGGCCGTGAAGCCGGAAACCTGCTGCTGGTCGCCCAGGGCAAGGTGCAGCTCGGGATCGCCCATGCACAGCTGGCGCGCCAGGCTGAGGCGGGCGTCGAGCCCTTCCCGCAACCGCTCAGAAACGTCCGCGCCATCGCGATGATCGATCCGGAGGCAGCGGTCCAGATACTCGCAACGGCCGCCTCGGGAATTACCAGCATCGACCAGATCCGCGAGCGCAAGATGCCGGT
>CAZZKA010000300.1:0-4156 GCA_964654745.1 uncultured Bordetella sp. | reverse complement strand
CTACCTGTTTCAGAACCCTCAGGCTCGATGGTGGTCGACATCGGCGGCGGCACCACCGAGGTCGGCGTGATTTCGCTGGGCGGTATCGTGTACAAAGGTTCGATCCGCGTGGGCGGTGACAAATTCGATGAGGCCATCATCAACTACATCCGCCGCAATTACGGGATGCTGATCGGCGAGCCCACGGCTGAGATGGTCAAAAAAACCATCGGCTCGGCGTTTCCCGGCTCCGAAGTGCGCGAGATGGAGGTCAAGGGCCGCAATCTCTCCGAGGGTATCCCCAGAAGCTTCACCGTGTCCTCCAACGAGATCCTTGAGGCGCTCACCGACCCGCTTAACAACATAGTTTCCTCGGTCAAGATAGCCCTCGAACAAACACCGCCCGAGCTTGGCGCCGACATCACCGACCGCGGCATCATGCTCACAGGCGGGGGCGCATTGCTGCGCGATATCGATCGGCTGCTCATTGAAGAGACCGGGTTGCCCGTTCTTGTCGCCGACGACCCGCTCACCTGTGTGGTGCGTGGATGCGGCATGGCGCTCGAGCGCATGGACAAGAATCCCCTTATCTTCACCAGCGAATAGCCGGACAGCGGCTCGGCTGGGCACGCGCTCGGTGAGCCGTTGGCGCAGTATCGATGGACCGAGCACCGCCACCATTTTTTCGTCAGGGCCTGTCGGCAGATGTCCGACTTATCCTTTTTGCCATCGCAGCCATCGCGCTGCTGGTGCTTGATGCGCGTATGGCCGCGCTTGACTCGGTCAGGCGCATTGTGGGTTCGGTTCTTTACCCCATACAGCGGGTGCTGCTCACGCCGCGCGATGCGGGCGCTGCAATCGGGGAGTATGTCGGCGGCGTTGCGCGGCTGCGTCTGGACAACGACAGGCTGGTCAGGCTT
Source organism: uncultured Bordetella sp. (assembly GCA_964654745.1). Taxonomy (GTDB): domain Bacteria; phylum Pseudomonadota; class Gammaproteobacteria; order Burkholderiales; family Burkholderiaceae_E; genus SYIM01. The sequence goes on along the minus strand of CAZZKA010000300.1, from coordinate 3,257 downwards.
GAGGCCGCCAACGCCGGCGCACTGCAACAGGGAGAGCACCTCGCCGCCGAAAACATGCAGCTTCGCAAGCTCCTGGGTATGCGTGAGCGTAACGCGTTTCGTTCAACAGTTGCCGAGGTGCTGTTCGAGACCAGCGATCCATTTACCCGTCGCCTGGTCGTCGATAGGGGGGCTCAGCATGGTCTGCAGGCAGGGCAGCCTGTGCTTGACTCGATGGGCGTGGTGGGCCAGATCTCGCGTGTTCTGCCGTTTTCTGCGGAAGTTACCCTGCTGTCAGACCGGGCCTCAACCCTGCCGGTCGAAATTCGCCGCAACGGTGTACGCGCCGTGGCGTACGGGGCCGGGCGCTCGGGGATGATCGAATTGCGGTTCCTGCCGGCAAGCTTTGATGTACGCGAGGGGGACGACCTCACGACATCGGGGCTCGACGGAGTTTTCCCACCGGGCCTGCCGGTCGGCCGTATCGTCGAGGTGCGGCGAGGCGGGTCGTCGTTTACCGTTGCGAGGGTTGACCCGGTTGCCGCGGTCGAGCGCTCGCGCATGCTGCTGATCCTGCTCGAGGCCACCGGCGCGACGCCGTCGTTTGAGCCACCGAAGCCGCCGTCGGATACCCCTGCGCGAGCTCGTGGAACGCGATCCAAGGGCGGCGGATGAGCAAGCGCCCTGAACCCGTCCTTCTGCCGCCGAGCCGGGCGTTCATCGCCTTCAGCCTCGCCTGCGCCTTTCTGCTCAATCTCTTGCCATGGGGGCCGCTGCCGCTGGTTCCCGATTTTGTCGCTCTGGTCTTGGTGTTCTGGAATCTTCGCCAACCTCAGCTGGTCGGAATCGGTGTGGCATTCGGCCTGGGCCTGCTGATGGACATTCATTCCGCAGCGCTACTGGGCGAGCATGCGCTAGCCTACAGCTTGGTCTCTTATGGCGCGATCAGTCTGCACCGCCGCCTGCCTTGGTTCGGCATGTTCGGCCGGATGATGCATCTGTTGCCCCTCTTCCTGATTGCCCAACTGAGTACGCTCATCGTGAGACTTGCCCTCGGCGCGGAATTTCCCGGCTGGGTGTATTTTGCGCCGAGCTTCGTGTCCGTTCTCGTGTGGGCACCGACCGAGTGGCTGCTGCTCGCCCCGCAGCGTCGGCCGGTCGAGCGTGACGAGACCCGTCCGCTTTAGGGGCTGCCGCGAAAATGGAAGAGATCAACCAAGCCCTTTCGGATCTGCGCCGCGCGCGCTGGCGCCTGCTGCTCTGTGCGGCGGGCGCGGTCATTGGTGCGGGACTGCTCGTCGCGAGGCTCGCCTATCTTCAGGTCGTTCGCCATGACGATTTTCGCGCGCAGGCCGAAGACAACCGCATTGCGCTCGTTCCTGTCCCGCCCATCCGGGGCCTGATCCTGGACCGCAATGGCCTGTTGATGGCCGAGAACATCGCTTACTACACGCTGGAGCTGTCGCCCTCCCGCTTTTCGCGGCTGGATCAGACCGTCGCCGAACTCTCCACGCTGATCGATATCGCGCCTCGTGATGTGCGGCGATTCCGAAGGCTCATGGAAGACTCCCGGCGGCTTGAGCCGCTGCCGATCAAATCTCGTCTGACTGACGAGGAAGTGGCAAAAATTGCTGCTAACCGCTACCGGTTGCCAGGCGTGGAGATCCGGGCGCGGCTGTTTCGAAGCTATCCACACGGCGAGCTCGCCGGGCATCTGATCGGTCATATCGGACGCATCTCCCCGGATGACCGCAAGCGGCTCGACAACGCCGGCGAACTCTCGCGCTATCTCGGCTCGACCCACATCGGCAAGGCAGGCATCGAATCGGCCTATGAGCGCCTGCTGCATGGGCGGCCCGGCTACGAGGAGGTCGAAGTCTCCGCATCGGGCCGGGTGATGCGCTCGCTATCGAGGCACCCAGCGGTCAACGGCGCTGATCTTTCGCTCACTATCGACCTGCGGCTGCAGGCACTCACCGAGCAGCTCTTCAACGGTAGGCGCGGCGCTCTGGTTGCGATCGAGCCCGCAAGCGGCGAGGTGCTCGCCTTCGTTTCGCAGCCGGGCTTTGACCCCAATCTTTTCGTTGACGGTATCGATCCGCAGAGCTGGCAGGCGCTCAACGAAGACCCGGACCGCCCGCTTCTCAATCGAGCGTTGCGCGGCACCTACCCGCCCGGTTCGACCTACAAGCCTTTCATGGCGCTGGCTGCGCTCGAATCCGGCATGCGCCGGCCCGGCGATATCACGCTCGACCCGGGCTATTTTCAACTCGGCGACCATCGTTTCCGCGACTCCCGGCCCGAGGGGCACGGTTCGGTCGATCTACACAAGTCGCTGGTGGTATCAAGCGACACCTACTATTACAAACTCGCCTTCGAGATGGGCGTGGATCGTATCCACGGTTTCATGAAGCAGTGGGGGTTCGGCCAGCGCACGGGGATCGACCTCGAGCATGAATCGACCGGGATTCTGCCCTCTTCAGAGTGGAAGCAACGCCGCTTCAAGCAGAAGTGGTTCCCCGGCGAGACGCCATCAATCGGCATCGGACAGGGTTACAACGCATTCACCATCCTGCAGCTCGCCCACGCCACGGCAACGCTCGCCAACGGCGGCGTACCGATGAAGCCGCGCCTGATGCGCGCCTCCAAACTGCCCGGCCAACCGCTTGAGATGGTCGCGCCCGATCCGGCCGAGCCGATCGACCTGCGCGCAAACCACATCAAGCTTGTGACCAACGCGATGGTCGATGTCAACCGGTTTGGGACCAGTCGGGTCGTGTTTGCCAACGCCGAATATCAGACGGCGGGCAAGACCGGTACGGCGCAGGTGGTTGGTATCAGACAAAACGAAAAATACGATGCGCGCAAGATCGCTGAACGCCATCGCGACCACTCGCTGTTCATCGCTTTTGCGCCCGTGTCCAATCCGCGGATCGCACTGGCGGTGATCGTCGAAAACGGCGGATTCGGCGCGCAGGCGGCCGCGCCGATTGCGCGCGCGGTGCTCGACTTTCATCTGCTTGGCAAGCTCCCGCCGGACAAGGCGGGCTTGCGCTTGCCGCCAGGCATTGACGAGTCCGAACTCAGGGACGTTCCCGAGGACCTCGAGCCGGTGCCGGTGCCTGGCTCGGCGGCGGCCGCAGCGGCTGTTGGTGGGGGCGCTGCGCGGTGAGCCGACTGGGCGCAGCGGTCGCAAAGATCCGCTCCTGGCTGGTAATCCTTGATCCGCCGCTTGCCGCCGCGCTCGCGGCGCTGATCGTCATCAGTCTGATCACGAT
>CAZZKA010000299.1:0-4157 GCA_964654745.1 uncultured Bordetella sp. | reverse complement strand
AAGCTGCTCCAGAACCCGGAGGGATTCGCGGCGACGATCCGCGTCGACTCGACCTGGAAGGAGGCCGAGTTCGCCGCCGCCCGAGGCGCCTGCGAAAACGGCACGTACCGGTTCGCCCTCACCCCGGAGGCCATGGGCGGGTTACTTCTTCACCCGCCAAGTGCCCGGGCCACGTGTGTGCGGACCCGCAAGGCGAGATCGGGCGCGAGGCAATCGATCACCACGCGCTCATCGTCGCTGCGCAGCCAGGTGAGCTGTCGTTTGGCGAGCTGGCGGGTGGCTGCCGTGGCCCTGGCGACCAGGGCCTGCGTGTCGGTCGGCTGATCGAGCCACTCCCAGACCTGGCGGTAGCCTACGCTGCGCATCGAGGGCATCGCTGCATGCAGGCCTGGGCGTCTTCGCAGCGCGCGAACTTCCTCGACAAGCCCCGCTTCGATCATCGATCGAAACCGATTTTCGATGCGTGTGTGCAGCACCGACCGCTCAGATGGTTCGAGCGCGATTCGCAGGATGGAGCGGCGCGAGGTCGGGCTGCCGGACCCCTCCGCTAGCCAGGCCGACAGGGGGCGCCCGGTAAGCATCCACACTTCAAGGGCACGCTGTATCCGCTGAGCGTCTCCGGGCGCGAGCCGCGATGCGGTGCTCGCATCAATCGCTGCAAGGCGGCTGTGCAGCGCCGGCCACCCCAGCCTGGACGCTTCGTGGTCAAGCTGCCGCCGGATGGTCGGGTCAGCCTGCGGCAGATCGTGCAAGCCGGTGCGAAGGGCCTTCGCATAGAGCATGGTCCCGCCCACGAGCAGGGGCAGACGGCCGCGGGCGATCACCGCGTCGATGAGATCGCCCGCCTCCCGCGCAAAGCGGGCTGCCGAATAACTCTCTTCCGGCTCGATGATGTCTATCAGGTGGTGCGCGATGCGCGTCCGCTCCGAGCGGTCAGGCTTTGCTGTTCCGATGTCGAGTCCGCGATAGACCTGTGCCGAATCGATGCTGATGATTTCAAGAGGAAATGCTTCGGCAAGTGCCGCAGCGACCGCGCTTTTTCCGCTTGCCGTGGGCCCCAACAGCATGATGGGTTGCAGGCGAGGCAATGGTGCGGCCATTTAGCGCCCGCGCTGAAACCAGCGGTCGAGGTCGGCGCTGCCGAGTTGGACCCAGGTCGGGCGACCATGGTTGCACTGGTCCGCTCCGGGTGTCAGCTCCATCTCGCGCAGGAGCGCGTTCATTTCGGCAAGGTTCAGGATGCGGTTTGCGCGCACTGATGCGCGGCAGGCCATGGAGGCGAGCAGCGCGTCCCGACGCTCGGTGAGCACGCGGCTCGCGCCATATTCGTGCACCTCAGCGATCACCTCCCGCGCCAGTGCAGCGACATCGCCATGGGCCAACATCGCGGGCACTTCACGAACGGCTATTGCCGTCGGCGACAGAACCGAGAGATCCAGGCCAAGGGCGCCCAGCAGGGCAGCTTCGGCTTCAACGATCGCTACTTCGTGAGTTTCAGCCCGGAAGGTCGCAGGAATCAGCAGCGACTGTCTGGCTATGCCGCGTCCGTCCAACGCGCGTTTGAGGCGCTCATAGACGATCCGCTCATGCGCAGCATGCATGTCGACGATCACGAGCCCTTGCGCGTTTTGCGAGAGGATGTAGATGCCGTGTAACTGGCCGATGGCGAGCCCGAGCGGCAGCGAATGCCCGCCCTCTGAGGCCGAATCCGCGCGCCCTGATTGCGAGTCGGCAAAGGGCGCAGGGGGCGCGCGTCCAGCCGATTGCGGGCGATCTGAGGCTGCGTCGAGCCAGGCCCCCGCGGACTGCTGCGCGTTGCCTTCGCGCGCCTCGAACGCCCGGCTATCGGGCGCCTGGAACCGCAGCAGAAGCTCGCCGGATCGGTTGGCGGTCGGAGTGCGCCCCGATCCGGCGAGATGGCCCGCGCGCCAATCGCGGGACGCGGTTGGCGATTCGCCAGGCGTTTCACCGTGAGCCTCGCCGGCGCTTGGCGCGGTGACTGCAAGGCCGCTTCGCAGGGCTTCCTCGACGGCATGAAAGACAAAGGAGCGCAGGCCCTGCGCATCGCGAAATCTGACCTCGGTTTTGGCGGGGTGAACGTTGACGTCGACCGACGCCGGGTCAACGTACAGGCTCAACACATAGGCGGGGTGCCGGTCACCGTGGAGCATGTCCGCGTAGGCCTGGCGAATCGCGAAGCCCAGGGTACGGTCGCGAACGAACCGGCCGTTGACGAACAAAAACTGCCGGTCGGCCCGCGCGCGGCTTGCCGTCGGCAATCCGAGTACAGCCTCAAGCCGCACGGGCCCGGCCACATGCTCGATTATCCGGTGCGCGTGCGCATAGTCCTCACCCAGACCATCCAGGGCGCGTTGACGCCAATCGGCTCGGGCGAATTCGAGAACGCGCCGTTCGCCCGAGTGCGCCGTGAAGGCGATCGTTGGGTGGGCGATGGCAATCCGCCTGACGGTATCGATGCAGTGCGCCGACTCGGTCGCCGCGTGTTTGAGGAATTTACGGCGGGCGGGCGTCGCGGAGTAGAGCTCGATCACCTCCACGCTGGTGCCTGGCAGGCCGCGTGCCGGCGCGATGCGACCAGTGAGGGAGTCCAGCATGCTGGCCTGTGCGTCGGCTGCAGTGCGGCTGGTGATGCGCGTGCGTGCGACCGATGCGATGGAGGCGAGAGCCTCACCTCTGAAGCCGAGCGAGCCCACACGCTCAAGTTCGGCCAGCGAAGTTATTTTGCTGGTTGCGTGCCGCGTGAGTGCCAGAGCGAGCTCGGCACCGGGTATGCCGCAGCCGTCATCGGTGACCACGATGCGCGCGATGCCGCCTTCCTCGATCCGCAGATCGATTCGCGAGGCGCCAGCGTCAATGGAATTTTCGACGAGTTCCTTCACCACCGATGCGGGTCTTTCGACCACTTCGCCGGCAGCGATCTGGCTGATTAGCGTATCGGGCAATAACGCGATCGCGCGACGTACCCCGGACCGGGGGGGTGTGGAGGCCTGCAGCAGCGGGCTGGTTTCGGCAGGATCGTGCATGGCATTCCGATTCTATCGGCTTGCAAAGACCACGGCGCGCGCCCGGGCCGTCGCGATCGCGGCCTGTATCATCGCGGCGATGGATTTCAGCCAACTCATCGACATTTTTCTCCACCTCGACAAGCACCTGGTTGCGCTGGTCGATCAATGGGGCCCTTGGATCTACGCGGCGCTCTTTTTGATCATTTTCGTCGAGACCGGTCTGGTGGTGATGCCGTTTCTGCCCGGCGACTCGCTGCTGTTTGTGTGTGGCGCGATCGCCGCTGTAGGGGGAATGGATCTGGGTCTGCTCATGGGCCTGCTCATTGTCGCGGCCATCCTCGGGGACGCGGTCAACTACACCATCGGACGAAAGGTGGGGCCGAAGGTTTTTGGTTGGGACAACTCGCGGTGGTTTAACCGCGACGCCTTCGACCGAACGCATGCGTTTTATGAGCGCTACGGCGGGATGACGATCGTGATCGGGCGCTTTCTGCCCTTCATCCGTACCTTTGCGCCGTTCGTTGCGGGGGTGGCCGAGATGACCCGCTCGCGCTTTACCTTCTACAACGTGATCGGCGCCCTGATCTGGGTGATCAGCCTTACGGGCCTGGGATTTATTTTCGGCAATACGCCTTGGGTCAAGCAGCACTTCGAATGGGTCACGCTCGCGATGATCATCATTCCCGGATTGCCGGCTCTGATTGAAGTGCTCAGGCAGTTTGCCCGCTGGCTCGCGAAACGCCGTACGCTCAGGCCGCAGGAGGGCGCGGTGCTGCAGCGTGACGGATCAGATACGCCTCGATCCCGCTGAAGATGGCCTCGGCGAGGCGTTGCTGGTGTCTCGGATCGGCAAGTCGGCGTTCCTCTTCGGGATTGCTGATGAAGGCGGTTTCAACGAGGATGGACGGAATGTCGGGGGCCTTGAGCACCGCAAAGGCCGCCTGTTCGGCCTCCCGTTTGTGAATTCGCCCCACGCCCTCCAGGGCTGTTAGCACCTCGCCAGCGAGTTTGGCCGAGTCGCGGATCTGTGCGGTCGTAGACAGATCGAGCAGCACCCGGCGCAATTCGCGATCGCGTACGGCAAGATTGATCCCGCCCACCTGATCCGCACCGTTTTCGCGCTCGGCGAGC
>CAZZKA010000298.1:0-4158 GCA_964654745.1 uncultured Bordetella sp. | reverse complement strand
GGCGAGCGCACGGTGACGCTCAAGGGTGAGCGGATCGCTGAAGAGTTCCAGGCGATCGTCGAGGGCTACGTCGAGCGGCGTTACGGCGTGGGGTCCAGAGCGGATTAAACCTGGCCTGGGGTGTGGCGTCGAGCCGGCAGGCGATCGTTGAATAATTTTGGCGTGCAGAGCGATGGCCTGCCGCCGGCCCCGCCGAGGGAGGGCGGATTTCAGATGGACAAACTGCAGGCGGTAAAGGGCATGAATGACGTGCTGCCCGCCGACGAGCCGCTCTGGCGGCGCTTCGAAGACGCAGTCGGCAGCGCGATGCGCGGCTACGGCTATCGCCGGATCCGCACGCCGATCGTTGAGCCGACGCGACTGTTCGTGCGCGGCATAGGCGAGATGACCGACATCGTTGAAAAGGAGATGTACTCCTTCATCGATTCACTGAATGGCGAGGCTCTCACCCTGCGACCCGAAAACACCGCAGGGGTCGTGCGCGCGGCGATCCAGCACAATTTATTGCACGAGGGTCCTCAGCGCGTCTGGTACACCGGGCCGATGTTTCGCCACGAGCGCCCGCAGAGAGGACGCTACCGTCAGTTCCACCAGGTTGGTGCGGAGGCGCTGGGTCTGGCCGGGCCGGATGCCGATGCTGAATTGATTCTGCTCTGCCAGCGCATCTGGGACGATCTGGCGCTGGCCGGCATTTCGCTTGAAGTCAACTGCCTCGGACAGGCTGAAGAGAGACGGGCGCACCGGGAGGCGCTGATAGCCTATTTCGAGGCGAATGCGGCGGTCCTCGATGACGATGCGCGCCGCCGCCTGCACGCGAATCCGCTTCGAATCCTCGATTCAAAGAATCCCGCGATGCAGGCCATGATCGAGGGCGCGCCCAGACTCATCGATCATTTGGGCCAAGCCTCACGCAGTCACTTCGACGGTCTGCTCAATCTGCTCAAGTCGCAGAACATTCCCCATCGGATCAATCCGCGACTGGTCCGCGGCCTCGACTACTACAATCTGACAGTGTTCGAGTGGGTGGCGCCCGTTGGCGGCACGATGCTCACCGTTTGCGGGGGAGGGCGGTACGATCCTCTGGTCGGCATGTTGGGTGGACGGGATGCGCCGGGCTGCGGTTTTGCGCTCGGGGTCGAGCGGATTCTGGAGTTGATGCGCGAGCAGTCGGTCGGTACCGACGCATCGCAATGTGATGTCTACGTCGTTCACACCGGCGGTGAGGTATTGCCCACGGCATTGGCGGCGTCGGAGCGCTTGCGAGACGCGGGGCTCGATGTCCTGATGCATGCGGGAGGCGGCAGTTTCAAGTCGCAGTTTCGGCGCGCGGATGCGAGCGGGGCGAGTTTCGCGGTGATCATCGGCAGCGATGAGATTGCCCGTGGCGAGGTGGGCCTCAAGTGGCTGCGTGATGAGGGGGCAGTCACCGGCTCAGGTCGCCAGCAGGCTGTTCCACTCGAAAAACTCGGCGAGTTTGTCGTCGAGGCGATGCTTGCCAGCGACGAGCCACCGCAATGATCTTCGGAGAGCAATAGATGGCATACGATTTGGAAGAACAGGAACAGATCGCCAACTTTAAGGCGTTCTGGAACCGCTATGGCAATTTCCTGCTAACCGTTCTGACCGTCGTGATGGTCGGGGTGGCGGGGTGGCGCGGCTGGGGCTGGTACCAGGAGAAGCAGTCGGCTGAGGCCGCTGCGGCTTACGAACAACTGCGCAAGGCCGTCTCCGAGCGCGACATTCCCAAGGTCCGGGAGACGGCCGGCGTCATCTTCGATCGTCACGCATCGACTTCGTACGCGCAGATGGCGGCGTTGTTGGCGGCTCGCGCCTACATCGAATCCAACGACCTCAAGGCGGCGAGAATTCCCTTGCAATGGGCCGCAGACAAAGCGAGTGACGAAGAGTTTCGTCACGTCGCCAGAGTCCGGCTCGCCGGGGTGCTTCTGGATGACAAGGCTTTCGATCAGGCGCTCGCGGTGCTTGCGCCCCAGCCTCCTGAGCGCTATCTGGCGCTGTACGCCGACCGGCGGGGAGATATTCTCATCGCCCAGGACAAGCCCGCCGAGGCTCGCGCTGCCTACAAGCAGGCCCTGGACAAGCTGTCCCCGACCAGCCCACTGCGCGCGTTGGTGCAGCTGAAACTCGATGCGCTCGGACCCGGGGAGGGCTGATATGAGCGAGCGAACTGTGCAGGCTTGGGGTAACGGAGGGGCGGTGCTGAGGCCGCGGCGCCAGTGGCTGCGCAGCCTGAGCGGCGCTGCGCTTGCAACGGGCGCAGCTTGCGGCCTCACCGGTTGCGGCAGCCTGCCCTTTTGGTCGTCGGGTAAGCGCAAGATTCCCGATCTGCCGCCGCTCGCGTCCGGAGCGACGACGCGCGTACTCTGGTCGGCATCGATTCCGGGGCAGGTGGGCTTTCAGGCGGCGCTATCCGAGGCGGGCCTTTGGCTGGCTACCCCAGAGGGTCGCCTGGTGGTCCTCGACCCCCGGAGTGGGGCGCTGCGATCGCAGATAGAGGTAGGCAGGAGACTTTCGGGCGGGGTGGGTACCGACGGCCGCGTCGCCGTGGTCGCTGCCCGGGATGGATCCATTGTTGCGTTCGACGCCGATGGTAAGCAGCGCTGGGCCAGCTCAGTGGGCTCCGAGGCTGTCACCGTCCCGGCGGTTGGCGCGGGCATCGTCGTGGTGCGCGGCAGCGACAACCGGGTCAGCGCATTCGATGTTGCAACCGGCGCGAGGCGTTGGTCGTTTCAGCGCCAGGGGCCGCCGCTCGTGCTCAGGCAGACGAGCGCGATCGCGATCGATGCCGCTCAGGTTTATGTCGGCCTGCCCGGTGGTCGCATGGTGGCTCTGGCCGCTGACACCGGCGCGCAGCGTTGGGAGACCGCAGTCTCAGTTCCGCGCGGATCCAATGAAATAGAACGTATCGCGGATCTCATCGGGACCCCGCGACTGGTCGGTAACGATGTGTGCGCAGCCGCTTTTCAGGGACGCGTTGGGTGTCTGGACATAGGCACGGGGCGCACCTTGTGGTCGCGCGACCTCGTCAGTTCGACCGGCATGGACGTCGATTCCCGCGCGCTGGTGGTGGCTGATGAAAAGGGACATATCCACGCGTACGCGCGCAACGGCTCGAGCCTGTGGCGCCAGGAAAAGCTCGCTGGCCGCGGGGTGGTGGCTGTTCTGCTCGGTGCGACGCGAGTATTGGCGGGCGATGGCCAGGGCGTGATCCACCTGCTTCGGCTCGATGACGGGGAACTGGTGTCGCGCGTCGATCTCGGCAAGCCCGTTGCGGGTGCTCCCCTCAGGAGCGATCAGACGGCGCTGCTGCAAACCCAGGGCGGAGCTCTGCACGCCGTGTCGCTGGAGTAGGCGTGGCCCGCCTCCCGGTTATCGCGTTGGTGGGTCGGCCCAACGTCGGCAAATCCACGCTGTTCAACCGCTTTACGCGCTCGCGTGCTGCGCTGGTCGCCGATGTGCCGGGGCTCACCCGCGACCGTCAGTACGGCCGGGGCCGTAGCGGCGATCGCCAGTTCATTGTGATTGACAGCGGTGGTTTTGAGCCGGTGGCGAGGGAGGGTATCGCAGCGCAAATGGCGAGACAGACCCGTCAGGCTGTTCTCGAGGCCGATGGCGTCATTTTCCTCGTCGATGGTCGCGACGGCCTCACCCCGCACGACCGGCAGATTGCCGACGAGTTGCGCCGGACGGCGCGCCGCGTCCTGCTCGCGGTGAACAAGACCGAGGGGATGCGGCGTGAGATGGTCGCAGCCGAATTCCACGAGTTGGGGATGGGGGTGCCGCTGGCGGTGTCGGCTGCCCATGGCGACGGGATTTCGGATCTCGTCGGAGAAGCTCTTGCGCCCTTTGATCAGGCCGAGGCAGAAGCGACTGCCGAGAAGGAAGCCGTCGATTCAGAACTGCCTGATGCCAACGGCGGTTCGAAATCGAGCGCGGGCGAGGCGGGCCCGCGTCGGCCGATTCGGGTAGCTGTCGTTGGTCGCCCAAACGTCGGCAAGTCGACGCTGATTAATACTCTTCTCGGAGAAGAGCGTCTGATCGCCTTTGACCAGCCCGGGACCACCCGCGATTCGGTCGCGATCGACTTCGAGCGCGGCGGCAAGCCCTACACGCTCGTCGATACCGCCGGACTGCGGC
>CAZZKA010000297.1:0-4191 GCA_964654745.1 uncultured Bordetella sp. | reverse complement strand
ACCAGATAGAGGCTTCAGTCGAAGACCAGATAGAGGCTTCAGTCGAAGACCAGATGAGCGCTGCGCGCTCCGCAACGATCGCCGGCAAGGTTCGCCTGCTAAAAGATAAAGAGCTGAACCAATCAGATCCTACGAAGTATGCAAACAGGGCATCAGCCAGAGAGGACCTGCGTAACCTCGCGCAGCAACTGGCCAGCGGCGGCAAGGTCGCGAGCGGCTACCTCAGCCTATCCAAGGACGGGTCAACCGTTTCAAACACCACCTTCGGCGGCGACCGGGCAGCGGCAACCGCCCGGATTCGTGGGCTTGTCGAGGCCGCTTATGGCGACGCGCTACGCGACAAGGGCATGAACGAAAAAGATGCGCAGGCCTCTATTGGAAAAATCATCGATGACTATCTCGCCAGATCGGGAAACAAGTTCGGCACCCGGAGCCTTGTCGCACTCGTTAAAAAGCTCGAAGATGTTTCGGGCAACGATCCGAAATTTCTTGCGCAGGTGAATGTCGGATCTAAGCGGATCGCAATAGAAACGCTCACAGCGTCTCCTCTGCCCAAAAATAGCCAGGAGGCGTGGCAAAAGATCAATAACCTTTTCTCCTCGCAAAGAGACAGTGTGACTCGCGCTGAACGCGAAGCAGTCGAAACCGAGTTTGTGGCGGCCACGTGCAAGACTGTTAACCGCACCTCGGCCACCTACGGGCGGAATGATTTCGACATATCGGGGTTTATTGATCTGAAGATCAAGGAAAGGCTGGCCACCGATCGAGGTATGACAGCAGCCGACTTCATGGCAATCGTGAAAACGCAAGCTCCCGATGCACTGATCGGAAAGGACGCTGCAGACCATCCGAATGCGCAGGTCAGAGATCTGCAATCGAAGCTGTTAGAAGCGATGCGCAGCGCGGAAACCCTGGACGAGTTCTACAATCTCGCTAGTGCGAGTATCGACGAAACGCGCAGCAAATTGCCGTTCGTCGATGATTCTCACTTGAGACACGCAGCGGAAAAGGCCCTCAAGCAAATCAGAAAAAGTCGGTCACCTAAGTTGGTCTCGCCGTCTTCGCCATTTAGCTCGGGTCAAAAACAAGCCGATGCAATGACGGTTGACATGCCCAATCTGCACCGGACTACCTTTTTACAAGGTCGAGTCGATCGCTTCGGGCCTCCCGCAGGAGCGAACGATCTGTTCCGTTTTGGGGTCAGCCTACTCACAGCTACGCTCGATCTGTATGACAAGGAAACCGGCCAGGCCCAGGGTAAGGCAGATAGCCGTGCATCCCAGTTGATTAGTCTGATCAAGCGAGCCGCGTCGAAGGCAACGCCGGATCTTTCCGATTTCGATCGGAGAAACAAGATCGTTGATTTCGAGGACGAGCTCAGTACATTGCTTGGTGACCAGGCGCGGCCGGATAACGCGCTCGGGTTTGGCAAGGACTGCCTGATCCGCGCGCTTTTGTGGCGCGATGACCATATCGTACCGATCGTGAGTTCCGCCGCGGAGCTCCCCTCCGATCACCCGATAATTGAACTCGAGAAACATCCTTACGTTAAAAAATCTTAATCGGGAGAAGCTCATGAGTCGCCGTAAACTCTTCGAAACTTCGGTAACGCTAGGGCTGGGTTCGCTTACAGGATGCGCTCTGACAGGTACCGCGAGCCAGGTCGCCAAAACTCCTTTTGAAATCGCTGTTACAACGATCCCCATCGCGGATAGCCCCTTGGTGTTTCCCGTGCGTCGTATCTACTGCATAGGGAGAAATTACGCGGCGCATGCACGTGAGATGGGGTCGGACCCCAACCGAGAGCCACCGTTTTTTTTCCAAAAGCCGACCGATGCGATCCAGAATGTCGCGCCGGGTACAGTGGCCGACCATCCGTATCCGCCATTGACAAAAAACTACCACTACGAGGTCGAACTTGTGGCGGCGCTTCAGCGCGGCGGCCGCAACATTCCGGTCGATCGGGCGCTCGATCTGGTCTTTGGCTATGCGCTCGGGCTCGACATGACGAGGCGCGATTTACAGCGCGCCATGGGCGATGAGAAAAAACCATGGGAAATCGGCAAGAGCTTCGACCGCTCGGCGCCAATCGGTCCGCTCCATACTGTGGGCAAGGTAGGTCATTTCCGACAAGGAAGCATCTGGCTCAAGGTGAACGGAAAGATTCGCCAAAACGCGAATCTCAATCAGATGATCTGGAATGTGGCCGAACAGATCAGTCGCCTGTCACAGGCTTTTGAGCTGTTTCCCGGCGACATCATCTATTCGGGTACACCCGAAAACGTAGGCCCAGTCGTCCGGGGCGACATCATCGATTGCCACATCGATGGCCTGCCCGATCTCTCCATCCGGATCGTCTGAGTCGCTGCACCCGACTAGCGATAGCCCCCGTCAGCCATCACGACCTGGCCCATGAGGTAGGGCATCGTGAGCAGATGCAGCGCACACCGCGCCATTTCCTCGGGCTCGGCCCACCGGCGCATCCATATTTTGGCTGATTCCTTCTCCCGGACATCCGGCGGCAAGGTCGCATTAAGGTCGGTATTGATCCAACCCGGGGCGAGCGCATTAACGCAAACCTGCATCTCCGAGAGGTGCTCGGCTGCGGTACGGACAAGCATGTTGGCGGCGGCCTTTGAGGAGTCGTAGTGCGCCGACACGGGGTCCTGGCTGTTGATTCCGTTAGTCGAAGTCACCAGCAGGATCTTGCCGCGAAAGTCGCCGCGAAGGGGATTAGCCTTCATCGCGAGGGCTGCGTGCTTGGTCACCAGAAAAGCGCCCGTGGTGTTCGTGTTATGTACCGAGTCCCACTCCTGCTGTGTCTGGTCGAAGAAGTCGGTATTGGGCGAAACACCTGCCGAATGGATGACATAGTCGACCCGGATGCCGGCCTGCCCGACTTCCCGAAAAAATGATTGGACCGAATCCTCAAGGCCTACTTCACAGGCAAAGGCCGCCACCTTGACCGACTTGGCGCCACCCGCCGTCTTGATGCGCTCGAGCGCTTTTTGGGTCTTGTCGGGGCGCCTGCTTGCAGAAACGACGACATTACCGCCACAGCGCGCGACCAACTCGGCGCAGGTGAGGCCGATGCCGCTTGCCCCGCCCGTGATCACAGTGGTGGTGCCGCTGAAGTCAAACGATGCCTGAGCCATCTCGCGCTCCTTAGGGTCCGTGCGCCCCGAAATTCGGGACGTGAAAGGGAAGTCGCAACTAGAAGGAAAGCCGGTTCAGACCGTCGAGTGCGGCCGTCTTGTAGCACTCGGCAAGGGTGGGAAAATTGAATACCGCATCAGCGAAATAATCGATCGATCCGTTATGAGCCATCAGCGTCTGGCCAATGTGAATCAACTCGCTCGCGCCTTCGCCCATGATGTGCACGCCCAGAAGCTGTTTGGTATCCGGGCTGAAGATGATCTTGAGCATGCCGGTGCGGTCGCCGATGATCTGCCCGCGCGAGATTTCACGGTAATTGGCCTTACCGATCTCATAAGGAACACCCGCTGCGGTCAACTCATCCTCATTTTTGCCTATCGTAGAGATCTCGGGAACCGTGTAGATGCCATAGGGGAACAGCCCGATACCTCCCTGGTGATCGTCCCTTAGCCCAAAGGCATGGCGACTCGCAGCTCGCCCTTGCTCGTATGAGGTCGAGGCAAGCGAGGGGAAGCCGATCACGTCGCCCACCGCATAGATGTGTTCGACATTGCTCTGGAAATGCTCGTTCACCGGAATACGATCGCGGTCGTCCTTTTTTACGCCCGCCTTATCCAGATCTAGGCGGTGTGTCGCACCAACCCGACCGATCGAATACAGGGCTGCCTCGGCATGAAGGAGCTTGCCGCTCTTTAGTCGCACCTCGACCGGCTTAGACGCCCCCTCAAGAATATGGATCTCGGCGACTTCTTCGCCAAGGCGCATCGTCACATTACTCTGCTGCACAACATAGGTCAGCGCAGCCGAAATTTCGTGGTCCAGGAACGGCAGCAGGACCGGGCGTTTGTCGACGATGGTGACCCGCACACCAAGCGCGGCGAACATCGTTGCGTACTCGACACCGATCACACCGGCTCCGACCACGATCAGAGAGCGAGGCAGGAAATCCAAACCCAATACATCATCGCTGGTGAAAACCCGGCGACCGTCGAACGGGATATGACCATCGCGAGCAGACTCAGTCCCGCAGGCGAT
>CAZZKA010000296.1:0-4198 GCA_964654745.1 uncultured Bordetella sp. | reverse complement strand
AACCCTTGCCCATGACGAACACTATCGCCATTTTTTCAGCATCGCGCCGCCTTTTGATCGGTGCCGCCGCGGCGGGCCTTGTCGCGCCCGCTGCACGGGCACAGACACCAGTCGGCCGGACGGTTCGTCTGGTCGTACCCTACCCCCCGGGCGGTCCGCTCGACCTTGCGGCCCGTGCGCTCGCCGACACGATGAGGATCTCGCTCGGCGCGGTCGTCGTCGAAAACCGCAGCGGAGCGGGAGGCAACCTGGGCGCCGACTCTGTCGCCAAGGCGGCGCCGGACGGTCAGACACTGCTCATCGGCGCGGTCGCGACGCATGCGATCAACCCGTCGCTCTACCCGCGAATGCCCTACGACGCGGAGCGCGACTTCACCCCGATTTCGCTGATTGCTCTGGTCCCCAATGTTCTCGTGCTTAACAACGAGTTCGCTGAGAGGGAGTCCATCGCCTCGGTCGGCGACTTCATCAAAGTCCTGGCCCGACGCCCCGGCGCCCTGCAGTTCGCCTCGGGTGGCAACGGCAGCGCAGGGCATCTGGCGGGAGAGTTGTTCAAACAGCAGACCGGAACCTTCGCTGTCCATATTCCCTATCGCGGCGCCGGACCGGCGCAACTCGCGCTGCTTTCCGGCGAAGTCCAGTTCATGTTTGACAATCTCGCTTCGGCCGCGCCGCGAATTCGCGAGGGGCGGATCAGGGCACTGGGACTCACCACGCTAAAACCGGCGGCGGCCATGCCCGAGATTGCACCGCTCGCAACACTTGAACCGCGCGCGCTCAAGGACTTCGACATCAGCACCTGGTACGGACTCTTTGCACCAGCGGCCATGCCAGGCGATATCACCGATCGGATTCATGCGGCCCTGATGCAGGCCATGCAAAGCGATCGCTTCGCGCAGACCATGCGGCAACAAGCGGCGGCAGCAGCACCCATGCGGCCTGCCGAGTTCGCTGCCTTCGTTCGCAGTGAGGCGGTCAAGTACCGCGAACTCGTCGCGCGTTCCGGCGCGACCATAGACTAGACAAGCTCTTTCCGGAGACCTCGATCATGATCCATGTCGTCGCAGTGATCACAGCCAAGCCGGGGATGCGCGAGGAAGTTCTCAGGGCGTTTCGCGCTAACGTCCCGGCGGTGTTGGCCGAAGACGGTTGCATCGAATACGGCGCGGTCATCGATGCCGCTCCAGCGCCGGCTTTTCACTCGCCCATCGGACCCGATACGTTCTATGTGATTGAAAAGTGGGCCTCGCTTGATGCGCTACAGGCGCACGCCACGAGCGCACACATGGCCGCCTACGGGGCGCGCACGAAAGATTTCATCGCAAGCCGGAAGGTCCACGTCCTGAACGGGATCTGAGCGATCGCCGGATCAGCAGCCGCGGGCGGGTCTGGTCCTGGCGTTTCGGCGCAGCGCTTGGGCGTCAGCCGTTCAACGCGATCGCCGACTCTGCTTATCCCGGCTCTGGCCGATTTCGGTTCTACAGGATCGCCAGGCTGGAGTTGAGCAGATCGGTCACCAGCATGTATCCCGGGGCGTGAGTGATGCAAAACTCCGGCCCCGCAGCGGCGATCACCGCCTGCGGCGTCACGCCACACGCCCAAAACACCGGCATCTCGTCGCTGCGAATCTCGACGGGATCTCCGTAGTCGGGTCTTGCGAGGTCGGCAATCCCTATCATCTGAGGCAGTCCCAGATGAACCGGGGCGCCATGGACCGACGGAAACCGGGTCGTGATCTGAATGGCCCGGATCGCATCGGCAGGTTTGAGCGGACGCATGGACACCACCAGAGGCCCGTGGAACGCGCCTGCGGGTTGGGTCGCGATCGAGGTGCGGTACATCGGCACATTCGACCCGCAATCGATATGGCGCATCGGCACGCCCGCCTCGACCAAGGCTTCCTCAAATGAAAACGAGCAACCGAGCACGAAGCTGACCAGATCCTCTCGCCACACCTCGCTCAGGTTGGAAAGCTCGGCGACAAGTTCGCCATGTCGCCACAACCGGTAGCGAGGCAGGTCAGTGCGAATATCCAGATCGTCGCCCAGCCCAGGCAGCCTGGGATCGCCCGGAGCCGAGCAGGCGAGCACCGGACACGGTTTCGGATTCTGCTGGCAGAAGCGCAGAAAATCGTGCGCCATCGATTGAGGAAGAATCGCAAGGTTGCCCTGAACAAAACCCGGTGCAATACCCGCAGTGGGACGCACCCAGTCGCCGCGGCGCACGGCTAGGCGGGCTTCCCGACCACTCGCGAAGACGGACAGGTGAGGCAGGCGTGTTTCGGCATTCATCGGCAGTTCCCCATTGGCCGCGAGGATGTTACTGCATCGCAAGACGCTCGGCATACCGGTTCAGAATCAGGCGGCTGACCGCCAGGGCTTACGGCGATTCGGTAGAGTACCTTCGACCATTCCTGTCACCGGAGCCATGATGAGCGTGCGCGGCAAAGCCTGCATCGCAGGAGCCTTTGAACATCCCACCCGGCTCGCCCCCGACAAAAGCGTCGCCCAACTGCACATGGAGAGCGCGGCGGGGGCCCTTGCCGACGCCGGAATGAGCCTCGCCGACGTTGACGGATATTTTTGCGCAGGGGATGCACCGGGTCTGGGTGCCCTCAACATGATCGACTATCTGGGCATTCGGCCGCGACATATCGACAGCACCGACACGGGTGGCTCGTCTTATCTGATTCACGTCAGCCACGCGGCTCAGGCGATCGCAGCCAACCGTTGCTCGGTGGCATTGATCACTCTGGCGGGCAGACCGAGGTCTGAAGCCTCGAGCGGACTGCAACCGCGCAACTGGGGACCCAATCTCCCCGACCAGCCTTTCGAGGCTCCTTATGGTCTGCTCACAATTAACAGCTATGCCCTCGTCGCCGCCCGACATATGTACGAGTTTGGCACCACCGCAGAGCAGCTTGCCTGGATCAAGGTGGCCGCCTCGCACCACGCGCAGCACAATCCCCACGCCATGCTGCGGCAGGTGGTGAGCGTAGCCGATGTGATCGCCTCGCCGATGGTGTCTGATCCGTTGCGGCGCATGGACTGTTGTGTCGTGTCCGACGGCGGTGGTGCCTTGGTGGTGACGCGGCCTGAAATTGCCCGAAGCCTCGCTCGCCCCGTCGTACAGGTGCGTGGAGCCGGCGAGTATGTCAAAGGAACCGACGGAGGCAGGATCGACCTGACCTGGTCGGGTGCGCGCCATTCTGGAGCAAGCGCATTCGCAGAGGCCGGCGTCACGCCCGCGGATATCCGCTACGCGTCGATCTACGACAGCTTCACGATCACGGTACTGATACAGCTCGAGGACCTGGGATTTTGCGAGAAAGGCGCGGGCGGCCGGTTTGTTGCGGACGGTCAGCTGATCTCGGGCAATGGGCGGCTCGCTGTCAACACCGACGGCGGGGGGCTGTGCAACAACCATCCGGCCAATCGTGGCGGCATCACCAAGGTCATCGAAGCGGTCCGCCAGCTACGCGGCGAAGCCCATCCCGCGGTTCAAGTGCCCGGCTGTTCACTCGCGCTCGTACAAGGTACTGGCGGCCAACTCGGCACACGGCACGGCAGCGCCACCCTCATCCTGGAGAGAGTCTGATCATGGCTGCGACAGCACAGGAGCGGCTCGCGGCCGCGCCCTCGATTTATCCGGACAACGCCGAGTTCTGGGAGGGTGCGTCAAGGGGCGAACTGTTGCTCGCAGAGTGCGCGCGCTGCGGGCCCTACTGGTATCCGCGAGCGCATTGCCCCCACTGCGGTGCCGGGAGATCGGGCTGGCTGCACGCCTGCGGCCGCGGCGCCATCTACTCGCTCAGCGTCACGCGGCGGGCTGGGCCCGTGCCCTACGCCATTGCCTATGTGACCCTCGCCGAGGGCATTACGATACTCACCAACATCGTCGACTGCGACCTCGATGCGCTGGCGATCGGCGACCCGGTCGAATTGGTATTCAGGCACGCCGAGGGCGGTCAGGCTGTTCCCATGTTTCGTCCTTCCCGATGAGGCAGGAGGGCACCAACAGCCTGCAGATCCACCCAACCGCCCTGCCGGTCTAGTCAACGCGGCAGCTGACTGAATCGGCCTGAAGCGGCAAGGGTCCGCGCCGCGCGGTGATGCTGACCTTGACCTTGGCGCTCGCGGCGACCGCGGTGCAACCGCAGGCGGCGAGTTTGTCAGCAGCGACCCCGGCGATCGCTGTT
>CAZZKA010000295.1:0-4214 GCA_964654745.1 uncultured Bordetella sp. | reverse complement strand
ATTTCACTCGTCGTTAAAGACATAATATTTTTCATTCAGCTAAGTGACTTTTTCTCGGCCATTCAAGATGGACCAGCGTCGATCTCTGACGCACTTCCCGCTCGATAGGGATTGGCCGATGGTAGGTGTAATGCCGCTCATCATTCAAGCGCTCCATTCCCTTGAGATGGTCTTGCTCGATGCAGCAGTTGCAGAACGCCAGTGACTCGGGCGCGTATTCAGGCTGAGCGTCGCAGAAATGGGCCAGTGCTTCGCCCGTGCAGGTGGCCATGTCCTCGTGATAGCCGCAACCCGATAGATGCGAGATCGCGACTTTCCTTGCACCCCACTCAACACACGCGTGATAAATCGATTCGTAAGCGACGTTATAGTAGTAGTCGCGATTGGGTCGGCGTGCAAAGTACGGCCGGTAGCTTACGCAGTTGTTGCCAGGCGCAAGGATGGCGCCCCGAAGAAGGCTACCGTGGCGTGCGCTAGGAATCGCAACCAGCGTCACTCTGGGATTCTCGAAGCGGTTCCAGTTTGCCAGTCTGGATATCTGATCCCGGTCGACACCGAGATCTGCGGCAAAGAAACGGATAGACTGGCCTAGCGGTGAAAAGCCGTTTTCGGTAGAAACGACCGCGACATCCGCCATGCCAGCGCGCGCCAGACGCTCAAAGTTTTCGTCACGACTCAAGCCGACCACCGTCGCCGTGCCGCCGCGCGATCGAAGCTCTGCAAACGGAATCACTTGCGGCATGCCCACCTCACCCTAAATGTTCACCACCGACCCGAACGGGATCCTCTCCGAATCACCGCCCGTAAGCAGCCAGATCACCGCATTCGCAGGCGCGCTTTTCGGAAAGCTACCCATGCCATCACTGGCGTAAAGCAGCAGTGCATCCGGTGCATGGTCGGCAAGCCACTCAAACACGGGCCGGAAGTCAGTCCCGCCACGTCCGTGCATGGTCATGCGGTCCGAAATCTCCGCGCCATCCATAGCGTCGTATTCATCGACCGACCGGATCGCGGTATCGGCCTGAATCACCGACAGTCGGCAGGGGAAGGTCTCGCGAAAGGTGCGCAACTCACCCGCGATCGATGCGATCATCTGATCGGTCATCGAGCCCGAGGTATCGATCGCAAAGACAATGTGACCGGGTACGAGCATGCCGGGCGAGGGCATAAAAAGCCCGCGATGCAGGTGGCGCTTACTGAAGGGGTAAGACATCCAGTCCCCCTTGATGCGCTCGGTCAGCCGATCCCGCAGGAGCGCTCGCCAATTCACCTTGGCTGCATCAGCGGCCTGACAGGCCCCCGCGAACACCTGCGCCGACTCATCCTGCAGTCGCGACAGCGCCTCAGCACGAAGCTCACCCCGAAGCGAGTCGACCTGCTCGGCATCGGGCGCGTCCTCTGATCGAAACGGCCTTGCACGCGGATCATCCGGCTCAAGCAGATCCGCGCCCGTCGCCGGAATCCTGCAGTCGCCGAGCCCCGCCGGGAGCGCCGCTTCGGTCGTAGCGCTGTCAGGCGAAGTGGCCCGCAGACGCCCGGTCGCCGATACGCGCTGCGCCCCGCCGCGAGAATTCTCATCAAAGAGTTTTCGATAGATGGTCTCGGCAGGCTCACCTGAAAAGTCGTCCGACACCAGTCCGCCCTTGGGTAGCGTAAAGCCTTGCGCGAGCAGAAGGGCGTTGATCGCAAAATCGCAAGCCCAGTTCCAGGTCAGAGCCTGTCGATCACCCAAGCGCGCGCTGTGCGAGAACAGTACATGCAGCACTTCATGTGCGAGCAGTCCGCGAAGCGCCGCATCATCGAGCGTTGCGATCCAGTCCGGGTTGAAGAAGATGTGATAACCGTCGGTGGCTGCAGTCATGCACCATTTTTGCTTTGGAACCGAACGCAGCGGAAGCCGCATGACCGCCGCCGCCAGAAACGGATGCGTGAGCGCAAGCCTCACCCGCGCACGCATCAGTCGCTCGCGTATCGCCTCATGATCGACCGCAGGCTGCCCCAGGGCCGCAGACTCCTTTGGCTCACGGCTGCGACCACGCGGTGATTCGGCCGTCTCAGGCATAGCGTCGGACATCATCAGCCTAGCGGGTAATGAGATGGCCGTGCTGCTTCATGAAGTCGCGATAACCAGGCTCACGCGCGAACTGAGGCCGTGCCTTCAGCATATCTCGAGCCAGTACGACCCCAAACTCGGGCGGCAGCCGACCAAGGAGCCGCGCGCTCGACTGCGACACCGACTCATCCGCCGCGTGCCAGGTGAGCCACGACGTTAGGACATAAAGGCCATCGAGTGTGTCCGGAACCTCAGCACGTTCGGGGTCAGCAAGAATTTCCCGCATTTTTTTCTCGCTGATAGCTTTTTTCACATGGGCGGCAAATTCGGTGGCTGCCGCCTGTCCAACGACTCCGGGGACCACATCGCTGCAGTCGTTGTAGCTCTCGAAGGTGTTGATCATGTCGGACACCATTTCCCACGATCGCGGGGTCGGATAGGCTGAGCCCTCTCCCGGCTCCTGAGACAGGAGCGCTGGCCGCACCGCAATGAACGACACCACCAGTGGATTGAGCCGACGCCCGATTGCCCAATGGCGCCAGTCCTCGACATCGGGCTCGAGCGAGAGGTGCACAAAGCGGTTTGCGAGAGCACTCGACATGCGGAACGTGACCGCGCGGTCCTGATGGCGATTGCCCGCCGCAACGATCCACCAGCCGCGGGGCAGCTCGTATTCCCCCACCCGCCGGTCAAGCACCAGCTGATACAGGCTCGCCTGCACCAGCGGTGGTGCAGCGTTGATCTCATCGAGGAAAAGAATCCCCGGCTCATCGCTGGCTGAGGGAAGAAAGCCTGGCGGGCACCACACCGCGCGCCCTGATTCGATCGCAGGGATTCCGCGCAGGTCGGTGGGATCAAGGAGGCTTGCGCGAAGATCGACCACCGGAAGACCACGCTCCTGCGCGATGGCGTGCACGATCGAACTTTTCCCTACGCCGGGCGGGCCCCAAATGAAGGCTGGCCAGCGCTGCCCGATCATCGACTCGAGCACATGACGCAAACGGGAGGGCTTCATTGCGAGGCCTCAGCGAGCGCGCGCCAGATCACGGGATGCGGGGCGCCCATCCAGTGAAACTTCCGCATGAGATCCACCGCCACCGCGGGCCCGACCGCTAGTGTCTGGAGATCTTCGCCCCCCAGCCAGTGGGCCAGGGTGTGCGTGGGCTCGACCCGCGCAAGCGCCTCGCTGCCTGGGGTGAAAAGATCCGGGAAAGGCCCGATCGCGCAAAGCTCCGGATGCTCGAGCATCAGCCACTGGTCGTCGAGTGCGGCGGCCTGCAACTCCATCACGCGCTCGACGGGCAACTCCCAGAGCGCGATTCCCGTATCGTCTTCTCGAAGCTCAACTTCAGCCAGAAAGGTGATCGATGAGCGCGACACGAGCGAGATCGCACCCCGGTTACGATTTCGAAGCCCGACAGGTTTTTCCGACAACAGCACGCGCATCGAGGGATCAAATTCCAGCCTGATCCATTGCTGATCAGGCTCGACGCTGACAAACCGCGCCATGGGTCGGGCAAGCGCCTCGATGCGGGGTAACATCTTCTCGACTTTAGAGGGCTCGAGCAGCGTCTCCTTGGGTTCAACCTCGATGCCGCTTCGATCGATATAGCGGACCGCTGCAGCCCCCCGTTGCTGGGCGCTATAACGAAAATATCCGGCGGAAACGCGGGTGTCCTGTCCGCGCAGCGCCCAATCCCTGCCGCTCCGGGACATGGCTGCTGCGTAGGCGATATCAGCGGCACTTCGCGAAAACGGCAGCATCGTGTGGGGCATCCCCGAGAGTGCCTGTCCGATGAACCCGGACATGGCTCCGATCTGCCGGGCTTCTTCGTTGAAGGCGTCTCCCAGGCGACTATCCCGAGTGAGCTGATGAGCGACATAGGCGCCCATCAGCGATACCGGCACGCGGGCCTGCTCATCGGTATCAATCTGCCAGCCGCCCTGTCTGAGGGGGAGCCGGGGACAGCTCGCCGCGTATTCGGCGCGCAGCCTCCCCGAGCCGCGGCGCACCCGCTCAAAGTACTGGGATCGGATGAAGGTGGTCATGGACTCTCCGTGGCTAAGCGGCGTGTGGCGAAGAAACCTGTAGCGAAGAAACCGGTGGCGAAGAAACCGGTAGCGAAGAAACCGGTGGCGAAGAAACGTGCGCCGAGGGCGC
>CAZZKA010000294.1:0-4253 GCA_964654745.1 uncultured Bordetella sp. | reverse complement strand
ATGGGGCATGAGATCGCCTGCCACGGCTGGCGCTGGATCCACTACCAGGGTCTGGATGAGGCCACCGAGCGTGAACATATGCGACTGGGTATGGATGTCATCAAGCGCATCACTGGCGAACGACCGCTAGGTTGGTACACCGGCCGCGACAGCCCCAACACGCGCAGGCTGGTCGCCGACTTCGGCGGCTTTGAGTACGACAGCGACTACTATGGCGATGACCTGCCGTTCTGGATGCAGGTGAAAAAAACCGACGGTACGCTCAGCCCGCACCTCATCGTTCCGTACACGCTTGACTGCAACGACATGCGGTTTGCCTTGCCGCAGGGATACAGCCACGGCGACGAGTTTTTTGAATATCTGCGCGATGCGTTCGATGTGCACTGGGCAGAGGGAGACGAGCATCCCGCAATGATGAGCATCGGGATGCATTGCAGGCTACTGGGGCGACCGGGAAGAATGCGCGCGCTCCAGCGTTTCCTCGACCACATCCAGTCGCACAACCGGGTATGGATCACGCGCCGGATAGATATCGCGAGGCATTGGCGAGCCACGCACCCGTTTGACGCGGCTAGCGCTTTTGTCTGGGGCTGAAGCGATGACGGGTACGCCGCAGGGTGCAGCCGAACGCAAGGCAACACTGTACGTTGACCCGGTGTCGCCGTTTGCCTATTTTTATCTGGAGCAGTTGCACCGGTTGCCTGGGGATCTCGACCTCGAGATCGTACCGGTGCTGTTTGGTGTGATCCTGTCGCACCACGGGCAACTCGGTCCTGCTGAGATCGGCTCCAAGCGTCTGCATACCTATCGCAATTGCGTCTGGGTAGGCAGGCAGCTGGGCGTGGATTTCGCGATGCCGCCGCGCCACCCCTTCAGTCCGCTCAAGGCGCTTCGGCTGCTCGCCTCGCTCGGCAACCCGCCGGAGGCGATCCGTACGACCTCGGCTTTCGTTTTTCGCGAAGGGCGCGACCCGGAAAATGATTTTGAAGGTCTTTGCAGTCGTCTCGGCGTGAGTGATGGCGAGGCTCGCATAGCGGACCCCGCGGTCAAACTCGCGCTGCGACAGCAGACCGATCGGGCGCTTGCGGAAGGTGTTTTCGGCGTACCGACGCTGGTCTGCCGAGGGGAACTGTTCTGGGGCGTGGACACGATAGACTGGTTCAATGCATTCTGGCGCGATCCCGCCATGTTCAGGCGCTCAGACATGGCCGCGATTGATGCGATTGCCGAGGGCGTCAAGCGCCGCCAGGCTGGTTGATCGCACGCGTGCCCGCGGGGCGAATTGCAGGTCGACCCTGCGCGCGAGACAATGAAAGCGCGGCTTCAAGACCGCGCCGCGATACCGGATTCACTGACAGGGAGACAGCGCGATGACCTTGACCATGCCCAACCGTACCCGCAGGGGAATGTTGGTGGCTGCCGCTGCGGCCGGGCTAAGCCCTGCGGCCCCGGCGCAGTCGCCTGCCTACCCGTCCCGCGGTGTCCGCTTTGTCGTTCCGATCACCACGGGCGGCAGCAATGACGTGGTGGCGCGCGTGATCGCGCAGCGCCTGACCGAGCTCTGGGGTCAGCCGGTGACCGTCGAGAACCGGCCAGGCGCTGGGATGAACCTTGGAGCCGAACATGTTGCTCGCAGTCCCGCCGACGGCTATACCTGGCTTCTTGGCGCGAACAATATTTTTGTCTTCAACCCCCACGTCGGTAAAACGCCATTTGATCCATTGCGCGACTTCACGCCCGTCACCAATGTCGCGCTCGTGCCCTTTGTGCTCGTCGTTAACCCGTCTCTGCCGGTCAGGAACGTAGCCGAGCTCATCGACTATGCAAAGCGCAATCCGACCGCGCTCAACTACGGCTCCTCAGGCAACGGCTCGCCGCAGCAGCTGGCTACCGAGCAGCTCAAGTTCGCAGCCGGCATTCAGATCCAGCACGTTCCCTACAAGGGTGCAATGGGCGCGATCACCGACCTGCTGGGCGGGCGGATTCAGGTCTTCGTCGGGGCAGTGAATTCGCTTCTGCCGCACATCCGCGAGGGCCGCTTGCGGCTGCTTGCGGGCGCCGGCGGCAAGCGCTTTGCGGCGTTCCCGGATGTACCGGCGATAGCCGAGACGGTTCCCGGTGTGGCGCTTGATGTCTGGCTGGGGGTCTTCATGCCCGCCGGCGTTCCGGGCGATATCGTGAGCAAGGTCAACACCGACATCGCGCGGGTCCTGAACCTGCCCGAAGTACTCGCGAATCTCTCCAACCAGGGAATCGAGGTCGCGACGGGTACGCCTGAGGCACTTGCCCAGACCATTCGCGAGGACCATGCGCGCTGGGGCAAGGTGATCCGCGAAGCCAACATCAAGGCGGACTGATGCAATGTCGATAAAACAGGAAGTACCTGTAGGCGCTTCGCAGGGCGGGCAGCAGTGGGGTAGTGACGCGGTGGCTCAGTGCCTGCGTTCGCTTGAAATTCCATGGCTGGCGCTCAATCCGGGGGCGAGTTATCGGGGCCTGCACGACAGCCTGGTCAATCATCTGGGCAATCGCGCGCCGCAAATGCTGTTGTGTCTGCACGAAGAGGTGGCGATCGCGGTAGCGCAGGGCTATGCCAAGGCAAGCGGACGGATGATGGGAGCAATCGTTCATTCGAACGTCGGGCTGATGCACGCCACGATGGCGGTGTTCAATGCCTGGTGCGACCGTGTGCCCGTGCTGATGCTGGGTGCGACAGGACCTTGGGATGCCGCCAGGCGCAGACCCTGGATAGACTGGATCCATACCGCCAGCGACCAGGGAGCGCTGGTGCGCGACTACACCAAATGGGACAACCAGCCGGGCTCCATCCCTGCGGCGCTCGAGGCGATCCTGCGAGGCGCTCAAATTGCCCAGACGGCGCCGCGCGGGCCGGTCTACATCAATCTCGACGCGGCTCTGCAGGAATCCAAACTCGAGGCGCCGCTCAGGCTGCCTGATCCTTCGCGCTACGCAGCGGGTGTTGCGCCGCCGCCGTCGCAATCCGATGTGGCTCGCGCAGCCTCGCTGCTTTCCGGGGCTGCCAGTCCGGTCATCCTGATGGGCCGGGTGTCGCGCAGCGAGGAGGACTGGGCGCGGCGCGTCGCGCTCGCCGAGTTGCTGCAGGCGGGTGTCATCACTGACCTCAAGAATGCGGCGGCGTTTCCTACCGATCACCCGCAGCACGTTGGCAGCCCTGGTTATTTCATGGACGGGCAGGCGTGTGCGGCGTTACGCGATGCAGATGTGGTGCTGATGCTCGACTGGGTTGACCCCGGTGGTGCTTTCAAGCAGGCGCTCCAGGGCGCAGAGTGCCGGGCCAAGGTGATCCAGGTATCCCTCGATATGCACCTTCACCGCGGATGGAGTATGGATGGCGGCAGCCTGCCGCCTGCGGATGTGGTGATGCTGAGTGAGCCCGACCCGGCGGTCGCAGCTCTTCTGGCGCAATGCTCGCGAGCCCGGCCGCGGCAGTGGGCGCCGCGCGCGGCACTGCCACCGGTTCCCGACGATGATCAGGTTAGCCTGAGACGGCTTGCCGCCGAGCTTGCGGCAGCCGCCAGACCCGAGGAAATCTGCGTGCTGCGCGTGCCCCTGGGGTGGAATGGCCGCTATCGCGACTTCACTCATCCGCTCGATTATCTCGGCGCCGACGGTGGCGGTGGTCTGGGCTCGGGGCCGGGTAATGCGGTCGGTGTTGCGCTGGCGCTTCGCGATATGGGCTCCCCGCGCATCGCGGTAGCGCTGGTCGGAGACGGCGATTTCCTCATGGGGGCGACAGCAGTGTGGACGGCGGTGCGTTACGCGATCCCTGTACTCATCATCGCCTGCAACAACCATTCTTTCTTTAACGATGAGTTGCATCAGGAGCGGGTTGCACGCGATCGCTCGCGGCCGGTTGAAAACCGCTGGATAGGTCAGCGCATGACCGAGCCTGAAATCGATCTTGCCAGGATGGCGCAGTCCATGGGGGCGGAGGGCATCGGTCCGATACGCCGGGGGCAGGATCTTGGCGCGGCGCTCGAACAGGGGATTGCCGCGGTCCGGGCGGGCCGCACCTGCGTCATCGACATATCGGTTGTGCCTGGCTATGACGCAAACATGAGCGGGCAAAGCGCCCCGCAGTCGGCTGTGAGGCGAGCGTGACTTCTTCCATATCAGAGATGTTGCCGAGGCGACGTGAGCTCTACTACGGTGGCGCATGGCATGAGCCGCGCGGCGGCTACCTGGATACGGTCAACCCGGCAACGGGTGAA
>CAZZKA010000293.1:0-4258 GCA_964654745.1 uncultured Bordetella sp. | reverse complement strand
GCAGGACACGCCAGTCGCCCGGCTCGGTGAGGATAACCGCCTCAGGCCGGGTGGAGTCGAGTGACTCGGCAAGCGCCTCGCCGAGCGAGTCCGCATCGCGCCCGGCCCCCAGCGCACGATAGTCGACCGGCCAGCCGCGTTCACCCAGGAAGACGGCGAAGTGCCTCATTGCGGCAAGAAATACCGCAATCCGTTGCTTGGCACTCGGAACATGCGTGGATTCCGCGACCGCTTCACACATCCAGATACGGTCCTGCGCAGGGTCAAAAGCGTCGAGGGCGCTCGACTGCGCATCGAGCTGGTCGCCCAGAACCAGAACAAGATTTCTTGTCATAGCCGGATCAGGGCTTGGCGCTTCGGTTGCGGCGACAGCGCTCGGAGCAGTAGCGCACAGAGTCCCAGGTGCGCGCCCAGGCCTTGCGCCAGGTCATCGGGCGACCGCAGGCCTGACACGGTTTGGAGGGCAGAAACGATTTGTTGCCTTTGAACATGAATGCGACCATAGCGAGGTGGCCCGGGCTTCGCAAACTGCGGGGTATTTTTCCCCCGGGGCCGTCGATTCTGGATCTCGTCGCTCCCGAACCAGGCTTGCCATCATGCTCATTGTGTCTGCGATCCTCACCGCGATCATCTCCCCACTGGGCTCTGCACTGCTGCTCGGCTTACTCGCGCTCCTGCTTGCGCTGCTGCGATTCGGCCGGATCGCGATCGGCACGAGCGTCCTGGCCATTGTCTGGCTCTGGGCCTGGTCGATGCCGGTGGTGGCCAACTGGGTGAATAGCGAGGTGTCCGAGGGCTTCCCGCCCGTCGCCTCGGAGCAAGCGCTCACGCAACTCCCTCAGGCTGGCGCGATCGTGCTATTGGGCGGCGGCATGGATCCGAGCACCAAACATCGTCCCTGGCCAGACCTAGGCGAGGCATCGGACCGCGTGTGGATGGCGGCCAAGCTTTGGCACGCCAAGCGCGCGCCGGTCATCGTGGCCAGCGGCGGACACGATCCGCGATCCCACACCCAGTCCGAAGCCGAGGCCATGCGCGACCTGCTGGTCGCTCTGGGCGTCCCCGAACGTGCGATCGTGCTTGAAACAAAAAGCCGCAATACCCGCCAGAACGCCGCCGAAACCGCCAAATCACTGGGCGAGCGGGGGGTACGAAGGGTGCTGCTGGTAACCTCGGCCTCTCACATGAAGCGGGCAGTGGCGCATTTCCGGGATACGGGTCTGGAGGTGGCCGCTGTTGCAACCGATCACGAGCGCATCGAGTTCCCGGATATCAGGAGCTACATTCCCAACGCAAGAGCGCTTTCCCTCAGCGCCCGGGCGCTCAAGGAATGGGTCGGTCAGCGCGTCTGGTAGCCAGGGCTCAACATAATGCAGCGTCGACGGCTGACACGCATCAAGCTCGCGGCAGGCGCGAGCGGCGCGCCATCATCCCGGGGCATAAGAAGCAATGGACAGACAGCCATTCTGAGGCGAACGTTCATCGGAATGCTCGCGGCATCGGCGGCGCTTGGCGCACTTGCCCAACCGCTCGTGCTCGTGACCGAGGAAGAGGCCGCGGCGGCGCGATCAGCCGGTGCGATGCTGACTCCACGCTCCGTTCCTCAACCGGGCGCGCCGCGCATACATCTGGTCGCACCGGACATCAGCCGACCGATCGCTGCCCCCACTCCGATCGAAGTGCGCTTCGTCGTCGAGCCGCCTGCGCAATTAAAGCCGGAATCGTTCCGCGTGTTCTACGGCGCATTTCGCATTGACGTGACCCAGCGGTTGCTAGGATCGGCTCAGGTGACCCGGGACGGGATTAGCGTGAAGGAAGCCGCCATCCCCAGCGGGCGCCACCAGCTGCTGCTCTCGATCACCGACAGCATGGGGCGCGAAACGCTGCATCTGGTGTCGTTCACGGTGCAATAGGGTCCCGCGCAGGCCAGAGCGGTGGTTGGCGTCCCCGAGAGTCCCGCTGCGTCCCCGATAGTCCCACTGCGTCCCCGAGCGTCCCCGAGCGTCCCCGAGCGTCCCCGCGCGGCCTTGAGCGTCCCCGAGCGGCCTTGCGCGGCCTTGAGCGGTCCGTAATGGGTATCGAAGAGTCTCGAGGATGCGGCGTCCTAGTTCAGGGCTGTCGCAAGCGGGAGAAAACCAGCGACCCGCCGCTCAGCGATCCGTACTCCCAGGGTTGCTGGCGCCCGGCGGTCTCGCGCATCACGCGGTCGCGAACCCTGCGCAGGATGAGCGAGATGTCCTCCGGCTCGGCGATCAGGTCGATGAGCGCTTGCGTGAAAGGCGAGTACTGCCCTGTACCGTCCTCCGCAACACCCCCGTCGCGTGTCGCGTAGGCAATCAAGGTCCCCGTGGGCACCTGCATGGGAGCGAGGCCGCGGCTGATGCCGCGTACGTTGGAAGCAATCGCCGGATTGTCGCGACAGGCATCCAGAAAAACGACGCGGGTTCGTCCCGGCAGATAGGTTTCGACGATGGTATCGAGTGGCAAGGCCTGAAGCTTGAGCGCGGCAGGTTTGCTCAGTTCGACGTTGATGGGGACCAGATAGTTCACCCCATCGATCTGCATGCCATGGCCGGAGTAGAAAAGAACGGTGATCTGGCTGGACGCCGCCTTTTGCTGGAATTGGCTGAGCCCTCGGACCAGGGCATCACGATCCCCGTCGTCGATGCGGGTCACCTGAAAGCCAAGTTCGGAAAATTTGCGGGCCATCGCCCGCGCATCGTTAAGCGGGTTAGCCAGTCGGGCCGAGCCGGGATAATTTGCGTTACCGATCACTAGGGCGTGCGCCTCGACGGACCGGGGCGCCGCAGCCGGTACCGCAGCCGGTACCGCGGGCGGTGCCGCGGTCGAAGGCGACGGTCGCAAGACCTGCTGAAAACCCGCAAAACCAGGGCGCGACGGCTCATCAGCGGGTGTCGCCGTGGTGTGGGCCGCAGCGGAAGGCGCGACTGCGGTGACCGCTTCTGCCGGCGAAGCGACGGGCGAGGTGAGGGTTGAGGCGGCCGCAGGCACAGAGGGCGGAGCGCTTGCGGCGGGCGTTGGAAGCGGTGAGGCCGCCACCGCCTCGATACCCGTCGGAGCAGTGCGGGTGGCGAGGTCCCCGAGAACCGGCCGCAGCAGTCCGATCGCCCAAGCGGCGACTTCGGTCTCCGCCTGCGCCTGCAACGCTGCGCTCGGTGGGGCATCGCTGCCGCAGCGGCGATCGGTACTGGAAGCGAGTTTTCGGTCGCTGATGACCAGGCGATCCGCGCCACGCTGCCGGGCGCGCATTTGGACGTCGATCTCGTGCTTACGGGTGACGCAAGGAATTTGCTGTACCTGCCAATCAAGGCAGTTGCGCGATGCAAGCTTTTGCAGTGTGCTCTTCGCATCCCTGTCAGGCTCAGACCATCGGCGGCAAGTACGATTTTCCTGAGTGGATCTCGACTCGGTCGTGCGCGCTGAGTAGACATTGAAGTCGAGCACCACGTCAGCGGCCGCGGAGCGGGTGGTCAGCCAGTTGGCGCGAGGAAAGGCCTGCAGCAGCCGGGATTCCACGACACCCAGCATCTGCGCTGATCGCTCACCGAGCACAACTCCGGGAGCGATCGACCCCGTGAAACGCGGATCCGGTTCCTCACGGACTTCGGCCGGGTCGGTGGTGGCACAACCGACGAGGGTAACCGCCACCGCCGCCATCACTGCAAGTCGGGCGCGAGCCAGGCGGCGGATCGAGTGCGGGTCAAAGAAGAGCGCTGTTAGGTGCATTGTCGGGCGAACTTTTCAGGTCAGCCTGAGAACTTACCGTAACGGGCTACGTGACTACCCAAAAACCCTCGCTCCTCGGTCAGCGCTGCGAGGCAGTGCCTGGCCTCGAGATGATCGCGCGCTGTTGTTGACCCGGGCTGATGCCGGGGTTCTCGACTCCTGGGCCGCTTCGGTGACAGTGCTGCGAGGCGGTTTTTACGGCTTCGTTGCGCGCGCGCCATCGTCGATGCGAGGGCGGCCGCGGGTGGGGCTCGGCCGCTCCTCGGCCAGCGCTGCGAGGCGGTGTTTACTGCTACGTTAAGATCGCACGCCATCGTCGATGCGTGGGCGGCCGCGGGTGGGGCTCGGCCGCTCCGCTCAACTGCCAGAGGCAGATTCGCTCCGGACCGACCCCACCCACGTCCACCCCTGAGAGAGGTCGCTGCGCGCGCGAGCAGCAGTGGGTCAGGCACACCACCCCGCACGCTGACCGCATCGCTCTCAGTAGGGTGGACTACCAGCCGTCGCAGCA
>CAZZKA010000292.1:0-4260 GCA_964654745.1 uncultured Bordetella sp. | reverse complement strand
ATCATGCGCTGCGCGTTGCCGTAATCGATCGCGCGCAGTTCGTCGGCACCGAATATCTTGGCCAGCCCAGCGACGTGCTCGTCCGAGCGGCGGTATGGGTAGTCGCTTCCGAATACGATCTGGCTGATCGGAACCAACCGGGACAGAGCGGCCATGGCCATGGGGTTTGCGGTCTGCGCCGTGTCGTAATAGAACCGGCGTAATTCGTTGTAGACCCGTTCGCTAGTAAAGCCGCGCTGCTGGTACGCCGGGACCGATACGATCTGAACAAGGAACCGGTCGGTAAGTGCGCCGATCGTGCCGCCTGCATGCGAGAAGATGAAGTTGATGTCTGGGCAACGCTGGGCAGTTCCGGAAAAAATAAGACTTGCGATCGTGCGGGTGGTATCGGTACCGTACTCGATGATGACCGGCGGCACGCCACTCGCGATATTTTCGCAGCACGCCGGATTGTCCGGGTGCGTGTACGCGGTCACCTTGCGCCGATGCAATTCATCCATCACCGGGGCGAAGGCCTTGTCGCCCAGGTAGCGTCCCTGATAACTCGTCATGAACGCCACGCCGTCGGCCTTGAGGACATCCAAGGCATAGGTGATTTCGCGTAGCGTTTCCTCGACATGCGGCATGGGCAGAAGCGCAAACATGCGAAACCGGCCTTTGGAGCCGTCGACAAGTTTGCGGGTCCACTCATTGGACTCTCTGGCCACCCGCGCGGCTTCGGCGGCGGGCAGAAAGCTCACCGCTGGCAGCGTCGGGGATGTCATCGAGGTGGTCACTCCGCCTTTGTCCATATCATCCAGAGATTGCTGGACCGTCCATTTCACGACCGGCGGCGAGTCGAGCTTGGCGCGGCGAAGCGACTCAAGCCATGCGGGCGGCACGATGTGGTGGTGCACGTCAATCCGGGGAGACGGCGAGGCCCCTAGGCCTGGCAGGGCGCAGCCTCCCGAGAGAGCTGCTCCGCCGATCGCGGCGAGTCCGGTGATCAGCCGGCGGCGCCCGCCGTCGGGCGCAGCACACCCGCATTGGAGGCGGTATGAAGGAGCTGATCCGGAATCTGGTCTGGGACTCAGGGGTTTGGCGGTGTCGTGCGGAATCGAACGAACCATGAGCGGTCTCCTTGACGTCGTTA
The DNA here is from genome assembly GCA_964654745.1 of uncultured Bordetella sp. Taxonomy (GTDB): domain Bacteria; phylum Pseudomonadota; class Gammaproteobacteria; order Burkholderiales; family Burkholderiaceae_E; genus SYIM01. Next base: position 3,128 of record CAZZKA010000292.1, on the reverse strand, counting down.
TGTGTGGAGCGATGTCTGTCCAACAGGATCGAGACTACACCAGCCGGGTCGACGGGAGGAGGCCCTGTTTCTTTTGGTGCGGCCGGCTGGACCGCATGGCAGGCGGCTAGCCGAACCGCACTCCCGATACGGTGGTCTGCATCACCCGGTCCTTGAAGACGGTGCGGCCTTGGTCGTTTCCCGCCGCGCCGGCGGCGACCATGAGGGGCAGCAGGTGCTCCTCGGCGCCAGGCGGATGGCATAGGCGCGCCGCGGGCGCTGCCGCCCACTGCGCCAGCAGCGCATCGCGCTCGCGCGGCGGCGCGGATACCGCCTGGTCGAGCCAGGCGTCGAACTCGTCCGAGATCGGTGCAAAGCGCGGGTCGCGATATCCCCGCATGTTGTGAAAACTCATGCCGCTCCCGACGATAAGCACGCCCTCGTCGCGAAGTGGCTCGAGCGCCCGCCCTGCATCGAGATGCGCTTGGGGGTCGAGTGAATCGAGGAGCGACATCTGCACGACTGGAATCCGCGCCTCGGGAAACATCAGCAGGAGCGGGATGAACATACCGTGATCGAAACCGCGCCCGGCATCCGCCTCGCTTGCGATGCCCTGCGCACGCAGCAACTGCCCGGCGCGGGCCGCCAGCTCGGGACTCCCCGGTGCCGGATACTCCAGCCGGTAGGTATGGTCGGGGAATCCGTAGTAGTCGAAGATCAGGTCCGGTGATTCGCCCGAGCCGAGCGCAACGTCCTGCGAAAGCCAATGCGCCGAGATCATCAGGATGGCCTTGGGGGTCTGCGGCAAGGTGGCGCTGATGCCGCGCAGAAAAGCCTCGAGCCGATCCCACTCATCCGGAGGGTTCCAGTCCATGAAAAAGCAGGGGCCTCCCCCGTGGGGAATGTATAGCGTGGGCATGCGCGGGGGCGAACTCATCGAGGGGGATCTCCCGTAATCATTCGGAGGCGACGGACGCAGCAGGGATCGGTCGTAATGCCATGATCAGGGCTGCGCCAGGCGTCAGTTTGCCTGTATGCCCGCCTGAGTGAGCAGGGGTACGAGAGTATCGATCTCGCGTCGCAGATGCGCGCGCAGCGCGTCGGGTTGAGCCTGGTCCGCGCTGACTGCGGCAACGCCCATGGCCTCAAGCCTGGTTCGCGTCTCGGCGTCGGTGACCGATTTTTGGAGCGCATCGGCGAGCTTGTCGATCACCGGCTTAGGCGTCCCCTTGGGCGCGTAGAGGCTGAAGGAGATATTGATTTCCAGACCCTCGACGCCGGCCTCCGCGACAGCGGGAAGATCAGGGAGTTGCGGCAGGCGCGTCCGGCCGACTGCGGCGATGGCACGGATGCGTCCGCTACGAACCTGGGGCACAGTTCCCGAGGTCTGGTCGCACAGGACATCGACCTGCCCGCCCATGAGATCGGCAAGCGCAGGTGCGGTGCCTTTGTAGGGGACTTCGTTGAGCTTGACCTTGAGTGCGCTCATCATCATCAGCGCGCAAAGATGCGAAGCCGATCCGACGCCGGCATGGGCGAGCGTTATCTTGTTGCCTTCGGAGCGCAGGGCCTGGATGAACTCGGCGAGGTTGCCAGCCGGAAATCCCTGCCTCGCCACAATGAGCATGGGTCCGCTGGTCGCCCGGCCGATCGGTTCGAAGTCTTCAACCGGGTTGTAGGGCAGGTTCTTGAACATCGCGGCGTTGGTCGCGTGGCTCACATGGATCATGAGCAGCGTGTAGCCGTCGGGCTTGGAGCGCGCGACCTTGGCAGTGCCGATCGTGCCGGAGGCGCCCGCGGGGTTATCGACGACGACTTGCGCGCCCAAGAATTTTTGCATCGAGCCTGCGAAGACCCGGGTGATGGCATCGCCCGGCCCTCCCGGGGCGTAGGGCATTGTGAGCGTGATCGGGCGGTTGGGGAAATCCTGCGCGGCAGCTGAGCTCAGTGCCCCGAGGCACATCGATACTGCAAACAAGCAGTCCCGCAGGATGGTGCAGCCGGAGTGAGGGTGTGTACGCATATCGGTTCCTTTGGCAGGCAATGAAAACCCGGACGAAATCGGCGGAATCAGTGTTTTTTCGGGGCGCGGCTGCGCAGGCGGATGTTGAGCAGTTCGACAACAACCGAAAATGCCATGGCGAAATACACATATCCCTTGGGCACATGGTGATCGAAACCTTCGGCAAGCAGCACCAGACCGACCACCACCAGAAAGCTCAGGGCGAGCATCTTGACCGTCGGATGGCGCGAGACAAAGTCGCCGATCGGCTTTGCAAACAGCATCATCAGCGCGACCGAAGCGATGACGGCGGCAATCATGACCTCGATACGGTCGACCATGCCGACAGCTGTAATGATGGAGTCGAGCGAGAAAACGAGATCTATCACCATGATCTGCGTGATGATCGCAGCGAAACTCACGCCAGCTGACTGTTGACGATCGCCGCTGCCTTCGATCGCATGATGGATTTCGCTGGTGCTTTTCCAGATGAGGAAGAGTCCGCCGCCTATCAGGATCAGATCCCGGCCGGAGATTGCGTGCCCCAAGACGGTGACGAGCGGAGCGACCAGGCCAATGATCCAGGAGAGCACCAGCAAAAGACCGATACGCATGAACATTGCGCCGAATAGCCCGATTCGCCGGGCGAGTTCACGCTGATGCGCAGGCAACCGGTCCACCAGAATCGAAATAAAAATGATGTTGTCGATCCCGAGGACGAGCTCGAGCGCGGTGAGCGTCGCAAAGGCGATCCAGGCTTCGGGCGAGAGCAGCAGATCCATGGCGGGGACGGACGGGGGATGAGCCCGCGCGAATTTTGTATTTCGGGAGCATAGAGCGGCGAGCGTGATCCGCGCCCGATATCCTCACAGAGCGGCAAGTTTCCATTGGGGAGCGGACAAACGGGCGGTACGTATCGCCCGGGGCTATTCGAGCGCCGGATCCCGGCAGGTTCTAAACTTATGGCTGAAAACTCACATTTTTTTCGGGGCATCCGATGCATGCATTTGAATACCGGCGGGCGACGAACGTGGCCGATGCGCTCGCGACGCTTTCCGCAGACCCGGAAGCACGGCCGATCTCAGGGGTGTTGATGCTTATCCCTTCGCTCAAACCCCGGTTCAACCTTGTCTCGCCGCCTTTTGAC
>CAZZKA010000291.1:0-4273 GCA_964654745.1 uncultured Bordetella sp. | reverse complement strand
CCACGGCCCCCAGGAAGGAAGCGCCCAGCACGGCTGCGGCTGCAAGGCTGAGCATCCTCCGTCGGTAGGGTTTGCGTCCGCTCACGGCGGTTTTTGCAATGACGCGTAGACGATTCTCAGATCGGCTCATTTTGGGTCTCCTCTTGATGTCACCGATGTTGTGATGCTAGCGGTACCTCCGCACCGCCCGCCCGGGACCGGCCATGTCACGCGACGCGGTCTGCCTCGGCCTGATGTGGATTCTGCGGGCTCGACGCGCTTGTGGCAATCTACGCGGGCTCATCACAACCAAGGGATTTCATATGAAGGTATTTCGAGGACGTCAGGAGTCGGTGCCCTCCGAACTGCGCGAGGCGACATTCACCGGGACGGTCTGGTCGGACCCGGTGATGCCCGCCATGGATGGTGTGATGGTGGGTAATGTGTTTTTTTCCCCGATGGGACGAACACACTGGCACTGGCACGAACGGGGTCAGGTTCTCCACGTCTCGGCGGGCAAGGGCTGGATCTGCAAGGATGGCGAATCGCCGCAGGAGATCCGCGCCGGGGATGTGGTGTGGATAGGACCCGGCGAGCGGCACTGGCACGGCGCGGCTGCCGGCAGTTTCATGATCCACATGGCCTATACGCTTGGCAAGACCAACTGGCAGGATCCGGTCACCGACCCTCAGTACCCCCAGGCCGACTGAAAGAGGACCCAGGCAATGAGCGACAGAAAGATGTTCGAAAAGGGCCTCGCGATTCGCAAATCGGTCGTGGGTGCTGAATATGTGGAAAAAAATCTGGCGTCGGCGGACAGCTTCAATATGCCTCTGCAGGAACTGGTGACCGAATATTGCTGGGGCGCGGTCTGGGGAAGGGAAGGGCTACCCCTCAAGACCCGGAGCCTGCTTAATCTCGCGATGATCAGTGTGCTCAACCGCCCGCACGAGCTCCGTCTGCATATCGAGGGAGCGCTGCGCAATGGGGTGACACGCGAGGAGATCCGCGAGGTCTTTCTTCAGGTCGGCGTCTATGCCGGCTTTCCCGCGGCTATTGACTCTTTTCGCGCCGCGCGAGAAGTGTTCGAGAAGATCGACGGCGCGGCCCGGCCCGTTCCCGGAAAACCGGCTTGAGAGCAGGACGACGATCGCCAGGGGTTGGCTGGGTCGGTGCGAAGGCAGGCCCTGCCGCCTACTTCGTGCCGTAGAGACGATCTCCGGCATCGCCCAGACCGGGCAGGATGTAGCCATGCTCGTCCAATTGCCGGTCGATCGCCGCTGTGTAGACGGGTACTTGCGGATGATGCGAGTGAAACAGTGACAGGCCCTCTGGGGCGGCGAGCAGACATACAAAACGGATTGAGCGAGCGCCGGCCTCGGCGATTCGGTCCACCGCAGCAACGGCCGAGTGGCCGGTGGCGAGCATCGGGTCGAGCACGATTGCATCGCGTTCGGTCATGTCCTGAGGAAGTTTGCAGTAGTACTCCACCGCATCGAGCGTGACGGGATCGCGGTAAAGACCGACGTGACCGACCCGGGCGCCGGGAATGACGTCGAGCATGCCGTCAAGCAAACCATTACCCGCCCTGAGAATGGGAACAAAAACGATCTTTTTACCGTCGATCACCCGCGCGCGCGTGCGCTCGAGCGGCGTCTCGATCTCGATTTCGGTCATTGGTATGTCGCGCGTCAACTCGTAGGCAAGAAGTACTGCTATTTCATGCATCAGACGCCTGAAGCTGTTGGTACTGCGGTCCTTTTCACGCAGCAGCGTCAGCTTGTGCTGGACCAGTGGATGATCGATGTGATGTAAAACAGCTTGGGACATGTCGGGCTCCGTCTCTTTTGCCCTGCGTCGGGCGACACGTGTTCAGAAAAGTGTTCCCGCCGTATCCACCTCAAGCGGCGGTCGGCCATTTCGATATTTTTGCGCCAACCTGCGGCCGGCAGCCCAGGTCCCCCCTTCCAGGATGCTCGCGAGGGGAAGTGACTGCGCGGTCCGGTCGAGCCGGATCCTCAGCTGTCCGGCGAGCTCGTCGATCAGAGCAACCGTCAGGGCTCGCCATTCGGTGACCAGCGTATCGCCGGGCAGCCAGATACGGTCCGCTGCGTTGCGGTCGCGTAGCGCGATCACACCGCAGTCGACCAGAAGACCGCCGTTACGGTATTCGGGGAGCCCCGTCAGCGCGTCAAGATCAACCACCACGAACCCGGCAGCCTGAAGCGGCTCGATCAGCGAGTAGCAGAGCCACTGGCTGAGTTTGTGAAAGGCAACCCAGCCGTCGGAGGGGTCGCCATGCGGATCCGATCGTGCCGCCGGATGTGGCCAAAGATCGCCGCGGCTACCGTCCGGCGCCTCGGAGGCCTTGACCCAAACCGGCGCCAGTGCGTGCACCGTTGCTTCGAGGAGTGCGCTTGCCGGCAGTCGCCTGCTGCTCGAAGCGGTCGCGGTGCGGCCCAGCAGCGGTCGGTAGAGGTCGGATACGCGGTCCAAGCCCGCTCCAAGCAGCGCGCGACCCAGGCTCACCAGAAGCTGCAGCCGGCCTTGCAGCCCTTCGAGCAGATTGTCATCGCGCACTTGAAAAAGGGTCGCAAGGGACTCGAGATCGAAAGCGGCGAGTCGTTGCGCGTCGCCGCGCAGCGGCGCGTCGGACGAGTTTGCAAATCGGCCCGCCGTGAACGCTTCAAAACTTGCCACACCCAGGCCCTCGGAGCGTTGCAATCGTGAGCCTAGCCTGTCGGTGTAGACCCAGTGCGGGCCGGCGCCTGCGTCGAGCAAGACGCTGATCACGCACAGATCGATGCGTGCAGCGAGGCTTTGCTCTGACTCCGCCGCGAAGCCTGCGCCTGAAAGCGCGAGCGCAAGTTCCGCCGTGCGATCGATACCGGCGCTTTCGAAATGACGCCAGCGGCTGTGGAATGGGATACGTAAGTCCGGGAATCGCTCGAGCGCGACCGATGCGACTTCGCTAACCGCAGACTCCAGTCTGCTCCGGTCCACTCTCCAATATTGCGATTTACCGGCTTCTACCCACTGGGTGACCCGAAGGCAGCGTTCGCGGATCGTTGCAGCACGCATCAGCACCGGGAGTTGTGGCGCATCAGCCATCTCCCGGCTCCAGATCCCGGCCCCTCACGTGCTCCGGAGGTTCAACCTTGAGGCGTGCCGGATCGCTGAAATAGCCTGCAGCCATCTTGGCCTGTATTTCAACCTGTGCGTCGGCGGGAACCAGCTCATCGGGTATGGGGATACGTTCGGCCACTGTGATGCCCGAACCGGTAATCGCGTCGTACTTGTCGCTGCTCATGCTGACCAGACGATGGATGCATCGAATGCCGAGCCAATGAAGAACGTCGGGCATCAATTCCTGAAAACGCATGTCCTGCACGCCGGCCACGCACTCGGTCCGAGCAAAATAGGTATCGGCGCGATCGCCGCCGGCCTGACGCTTCCTAGCGTTGTAAACCAGAAACTTGGTGACCTCGCCAAGCGCTCGCCCCTCTTTGCGACTGTAGACGATGAGCCCCACGCCATTGCGCTGGGCGCCGGCGATGCACTCTTCGATGGCATGTGTGAGATAGGGCCGGCAGGTACAGATGTCCGAGCCAAATACGTCAGAGCCGTTGCACTCGTCATGCACTCGCGCGGTAAGCTCGATCTCCGGGCGGGCGAGATCGCCGACCTTGCCGAAAACATAGACAGTCTGCCCGCCTATCGGCGGCAGGAAGATTTCGAGGTCGTTCCGAGTGACGAGTTCGGGATACATACCGCCCGTCTGTTCAAAAAGCGTTCGGCGCAACGTGCTGGTGGCTACTCCAAAGCGCCTGGCCACGCCGGGTAACCACCAGACCGGCTCGATGGCGATTTTAGTGACCGCTGCCGACCCGTCCTCGAACAAGATCCTGCCGTCGGGCTTGAGTCGCCCGAATGCACAGGCCTGCCGAACTTCCGGAAGGTGGACTCTGGCCTCAGTGATGGCAATCGAGGGCCGAATGTCGAGTCCGTTTTGGATTTGCGCTGCAAAATCGATCTGCACCGAAGCCCCCCAGGGATCGATCGAGACGATTTTTTCAGGATCCGCCCACTGTGGATACGGGCCGACACTTCGGGTCGGGCGCGTATCGGTGAGGTCGGGGCGGTGTTTTCGGTCGAGCCGGCCGGCGGCGACCGCAAGCGCGCGATAGATCCCGTAGCTGCCGCTGTGGGCGCCGATGGCGTTGCGTTGTTGGGGTTCCGAGGTCGATCCCACGATCGGGCCGCGGGCGGAAGGGTCGCCGGCTCCCCAGCTTAT
>CAZZKA010000290.1:0-4290 GCA_964654745.1 uncultured Bordetella sp. | reverse complement strand
TGCTTGGCGCGGGGGGCGCAGGTAGCGCCATCGCCGAAGCGCTGATGCTGATGAACGCCGGCCGCCTCAGCATTGTCGACGCCGATCCGCAGCGGGCTATACGCCTGGCGAATTCGCTCTGCCAGCGGCACGGCAACCGGGCCTCGGGGCTGCCCCCCAGCGAACTCCCCCGGCTCATGGCGCGCGCCAGTGGCCTCGTACATGCCACTCCGACGGGCATGCTCAAACTACCGGGTCTGCCCATCGCGCCGGACTTGCTCGAGGCACGCCACTGGATTTCTGAAATCGTTTACTTTCCCATCGAAACCGCGCTGCTCAAGGCAGCACGGCAGCGAGGCTGCGCGGTGTGCGACGGCGGCGGCATGGCGGTGGGCCAGGCAATCGATGCCTTCAATCTTTTTACCGGCCGGGCAGCCGATGCGGCGCGCGTCGAGCGCCATTTCGCGAGCCTGCTGAGGGAGCAGAGCGACGCCGAAAAGCGTGCTTCGCTCCCCGCTGACAGCAACCAGGAGGGCTTGGCCTATGTCGCTCAACGCTGATCGGGAAGGCTTGGGCCAACAGCCCAATCCGCTCGCCATCGAGGGTATCGAGTTCATCGAGTTCGCCACCCGCAAACCGCAGGCGCTCGGACAGTATCTCGAGCGATTCGGATTCAGGCCGGTTGCCCGCCACCGGTCGCGCGAGGTGCTTCGCTACTGCCAGGGTTCCATGAACATCATCATCAATTCGCATGGGCTGGACGATGATGATGCGGAGGGCCCGCGGCTTTCGGCAATTGCGCTACGCGTACAAAACGCCGCCGGCGCCTGGCGCAGCCTGACAGCGCGCGGAGCATGGCCGGTGCAGGCGTCCGTCGAGCCGATGGAACTGTGGATACCTGGCATCCACGGCGTGGGCGACAGCAGGATTTATCTGGTCGACCGCTGGCGCGAGTTTTCGATCTACGACGTGGACTTCGTGCCGATCCCCACAGTCGATCCTGAGGTACCGGCGATCTGCGGCTTGCGCTGGTTCGGCATCGTGCAGTATGTCGGCACAGACCGAAGCGCTGAATGGATCGCCTTTTACCACTCGCTCTTCGGTTTCATCGAACTCGCGGCATCCGAGCGATTCGGCATTCTTCCGCGAGGTAGCGTTCTGAGGTCACCCTGCGGGAACTTTTTTCTTCAACTGATCGAGGCGCAGCCCGATGACCCTTCTCAGGGCATCGAACGGCTGCAGCGGATCGCGCTTGCGACACCTGATGTTCCAGAGGCAATTCAGGCTCTTCGCGCCCGAGGAATCGAGTTCGTGGAGCTTGGTGCAGCCGCTGACCCGACACGTGGCGCCCTCACCCGATCGCACCCGGATGCCCCTGCGGTTGAACTGGTGAGGGTCGCGCCGTGATGCTGGAGAGTGCTGCCTATGCCGGGCCGGTTCCGCATCTGTCGGACTTCGGTATGGATACGATCTCGCTCGCCGGTCCGCTGAAGGCCAAACTCGAGGCCATGCGCGGGGCCGGCTTTACCCAGGTGATGCTTTCGGCGCGCGATCTCACCGGCCATCCCGAGGGGTGGCAGGCCGCGGTTGACGTCGTCAAGGCGAGCGGCCTTCGCGTTACCGGCTTTCAGGTACTCCGCGATTTCGAGGGGCTATCCGGCCATCTTCATGACTACAAGGTGGAAATCGCACGAACCATGCTGCAGATGTGCCGCGCGGTGGGTAGCCGGGTGCTTCTTGTTTGCTCATCGACCAGCCCGCACGCGACGGGCGAGCTCGAGCAGATCGCAAGCGATCTGCGAAAGCTCGCGCTGATGGCGATTCCGCTAGGGATCCGGATCGCCTTCGAGGGCCTATCCTGGGGGCGTCACATCAGTGATTGCGTGGATGCGTGGCGCGCGGTGCAAAGGGCTGACTGTCCTAACCTCGGGCTTGCCATCGACTCGTATCACAGTTTTGCGACGGGTACGCCAGTCGAGACTGTGGAGGACTTCGACTGCGAGCGAGTGTTTCTGGTGCAACTGGCCGATTTCATGTGGCAGGAGATCCAGACGGTTCAGGAGCGCATGGAAACCGCGCGACACTTTCGGGTTTTCCCGGGTGAAGGCGTGCACAGCGATCAACTTGCCCGGCTGGTGAGGTCGCTCGATCGCATGGGATATGCGGGCGACTACAGCTACGAGGTGTTCAACGACGACTATCAGCAGATGCCGCTTGCGTCGGTTTGTCGGCGCGCGCGCGCGGCAAGCCTCTGGCTCGCGGAAACCGTGTTGCGCCGGGCGGTGCCGCTGCCCGGTGGGCCGCGCTGGGTCGATTCCGGGCGCAGATTGCCAGGTTCCGGCCACTAACCCCTTGTGCATGCACCGCGAGGTCTGAGAGACTGCAGTAACCGCTCAAAGTCGTCCGGAGACTGCCATGCCCCAGCCTGCCCGTCTGCTCGCGCCCCTGGCCATTGCGTGCTCTGTCGCGCTGCTTGCCGGATGCGGCCCTAGCAAAAGTGAACTCGCCCGGGAGATCGCTGCGCTCAAGGAGCAGGTCGAAAAGGGAACCGGCGAAAGCCGTAGTCTCAGCGACCAGCTCAATTCTGCAAAAGGCGACCTGGAAGCCGCGCGCAAACAGCTTGCCGAGGCGCGTGCGCAGGCTGGCGCGGTCGACAAGCAGCTTTCCGAAGCGAAGTCCGCTGGCGAGGTTGAGCGCAAGGCTGCAGACGAGGCCAAGGCGGAGCTTGAGAAAGTACGTGTCACGATCATGCAGCACGAGCGGCAGGTCGACGAGCGCGGCGCCGAAATCAGGGCCCTGCAACAGCAGCTTGATGCCGCGCGCGCAGCCGAACGAGGTGCCGCGGCCGAGCGCGACGGCCTGTCTGCCCAGGTCGCAGAACTGCGGCAACGCGTCACAGCAGCCGACTCGAAATTACAGCAAAGCGGCGCCAACCTCGAGCAGGAGCAAAAACGGGCGAGCGATCTCACCGACCGCCTTGCCGTGGTCGTCCGCGAGCAGTCATCGATGCGTCAGGTTAGCGAGGCGCAGCGCGCAGAACTGGCCTCGATCTCGGCTGCTCTGGCCGATGCGCAGGCGGTGGTTGCCCGGCTAACCGGTGCTCGCGGCATCTACACAGTGCAGGATGGTGATTCGCTGTCTTCGATTTCGCTTTACTTTTACCGCAATGCTTTCAGGTGGCCGGGGATCGCGAAAGCAAACAGCCACCTCATCAATCACCCCGACCGAATTTTTCCTGCAATGGTGCTGATCATTCCGAAATAGCGAGTCCGTCGCAGCCGGGGCGCCGATCCAGCGTTGATATACTGCTTGTATATCAGAAGCGTCAAGGAAAAAGACATGGCCGAGGCCATCAAACCGGCAGAGAAAAAGAAACGCACGATCACCGAGATCCGAGACTCAAAAAAAACCGGTGAGAAGATGGTGTACACGTCGGTACCCGACTACACCTCTGCCAAATGGGCCGAAGCCGCGGGTGTCGATGTCGCCGTGGTCGGTGATAGCCTCGCCATGGTCGCGCACGGGCATCCCAGTACAGTCCCGGCGACGATGGATATGATGGTGATGCATGCGCAGGCTGTGCGGCGCGGCGCTCCCAACACCTTCGTGCTGGGCTGCATGCCTTATCAGAGCTACCACACCATCGACCGCGCCCTCGCCAACGCAACGCGCTTCATGCAGGACGCGGCCTGCGATGCCGTCAAGCCGCAGGGTGGCAAGTCGCAGGCGCAGATCCTCAAAGCGCTGGTCGATGCTGGCATTCCGACCGCCTCTCACATCGGTCTCACACCGCACACCATTGCGATGTTCGGCGGCTTCAAGATCCAGGGCCGCACCGCTGAGGCTGCGATGAAGATTCTTGAGGATGCGTTCGCAATCCAGGATGCCGGATGCTTCATGCTCGAATTCGAAGCCGTCCCCGCACCGATCGCGCGCGCGATCAGCGAGCAGCTCGAGATTCCCACCATCGGGATAGGTGCAGGTGCGGGTACCGACGGACAGATTCTGCTGTCCTACGACCTGTTGGGAGTCTTTACCGACTTCAAGCCCAAGTTCACCAAACGGTACGCCAACCTTACCGAGGTTGCCGTCGCCGGGCTCAAGGCCTATGTGGCTGACGTCAAGCAGGGCACCTTCCCCGACGATGACCACAGCTACGGCGTCGATCAGAAGGAGTATGAAAAATTCCTAGGGCTGCTGGAAAAGCGCAGGCAACTCTGAGCGCGCGCGCCGCCTCGTCCAAGCGCGCGCCGTCCTCCGCGGCCCGCCCGGCCGTCCACAGAGCCCGGTCGCGGACCGACTCGGGGCGAA
>CAZZKA010000289.1:0-4330 GCA_964654745.1 uncultured Bordetella sp. | reverse complement strand
CCCGTTGCCACGGCGGTGCCGCAATTACCCGGCGTCGACACGCTTAACCAGCCCGGCGCCACATCGGCTGCCGCTGTCAGTCCCGCTCTGCAGGCCGGCGCCGCCGTTCCCCGCACGGGCTCCGCGGCTTAAGCATTCCTCCACGAATCTCGGAAAGGGCGGCTCGGCGCGCCCCCGTCAGGCACGAGAGGATACCCGGGGTCGGCCGAGTTACCGGGCCTTCTGGGTGTCCCGGGGCTTCTGGGTATCCCGGGCCTTCTGGGTATCCCAGGTCTTCCGGGTAGCCGGGGTCGGCCGGTTGCTAGCCTGCTGCGGGCGTAGCGATGACCCTGAGGCAGTCCCGCATCTGCCGCTTCTCCGTCAGGCTGAGCGGCCTCACGAAGCGTTCCCGGCTCTGAAGCAGAAGTTCGCGATCGACCTCCTGGGGGATGCCGTTACTCAGGGAGAGCGCGCTCCTGAGGTCCTCACGGCTCTCCTCGGTCTGCGAGTCCCACCATCCGCGCACCACTTCCTCGATCACCGACCCGCCGCCATCGAGACCATCGACGGAGGCGGTCGTCGAATCCGTCTCGAGCGCTGCACCGTTGAGCTCGGTCAACTCTTCCGCCCGCACGATCAGGCGCCGGTCAGCCTGAGCAAGAAGCCCCGCCCATTCGGGCTCTTCCCGAACGAGTTCTGCAAAATCGTGGAGTGAGTCGTCAGACAGCATGATCACCGAAAGCCCGCCAAGTTGCGCCTCGTCGATCGCATCGCGGATGCGCTCGTCGTCGCAGGCGATCAGCACCGACTCAAAGGCACGCGAGGCCGCTAGCCGGCGCAGGTCGCGATCGAGGAGGGTCCAGGTCTGGCTGGTCTCGCCGCCCGACACGGCGCGCACGATCTGATCGTCGACCAACTGCCCATCCGGTCGATCCGTGTACCAATAGATGCGACGCAGGCCCAGCGCGAGCCCGGCATCGGCGGCCGCCCGCCCGAGCACGCGAGCCAAGGGGCGCCGGTGTACGGCAGGCTCAAGCCCCGGCTCGCTGTCACGCTGCATCAACCAGCCGATGAATCGGTCATCGATCAACGCGACGCAACTCGTTGGCCGGGGCAAACGCTCACGACGCGCGTCGAACCCGTTGGGGCGGGGTGAGGAATTCGAATGAGAGAACCGTGGTTTCATAGCTGGGCCTTTCGAATCATCTCTCGCGCAAGGCCTCCGAGAGGGTCTTGACGACCGGCTTGGCGAGATACTTAAGGACGGTGTTGCTGCCGGTACGGATCTCGACGGTCGCCGTCATGCCGGGCTGAATTTCGAGTTGTTCGTTCGGGCGGCCACTGAAACGGCGTCCCTCGGTACGGACACGGACCCGATAGTACGGCTGCTCACCCTGGCGCAGATCTTCGGTCAGCGTATCGGGACTGATGTAGGTCAGCTTACCTGGCAAATCACCATAGATCGTGTAGTCATAGGCGTCGATCTTCACGGTGGCAGAGAGCCCCGGCTTGATGAACGCGATATCGACGGGCAGCACGCGCGCCTCGACGAGCAGGTCATCCTCAAGAGGTACGATCTGCATCACCTCCTCGCCCGGACGGATCACGCCGCCCCGGGTCGTAATCCGTATGTTCTTGACGACCCCGTGGAGCGGCGCGCGTAACTCGGTCTGTTCCACCTGCGTGAAACGCTGCGCCATGGTCTGTTCGACGCCAGCCAGATCTTCCAACGCCTTGCTCAACTCGGTTTGTGCGTCCTGAAAATATCGATTGCGCCGGTTGGTGATCTGCGACTCGAGTTCGGCCACCTGCCTCTCGAGGCGAAGCACCTCGGTACGGCTGACGTCTCCGGTATCCAGGAGCGGCTTGGTCATCTCAAGCTCGCGGCTCGCAAGCCCCAGCAGATTGTTCAGCGCAGCGATTTCCTCGTCGATGGCGGATTTGCGCTTGCGAAACAGCACGATCTGGTTCTCACGAATATCGGGGTAGCTGCCGAGCATCGCAGGGAAAACCGGATTGGTTCCCAACACCTCTGCCCTCAATCGCGCCACCGTCGCCGTCAGGCCCGCCGAACGGGCGCGGGCCTCGAGGAACGAGGCTTCCGTGCGGGCTTTTTCAAGGCGAACGAGGACCTGCCCGCGGTCGACAATATCGCCGTCCTTGACCAGCAATTGCTCGATGATCCCACCATCCTGCGACTGGATGAGCTGCGATCGCTGACTGGCGATCACCTGGCCCTGAGCCCGGGTGATCTGATCAATCTCGGCGAAATAAGCCCATACAAAAAAGACGACGAGTGCCGAAGCGGTTGTCCAAAGCAGAAGGCGCGAACTCCCCAGGTCGCGCGCCAGGGTCTGGCGATCACGCCCAGGATCGCCGGTCTCGAGAAACCAGAAGAGCTTCACGCTGTCGCTCCCGCGGCGGCAGCCGAAGGCGTCGCTGCGGACGCAACGGCGGCATTACCTTTCTGGAGGCGCGCGAGCACCTGATCGCGCGGGCCATCGAGTACAACCCGCCCGCGGTCAAGTACGATCAATCGGCTCACATGAGGCAGCAGGGCGGGCTTGTGCGTCACGGCGACGACCGTCGATTCAGGGGGTAATCCCGTGAAGAGATGTTTCATCACCATCGCTTCGAGGGCGCCATCCATCGATGCAGTCGGCTCGTCCAGAAGCAAAAGCCGCGGTTGCATCAGTAGCAGACGAGTCAGACCGACCAGCTGGCGCTGCCCGCCCGAGAGCCCGCGCCCGCCTTCTGCGATCTCAAGCTCCATCCCCTTGGGGTGGCCCTGTATCACGCGGTCCAGACCGGTCGCCTCACAGGCCTTGAGGATCTGGCTGTCGCTCGGTGAAGGAAGACCAAGCGTAAGGTTTTCGCGCAGCGTTCCGTGAAAGAGCCGAACATCCTGCGGCAGATAGCCAATGTGTTCGCGGACGAACTCAGGCGCGAGCTGCGTCACATCGACGCCATCCAGAAATACCGAGCCCTGGCTCGGCTTGAACAGTCCTGACATGAGCTTGATGAGCGTGGACTTCCCCGACCCCACCGCACCCAGGACCGCGATCCGCTCCCCGGCACGCACGCTCAGCTCCGGGACCTCCAGCACCGGGCGGTCGCGCCCGTATGCAAAGCGTACCTGTTCAAAGCGGACCTGACCCGCCAGGCTTTGCGGCACGATCAAGCGCACGCCGGGATCACGATCGCCGGGCATGGCCATGATGCCGTCAAGCGATTTAAGGGCGACCTGCGCGTGTTTCCATTGCACGATGAGCGAAGGAATCTGCGCCATCGGAGATAGCGCCCGGCCCGATACGATGGAGCATGCGATCAGCGCGCCCATGGTGAGATTGCCAGCGGTAATCGAGTAGGCTCCAACCGCGATCAGGACCACATAGCTCAGCTGCTGGATGGTCTGCGCAAGATTGGTCGACATCGCGGAGAGGGTGCGCATCCGCAATTCGCTTTGCGCAATCGTCGTGGTGAGCGCGCGCCACCGATCGAGCATTTTCCATTCGCCGGCGGAGGCCTTGACCGACTCGATACCGTCGACCGCCTCGATCAGCAGACCGTTCTTGCGATTGGACTCAGCCATGTGCTCGGCGGTGTGGCGCTCGATCGGCTTACGAAAAGCCATCCCGACGCCGATCGCGATCGGCACCATCGCCAGAGGGACCAGCGCAACCGGGCCAGCCAGCATGGCGATCACGGCGATGAAAAAAAGCGCGAATGGCACATCGGCGAGGATAAACAGCGTTGACGAGGTCATGAAGTTGCGTACCGACTCGAAATGCCGGATCTGCGAAGCAAAGGTACCGACCGTGCGCGGTCTCGCATCGAGCCGAATATCGAGCGCCTTGCCGAAAAAAACCGCCGATAATTCCTGGTCGATGAGCTTGCAGGCGCGGTCGACCATGATCGATCTGACCTGTTTCAAAACCAGTTCGAGCACGATCGCGATCAGCGCGCCGATCGTGAGAACCCAAAGCGTCGAATAGCCCTTGGTCGGCACGACGCGATCGTAGACCTGCATCGAGTAGAGCGCCGCCACCAGACCAATCACGCTCATCACAAAGGTCGCGAACACTGCCTCGAAGAAAACCCGGCGGTGTCGCCGTATGGCGAACGCGAACCACTCCGAGGCGGTACGCTGAGGCGCGCCGCTTTCGCTCGGGACCACGGCTTCGCCGGTCGGCAGATGCAGGAAAACGCCCTCCCGCGCAGCGTCGGGGGCGAGTGTCATGGCCGCACCCGAGGCGTCCTCAACCGCGAACGACCCACCCCCAAGCAGGCCACGCACGAGCAGCATTTCGCTGTTGGCCTTGGCAACCCAGATCGCTGGCATGTCTGCTCG
>CAZZKA010000288.1:0-4347 GCA_964654745.1 uncultured Bordetella sp. | reverse complement strand
GAGCGTCATCGTGTTTCCGGGGGGCTTCAACTGGCCCATCTGGGTGGGACAGGACAAAGGCTTCTTCGCGCGTCATGGCGTGAAGGTCAATACGGTCAACACACCCAACTCCCGCTTTCAGCTGGTCGGCATGATTGAGGGCAAGTTCGATATCGCAATGACAGCGATCGACAACCTCATCGCCTATCGCGAAGGCCAGGGCGGGGTCGAACTCGACGCGAGCGAGTTGATCGCCGTAATGGGCGCAGACAACGGATTTCTCCGGCTCACCGCAGTTCCGGAAATACGAACAATCAACGACCTCAAGGGCAAGCAGCTTTCAGTCGATGCGCTGACTACGGGCTATGCGTTTGTATTGCTTGAAATCCTCGCCCGCAACGGGTTGCAGATAGACCGGGACTACACAACGGTATCGGCCGGAGGTGTCCTGCAGCGCTACCAGGGCCTGCTCGAACAGAAGCATGCCGCGACCATGCTGATTTCGCCCTTCGAGGTGATGGCGAGGTCCAGGGGATTCAATGTGCTCGCTGACGCGGATACCGCGCTTGGCGACTATCAGGGTCTCGTGGCCGGCGTGAGAAAGACCTGGGCGAAGCAAAACAGCCGCGAACTGGTTGGCTTCATCCGAGGCTACCGCGAGGCCCTCAACTGGCTTTACGATCCCGTCAACAAGGATGCCGCGATCGCTCTCTTCCTGGCCAACGTGCAGGGCTCAAACTCTGACAGTGCAGCGGTGTCCTACGGAGTTCTGCTGCATCCCAAAACCGGGTTCACCCGCGATGCCGCGGTGAGCGAAGCCGGTACGCGTACGGTCCTTCAGTTGCGGGAAAAATTCGGCAAACCAACCCGAGCGATGAAGTCCATCGACGCTTATTACGATTCGTCCTGGTACAAAGAAGCGAGCCGCTGAAGCCGCTCATCCGGAAAATCTCATGAGCACCTTACCGATGCCCCTGCTTGAAGATCTGGTCGTAGCCAATCGCATCCTGGCCGGACTCGGTGTGGTCGACGGCTTTGGCCACATCAGCGTCCGCCATCCGGACCGTCCGGATCGTTTTTTTGTATCCCGTTCGCTCGCGCCCGAAATGGTCACGGTCCAAGACATCATGGAGCTGGATCTGGCGGGCAACCCCGTGGACGGCGATACGCGCCGGCCTTATCTTGAGCGTTTCATCCACGGCGAGATCTACGCCGCACGGCCCGACGTTCAATCGGTCGTACATAGCCATGCACCCTCCGTGGTTCCGTTTACCTCATCGTCAGTCAGGCTTCGCCCGATCTGCCACATGGGAAGTTTTCTGAGCAACAGCATCCCCAACTTCGAGATCCGCGAGCGTTTCGGTGCAACCGATATGCTGGTACGCAATCGCGAACAAGGCGCGGCGCTGGCGCAGTCGCTGGGCCCGGATACCGTCGTCCTGATGCGCGGCCACGGTTTCTGCGCGGTCGGTCCGACCATCCCGGTAGCGGTTTTCCGCGCGGTCTACACGCAGAACAATGCCGAGTTGCAGCAGCGGGCGATCGCCCTCGGCGGCCAGGTCACCTACCTGCAAGACGACGAGGCGAAGCTGTCCGAGGAGTCGAACCGGGGGGTTGTGGAGCGGCCATGGGGGCTCTGGAAGACGCGCTTCGCACCGCGCTGACGACCCGAGGCGAACCCAGCAGCGACAGCGCTCGTGCTTGGACGTCTCGAACGCTCATCCGTCGATAAGGTCGAACGCCACAGCACCGGTATCTCATGAACCCATCGGGCCCGCTCCTCGTAACCGGTTTTGAACCCTTCGACGGACATCAGCTGAACGTGTCCTGGGAGCTCGCACGCCGGCTGAGCGGCAGCTCCGTTGGTCAGACTCGTTGGGTTGGCGAACGCCTCCCGTGCCGCTTTGAGGCGTGCATCCGAGCCCTCACCCGGGCGGTCGAGCGCCATCAGCCGTGTGCGGTTCTTTGCCTGGGACAGGCCGAAGGTCGGGCGCGGATCAGCCTGGAACGGGTCGCCGTCAATCTGCGCGACGCGAGGATTGCCGACAACGGCGGCTACCAGCCGGTCGACGAACCGGTCATCCCGACCGGCCCCTACGCTTACCCGGCACGGCTGCCACTGCGGCAATTGGTCACCGCCCTGGCCGCAGCCGGCCATCCCATCGAGCTCTCAAATACTGCCGGGACTTTTGTCTGTAATGATCTCTTCTATGGCCTGATGCATTTCACCCGCGATCAGGATCTACCCGCTGGATTTGTTCATCTTCCCATTCTTCCCGAGCAGGGCCGGGCTCTGTCCGAGCGAAGCGTCGCGCGCGACGATGCCCCGCTCGCGCAGGGAGCGACGCCAACGCTGTCGCTTGAGGTCCAGCTCGCTGCCATGCACGATCTCGGCGCGCTGCTGGTCGGAGCATCGGCAAACCCTTTTATCAGGCACTCAAGGAGCCGCAGCAATGCCGTCGATTCACGTTGATCTTTTTTCAGGGCGGACCGTCGATCAAAAGCGTGCCCTCGCGCAGGCGCTAACCGACGCTACCGTCAAAACCCTCGGGGTTTCACCCGAAAGCGTTGATATCGTCTTCCGAGACATCGCGCGGCACGACTGGGCGACCGGTGGCAAGTTGTGGTCGGACCAGGCAAGCGCAGCGCCGACTGCCGGCAGTTGAACGGCTCACGCCGGCAGACAGTCAACCTGCAGGGTTCCCGCGAAGCTCTCGCCTGGAGCGAGACTGACCGGTCGCGACACCCGAACGGGTTCGATGCAGACGAAACGACGCCAGTCATCGGGCGGAAGATCGGTGATCATGGCGGCAGCCCCGGGGTTCCACACCATCCACTCATCGAACCCGGTCATCGACAGACATAGCCGCCGCGCGCCATCGGCCAACTGCAGGGGCGCTGCCCGGTCGAAGAGCCGCTCAAAGAGCGTGCCGTCCCATGCAATCGGCGCATCCGGCTGACGCTTAAGGAGAGGGGCGGTCCTGTCAGCTACGCGAGCGCCGGCGAGACCGGTCAGGCGACACGCGCTAACATCCCTCACCGCAAAATACGGATGCAGGCCCCCCGTCCAGGCGAACGGCGAATGACCCGTGTTGTCGATCTGCAGACGCATGATGAGCCGGCCAGCGATTGCAGAGACCGCGAGCGATAGCTGCGCGGTATGCGGAAACGCCGGGTGAATACCCGGGCCGATCTCGGTGACAAAGGCAATCGCAGCCCCCTCCTTCGGGGCAATATCGAGCGCCGAGCGTTGCCACCGCGCGGTTCGCGCAAGCCCGTGCTTGGGGAGCGCCCCGAGTTCATTGAACTGCGGAAATAGGACCGGCACGCCGCCACGCACGGCCGACGAAGCGCCGGCCGACCGCGGGCTGAGGTAGAGCAGTTCGCGGGAGCCCCCCGGTTCATCGAGAACCGCGCTCAGCAGATGCGCGCCCCAGGGCTGCGCAGCGAGTCGCCACCGCCTTGCGGCGACAGCCTCCGGCGGACCTAGAGGATCGACACCAACGCCCACTGAGGTCTAGCCGCTTCGCCCGCGGCTGCCACCGCTGCCGGACTCGGGCGAGTCACGGCTTGCCAGACGGTCGCGGGCAACCTCGGCTACGGCCGAGACAATCGAGTGATAGCCGGTGCAGCGGCAGTAGTTGCCGGACAGGTGCTCTCGGATCGTCTGGCGGTCGGTGGTTGGCACCTGATCAAGCAATTCGGCCGCACAGAGCAGCATGCCAGGGGTACAGAACCCACACTGCAGCGCATTGTGTCGTACGAACGCCTCCTGAAGATCGGCGATCGAGCGGTCCCCATGCGCCCCCTCGAGCGTCATGACCTCGCATCCGTCAGCCTGGGCGGCCAGCATCAGGCAGGCTCGCACGATCGCGCCGTCGACTCGCACCGTGCACGCCCCGCAGACCCCGTGTTCGCAACCCACATGGGTGGCTGTCAGATCGAGTTCATGGCGCAGGAAGTCCGCGAGATGCTGCCGCGCGGAGACCTGGCGGCGAATCTCGCGACCATTCACACGCACGACAACGGGAACGTATTCAAGGGGCTCAGTCATAGGGATAGTCATGATGCCGACACTCGCCCGGCGGTCTGTTTGAAAGATGCCGCCGCCCGGCCCGCCAGCACAGCGGCAAGGTGCAGACGCGTGGCGCGGTCGGCGTGAAGATCTGATGCGGGATCCAGGTCGGCCGCGACAGCGGCGAGCCACTCGCTCCGGGGATGGTTCACCCCCTTATCCCGGGCCTGCTCAAGCAGCGCTTCGACAATAGAGGCCCGCACCGGCCTGTCCGCACAGCCGAGGTACACGGCCCGCACGCCTGCCGCGGCACCTGCGGCGGCGAAGCCGGCTGCGGGCGCGGCACCGCCGGC
>CAZZKA010000287.1:0-4373 GCA_964654745.1 uncultured Bordetella sp. | reverse complement strand
AGCTGCGCCCGGATCAGCCGCGCGGGCAAAGGCGCGTTTGAGCAGGGGGGTGTCGGTCGCGCCTGGAGCGACCGCGTTGACGCGGATTCCATCGGCAGCATGGTCGAGCGCCATCGTCCGCGTCATCGCCATGATTGCGCCCTTGGCCGCGACGTAGGCGATATTGCCGCGACCGCCCGCCATGGCAAGTTGCGAGGCGAGCGTGATGATCGTGCCCTTGCCGGCCTTTTGCATTGACGGAATGACGGCCCTCGACCAGAGCCATGTTCCGTCGACGTTGATCCGCATCGTTCGGCTCCAGTCATCGAGCGAAATCGTGGTCGCAGTGCCACCGCTCGACCATCCCGCGCTCGCGACCAGCACGTCGACCCCACCCCAGGCCCCGATAATCGCCGCCGCGTCCTCGGACACCCTCGCCGGATCGGCCACGTCGGAGACACGCATGATTGCTTCGATGCCTCGGGCAGCGAGTTCGTCGCCGCAGGCCCTGACCGCTCCCTCATCGCGATCCACGATGGCCAGCCTCGCGCCCTCAGCGGCGAACCGGCGCGCCGCAGCCAGACCGATGCCCGAAGCGCCGCCCGTGATCACGATCCGCTTGCGGAAAAAACGTTCGCTGCTCGTCATGAGCCAACCGCCGCGGTGAACCAGCCGGGATGGGCACGGGCCCACTCGTCGAGGTGTTCGACCGACTCGGCAAGACCGAAGCGGGGCCGCACTGACAACTCGCCTGCGAGCCGTTCAACCGACAGATCGGCGCGATCGCGCGCGCCGTGCAACTCGACATTAGGCGCTTCGCCCTGCGCGGTCAGCCGGCACTGCCATCCCGGCCAACGCGCAGCCAGGGCCTCTCCCCACGCAAGCACGCTAAATCGCTGTCCGCTGCCCACGTGAAAGATCCGATGGGGAGCCTTGTCGCGCGCCCCGATCACCTTTGCAACGGCTTCAGCGACGTCGGGCGCATAGACCCAGTCGCGCAGACCCGGCCGCTCAAGCCGTGCAACCTCGCCCTGACCGGCGAGCTCCATCAGCCTCATGAACGGGCTGGTTGTATCGCGTGCGCCGGTCCGGCGCTCCCACGGACCAAACGCGGCCGAGAGCCTGAGGGTCGTTACTGTCTGCCCGGTGAGCTCCGCAAACCGGGCGCAAAGTCTCTCGCCGGAGAACTTGGACAGCGCGTAGAGGCTACGGGGATCGGTCGGATCGTCCTCGCGCAGTGGCCGCTCAATAAAGGCCGCTTCACCAAAGCTCGCCACTGATCCCAGATTAACGACATGACCAACGCCTGCGGCGCGGGCGAGTCGCAGCGCACGGGCCAGCCCCACCAGATTGACATCGAGGATCGCATCGGGTTGCGCCGCATCGCGCTGCGCATCCGCGGTCAGGGCTGCGCCCCACACGATCGCTCGCAAATCCTGGCTGATGATCGATTGCATGAACCGCTCGTCGCGGACATCACCCAGATGCCACGGCGCGTCACCCAGTGCTGCGCGAATCGCCTGCGGCGGGTCGATGCGATCGGCAAGGACAAGCCTGTACCCGCGCCGCGCGAGCGCCTCAGCGACATTGACCCCGATGAATCCACCGGCGCCGATCACGAGCACACGGTCCCCGGCTGGGCCCGGCGGCCTGAGGGAGGGCTGGATGATCATCGGCGGTCTGGAGTCCGGGCGGGTGCGCAGGCGATGAGGGTCGGCCCCCTCTTCGGGGGCAATGTCGCATCCGAACACAAAACGCCCGGTCACGCGCGACCGCAGGTACCATTACCGACACGCCACCTCCCCTGCTCCTGCCCGCCCTCATGCATCAGCCAGTTGCCAATGCACGCATGTACAGCGCGACCCCTAGGCTTCGTGAGGCGTGGAAGCAACTGCTTGGCTGGGTCCTTGCGAGGGCAGATCTGGACTGGCCGCTTCTTGATTACGACGCGCCGGCCCCACTGTCGCAACTCTGGGCGCGCCAGGATCTGGGAGCGGTGCTGATGTGCGGGCTGCCGTTTGCCCACCGGTCCGTTTCCGCCCAGGCTATTGCCGCACCGATTCCGAGTCCGCCCCGCTACGGCGGGCGGGCGGTCTACTTCACCGACATCGTCGTGCGCGCCGACTCGCCTGCCAAAACCCTCGCCGACACCTTTGGCGGTACTGTCGGTTACACGGTGCCGGACTCCCTATCCGGGGCGATCGCCCTCGCCGAGCATCTGGCGCCGCTGCGCCGCGCCTCCGGCACCCCGCTTTACCGGGCCGCTGTCGGCGGCCTCATCCACGCTCGCGGTGTGATCGCAGCGCTCGCCGAGGGCCGTATCGATGTGGGCCCGCTCGACAGTTACTACCACGACCTGCTGCGCGCCGACGATCCCGCTCTCGCCGCCCGGGTCAGGGTGATCGCGACCACCGTCGCCAGACCGCTGCCCTTGTTTGCGGCCACGGCGCCGCTACCTGCGTCAGCCCTGAAGCGACTGCGCGAGGCGTTCGCTGCAGTCGCCCAGGCTGAGGAACTTGCGACGCAACGCCAGGCGCTGCTGCTGCGCGGGTTCGCGTTTCCCGAGCCGGGCGGGTACGATCAACTAAAACACCTGCCAGCCAGTCTCGATGACCCAGAAGTTGTTTTCTGAGCGTATCCGGCCGCCGGAGCCGCCACGCGCCCGGCGCAACCGCCCGTCTCGACCGTTGCGACTGTTTTTCCGGTTCGATGGCCCGACCTGGGTCGTTGCCCTCGTGCTGTATTGCAGTTGGGCCCTGCTGGTCGCTTATCACGCGTCCCTTCCCTGGTGGGTTCTTGCGCCCGCTGGCGGTTATGTGGTGGCCTGGCACTTCTCGCTGCAGCACGAAGCGATCCACGCATTTCGCTCTGCGCCGCAGTGGCTTCGCTGGGCCGTGGTGATGCCGCCCATCGGACTATGGCTGCCGTTTCCGCTTTATTTCGCCTCCCACCGGCAGCACCATCGCAATGCACAACTGACCGTCCCCGGCGTGGACACCGAATCCGTCTACTGGCGCGCAGCGGACTGGCAGCGATTACCCGCCTGGCGCCAGGCCGTTCTCATGGCCAACCAGACCCTCGCGGGGCGGGTGCTCATAGGGCCGGTTCTGCGCCTGGAAAAATTACTCGTCCGAGAGGTACAGAAGATCCGTTCAGGGGACCGCTCTCACCTGAAGCACTGGCTGGTCCATCTGGTCCTGGTGGCGGCGCTGTTTGCCTACATCAGCGCAGTGTGCGGCATGCCTTGGTGGCAGTATCTGCTGCTTTTCGCCTGGCCCGCGTTCTGTCTGGGGTGGGTCCGTCCCTTCATAGAGCACCGCTATGGCGAGCATCCCGACGAGCGCACCGCCATCATCGAGTCCAATCGCTTCTGGTCGCTGCTGTTTCTCAACAACAATTACCACGCCATCCATCACCGCCACCCCAGGCTGGCCTGGTGGCGCATACCAGCCTACTGGCGCCGGCACCACGAGCAGGTGCTGCGCGATAACGGCCGGTTTCACTTTCCAGGCTACGCCGAAGTCGCCCGCCGCTGGCTCACCAGGCCAGTCTTCAAACCGGTCCATCCGCCTTCGATCCGGCGATGAGTTGCCCCCCGCGCAGACGGCTATGCGAGGCGTCTGTACCCGGCAGCGCCCGCAGCCCGAGCGAGCACGAGCCGACCGGCGCCGGAACGTGCACGAATTCACTGCCTCGGCGCCCGTAACCCGCTAGCCTTTCGACTGAACGCAGGGCCGCTGCGGGGCCGCAGACCTTATTGCGACCCGCCGCCAAACTGCGGACAATAAGTCGAAACCCACGATCTTTGGTGGCGCGCCACACTGGCGGCTACTCCCCCTTATCGATGACGGAGAGAGGTCGATGAAATCTCTGGTGAATCTCGGCGTACGCGTCGCCCCCCAGGCAACCGGGGCCAGGAACGATTCGGCCGCGCGAGCAGGACGCGTCCGGGAGGCTCTGACGGGACAGCAACCGGGCAGTATCGACGCACAGGGTCTCGCCGGTACGTTGATCAGCCGGACCGGGACGCCGATATCCGGTTATATCCGTCTGATCAATTCAAACCACAGCGACCGCAACCTTGAACTAAAAAGAGAGTCGGGTTGGGCATTCTGGCGGCCAAACCGCAACAGGGAGACTGCGCAGGCGCTGATCAGCCTGCTCGATCATGAGGGTATCGCCGACGAACAATTGCTCAATTTGCTCGATTCGGCAAAGACGAACGGTTCAAGAATCAGAATCGATCAGTTACGGCCTTTATTGAACGCCGCCATTCAACATCGCCACGCTCAGCAGCAAGTTGCGTCGGTGTACGTGCCAGGGCAACAGCAGCAAAGTGCGGTGCCGCCACCCGGCGATGGCTCTGCGCAGGTACCAGACCAGAATAGTGGCCC
>CAZZKA010000286.1:0-4415 GCA_964654745.1 uncultured Bordetella sp. | reverse complement strand
GAATGGCCACTGCGCTTATTACGTCAGCGAATCCCACCGTCGAAGAGATGGAGGCGCGGGTTGCGCGTTTTCATCGCCTTGCACCGACCGACGACTATATCGACGCGAAACTCCCAGGCTTTGAGCGCACCACCTGGCGGGTAATCGGTAACCAGCCCGCGGCCCCCATCCAGGCGGAAGGTTTCCATCTCAATCTGGTGCGCTGCGAACCCGGCCAGGCAGCCCCCCTGCACAGCCACCTGACTCAGGAGGTCTTTTTCGCGCTCACAGGCCGCTGGGAAGTGTTCTGGGGGCCTGCCGGCTCGCGCAATGTCGTGTTGGAGCCCTTCGACACCATCAGCATCCCGCCGGGGCTCTCCCGAGGATTCCGCAATATCAGTCCGGAGCCTGCGCTGCTGATGGGAATCGCAAGCGGGCGCGACCCGGGTGATATCAATTGGCCCGAACACGTCCGCAAGATCGCCGCATCGGTCGGCGTGCACCTCCCGTCTGCTTAACATTATCGCAATGTGTCCGGAGATAGATCATGGCAAAAGCCTCTGATGCGGGAACTGCAGCGGCGTTAATCGCCGCGTGGCTTGTTTTCGGCTTGATCTCCTACGCGCCATCCGATCTCCACGACAGCATCTCTCTGGTATGGCTGCCGACTGGCATGGCGCTGGCGGCAGTCAGCGTCGCCCAACGAGATCGGGTGCCCTGGCTGATAGGAGCGAGCGGGCTCGCTGCCTGCATCTATTCGCTTGCAGCCGACATGCGCCTCATCACGGCACTGACCGAAGGCATGGGAGAGATGCTCGCAGTCAGCGCGGGCGCGTTCGTTCTAAAGAGCTCACGTGCATCCTCCGATCCGCTGCGGCGCTGGGTGGGTCAGGTCGCTGCCTGTGCCGTGACCGCTGCGATCGGCTCGGCTGCCTTCACGCTGGCATGGATCTGGGCCGGTGTTCAGTTGCCCGCTCTGCGCACGTGGGCTCAGGCATCGATCGGTGAGTGGGTCGGCGCTCTCCTTATTGTTCCAATCATCCTGTCCTTCTCGCACTTCAAGCCCAGGCGCTCGGGCGGCATGACCATGCTTCAGTTCGGAACAGGAGGGGTCGCCTTTCTAGGGTTTCTTATTTTCGCCACGCTCATCTTTCAAGGCGATGCCGCTGAGCGTTATGGCCCCACGCTCGCACCCACCCTGACTTATGTTCCGTTGTCGCTTCTGGTGCTGACCGCCCTGCTCTGGGGAGAGCGCGGAGGCGGTCTGGCGGTCGCAGCCGGGGCAGCCCTCATGATTTTTTGGACGGCGTTCGGACAGGGACCTTTCGCCATCAACGAAAGCTTTTCCGGTGAAGCGCTGTTTGAGGTACAGATCTACGTCGGGGTAATCGCCATCCTGGCTGGGTTGATGCTCGCACTGCAGGAACGGACCACCCGAGCGCTCGCCGACACAGCTGGCTGGCGGCTGCGTTATCTGCAGGTCCTCGAATCTGGGCGCTTTGCAACGATTTCGATCGACGCCCGCTCGGGCGTCTGTGCATGGAGTGAAAATGCCCTGAGCCTGCTCGGCGGGACGCCCGATCGCGATGCAGCGGCGCTGATTTTGCGGGCCGATCCGGCGGTGCAGCCAATGATGCGCGCTCAGTGGGAGGCGCTGCAGTCGGGCGCAATCAGGGAGGCTGAGTGGGACTGGCCTGACGGTTCTCGAGCCTCGCTCAGCGCTTTGGAGGGGCCCGACGGTCGCTCTGAAGTCATCACCGCTCTGTTCAAGGCAGGCAGGGATCGCTGACATGTCCGATCCCGCTGTTTTGATGGTGCACGGCCTGGGCGGCACTCAATACGATATGGGGTCGATGCACAAGCGCCTGAAGAACGCAGGCTTCGTCACTCACTCTCTTACTCTGCCTGGCCACGGCACGCAGCCGCAGGATCTGGCCGGGGTCAAGGCCGAGCACTGGGTCGACGCAGTCATGGCGAAATACGCCGAGGTCGCCAGCCAGCATGATGAGCTGCACATCATGGGCATGTGCATGGGCGCGCTGCTTGCGGCCGAAACCGCCAAACGCGCCGGGCACGCAAAAAAGGGGCGCCTGGTACTGCTCGCGCCGCCTATCCATATAGATGGTTGGGCCACCCCCTGGTATCGCGGTTTACGTGGTCTGCTCTATCACATACCTGGTTTGCCAACCCGGATGCGGATAGAGGAGGAGGACCCCTACGGCATCAAAAACGAGCAGCTACGCGCCATCGTCAAGGCCAAGTTTGAGCGCGGCGAAAACTTTCATTACCTGTGGGTGCCGCTCGCATGCATTCGGGAGGTCGATCGGCTTCGCCGCTGGGTTATGAGGGATTTGGACCGGCTCATCTGCGAAACACTGATCATCCATGCTCGCCAGGACGAGCTGACCTCGCTTCGTTCCGCTGATTTTCTCGCGGAAAACATCAACGCAGGGTCGCCAGGCCGGGCGCGCGTTGTCGTGCTTGAAAACAGCTATCACATGATTGCAGTCGATAACGACCGGGAATTGGTTGCCAAGAACGTGCTCGAATTCTTCGGCGCAGCGGCTGCACTCGGTGGCGCCGTCGATGATCCCAGGATGACCGAGGCGGAGCAGCAAGCCATCGTTTCGGCTGCGGTGACAGGGCTCGCAGCCGGCGGTCCGGCAGCGCTCTGGCAGCTGGGGATACCGGATTTTTGCTGGTTTCAGCCCGGAGCAAACGCAAGCACGGGCGTATTCCGAGGTGGCAAGGGCGCGAAGCGACTCGCGCACTGGGCTACCGGCTTGCGGCTCACCGCTGCAGGATCGCCGGTCCACAACGCCGGCATGGTAGTGGTGCCGATGACGCTCGTTGGGGCGGCCGGCATTCGCGCACAGACCCCTCTGGCCTCGAGCGGCGTGCTGTCACTCGCGATGCGCTCCGGCAAACTCCTCGAGGCGCGATGGTTTCCGGACGACGTCGCGCTCGAGGATGCTTATTTTGGCGGGGAGCCCCAGAGCGACGGCCCCTCCCCCGCGGAGGCTGCTTTCGAGCAGGCCGCTCGCGATGTCAAAACGCTCGCGAAGACCCCGGATAACGACTCACTGCTCGCACTCTATGCCCTTTTCAAGCAGGCCAGTGTCGGCGACGTCACAGGTGAGCGTCCAGGGCT
Organism: uncultured Bordetella sp.; assembly: GCA_964654745.1. GTDB lineage: Bacteria > Pseudomonadota > Gammaproteobacteria > Burkholderiales > Burkholderiaceae_E > SYIM01. The sequence goes on along the minus strand of CAZZKA010000286.1, from coordinate 1,285 downwards.
CCTCGACCAGATCGGGCGCGCGAAGTACGACGCGTGGGCAAGCCGAAGGGGGATGTCTGCCGATGAGGCCATGACGGCGTACGTTGATCTGGTGACGCGACTCAAACAATCGCCGCGCTCCTGAATTTCACCGGCTGCAGCACGACGCTTGGGCGCAGGCCTCGACGGCTGAGAGACCGATGCGGGATTTGCCGACGCATACCTGGTGGCAAGCGGCTTTGCGCGCGCCGCCCCGCCCCGCCCCGCCCCCCGTCCCTTGCCCCGCGTCTCCTGCCCGCTCCTCAACGCTCTTCGACGAGCCAGGCAACAGAGGCCCGATCGGCGATTGCAAGCGGACATGAGCAGGTTTAGAGTGTCTTAAATTGCATTCAATTTGAATTCAATAAATTATGGATCCAGCATCATCCACCATCCCAAATGCCAGAGGCGGCAGTCAGGAACGCGCCTATCGGCACATCAAGACCCGCATTCTTGATCAACGTTTTTCGGTCGGCTGCAGGCTTCGCGCCCAGGACATCGCCCAGTCCATGTCGCTTAGCCGAACACCTGTACGCGAAGCGCTCGGACGCCTCGAACAGGAAGGTCTGGTTCGGCGCGATAGCGGATGGGGGTTCGTGGTGCGCGGCATGTCACTACGCGAGATCGTCGACCTTTTTGAGGTTCGCGAGGCCCTTGAGACCCGGGCGCTGGCCACCGCGATGCCCAACATGGATCCGAAACTTCTTCACAAACTCGGCTCGCTGCTTGACACGAGCCAGGCAGCGCTTGATGCAGGTCGCCCGGCCGAGTCGCTTCGGATCGCCCGGCGCTTTCACACGACGATTGCGCAGGCAAGCGGCAACATACTCCTGATGCGCATGCTGTCTGATCTGAATGAACGCATCCACTCGGTGGGACTTTCGATCGCCGAGCGCTTTCCCGAGCGTCCAGGCGCAGTGCTCAAGGAAAATCGCTCTCTACTCGCTGCGATAGAGCGTGGAGATTCATCCGGAGCTTTGAAACGACTCCGGTTGCATATTCATCGCAGCCGCGAATTACTGCTCAAGAGATAACCCAGGAGAAAGACACCGATGAACCCATTCAGACTTCGGATTCTCTGGCTGTTTGCCGCCGGGGCACTGATTAGCCATGCGCCAAATGCTGCCCTTGCTCAAGACTTCCCCACCCGGCCTATCAAACTCATTGCCCCCCTCGCCCCGGGCGGCGCAACCGATCTGGTGGCGCGGGTCCTCGCCGAGCGCGCCGCCCGATATCTTGGACAGCCCATGGTGGTCGAGAATCGCCC
>CAZZKA010000285.1:0-4421 GCA_964654745.1 uncultured Bordetella sp. | reverse complement strand
GCACGACGGTCCGCCCTATGCCAACGGCGACATTCACATCGGCCATGCGGTCAACAAGATCCTCAAGGACATCATCGTAAAAAGCCGCAACATGGCGGGCTTTGATGCGCAGTACGTGCCTGGCTGGGACTGCCACGGCATGCCGATCGAGGTGCAGATCGAAAAGCAATTCGGCAAGCATCTGCCCGCCGATCAGGTCCAGGCGAAATCGCGCGCCTACGCCACCGAGCAGATTGCGCGGCAGAAGAAGGACTTCATCCGCCTGGGCGTGTTGGGAGAATGGGACAACCCGTACCTCACCATGGCCTACCGGAACGAGGCCGATGAGTTGCGCGCGCTTGGGCGCATGCTCGAGCGTGGCTTTCTGTTCCGCGGTCTCAAGCCGGTCAACTGGTGTTTCGACTGCGGCTCAGCGCTCGCCGAAGCGGAAGTCGAATACGCCGACCGTAACGACCCGGCTATCGACGTCGGGTTCCCGTTTCTTCAAGCGGATCTGCCCAAAATCGCCAAGGCGTTCGGGCTTGCAGCGCTGCCGGTGTCGCGGGGCTTTTGCGTCATCTGGACGACAACGCCCTGGACCATCCCAGCCAATCAGGCGCTCAATCTGCACCCCGAATTCGAGTACGCGCTTGTGCGCACTGCCTGGCAGGGCGAGCCCACGCTGCTGCTGCTCGCAGCCGAGCGCGCGCAGGCCTGCCTGGACGCGTGGCAGCTGGAGGGAGAAGTCATCGCGCGCTGCCCGGGTAAGGCCCTCGAACAGATTCGGTTTGCGCATCCGTACGCCGACCGCGAATCGCCGGTCTATCTCGGGGACTATGTCACCCTCGACAGCGGCACCGGGGTCGTCCACTCGGCGCCCGCCTACGGCGTCGAGGACTTCGTATCCTGCAAGCGCTACGGCATGAAGGATGCGGAAATCCTGCAGCCGGTCACCGGTGACGGCACCTACGCCGCGAGCCTCGCTGAATTCGGCGGCATGATGATCTGGGATGCCAATCCCAGAATCATCGAGCATCTGCGCACTCACGGCGTGCTGTTTTCAGCGCGCAAAAATGCGCACAGCACCATGCATTGCTGGCGCCACAAGACGCCCATCATCTACCGGGCATCGAGCCAGTGGTTTGCCGGCATGGATGTCAAACCTGGCGATGGCGGGCCGACGCTTCGCGAGTCCGCGCTCGCCGGAGTCGAGGCGACGCAGTTCTTTCCCGGCTGGGGCAAGGCGAGGCTGCACGGAATGATTGCCAATCGTCCCGACTGGACGTTGTCGCGGCAGCGGCAATGGGGCGTACCGATGGCATTCTTCGTGCACCGCGAGACCGGAGCCTTGCATCCGCGTACGCCCGAATTGATCGAGGCGGTCGCCCAGCGCATAGAGCGCGAGGGGATCGAAGCATGGCAGCGCCTGGAGCCGCGCGACCTGTTGGGCGACGAATCGTCGATGTATGAAAAGAACCGCGACACGCTCGATGTCTGGTTCGACTCCGGCACCACTCACCAGACCGTCCTGCGCGGTTCGCACGCGGCGCAGTCGCATTTCCCTGCCGACATGTACCTTGAGGGCTCGGACCAGCATCGCGGGTGGTTTCATTCCTCGCTGCTCACCTCCGCCATGTTGAATGGCGTAGCCCCCTACCGCGCGCTCCTCACGCACGGCTTCGTGGTCGACGGTGAAGGCCGCAAGATGAGCAAATCGGTCGGTAACGTGATCGCGCCGCAAAAAGTCTCCGATACGTTGGGCGCAGAGATTCTCCGTCTGTGGGTGGCGAGCACCGACTATTCAGGCGAGCTATCGATTTCCGACGAAATACTCAAGCGCGTCGTCGAGGCCTACCGGCGTATCCGCAATACGCTGCGATTTCTGCTTGCCAACGTCTCAGACTTTCGGTTTTCCGAACATGCCGTCGCGCCGGAGGCGATGCTCGAGATCGACCGTTATGCGCTGGCCATGACATCGCGCTGGCAGGCAAGCATCGTCGCCGACTACGAGCGCTTTGAGTTTCACCCGGCGATAGCCCGAATTCAGACTTTCTGTTCAGAGGATCTGGGCGCGTTTTATCTCGACATTCTCAAGGACCGGCTCTACACAAGCGCGGCGGGCTCTACCGCTCGCCGTTCGGCGCAGACCGCGATCTGGCACATCACGCAATCCCTGCTTCGGCTCATCGCGCCGGTGATGTCATTCACCGCAGAAGAGGCCTGGCCGATGCTTGCTCCCGATTTGTACGCTGCGGGCGGCGAGACAATCTTCACCCAGGTCTGGCACGAACTGCCCCTCATTGCCGAGGCCGACGCCCTGATCGCCCGCTGGGAGCGGCTGCGGGCGATTCGCGCCGACGTCCTGCGCGAACTTGAATCGGTGCGCACCGCGGGGGGCATCGGATCGTCGCTTCAGGCGGAAGTCGACATCGCAGCGGGAGGCGATGATCTCGCCCTGCTGCGCTCGCTTGGCGATGACCTGCGCTTTGTCATGATCACCTCACAGGCGGTGGCCCTGGAGTCCAGCGAGGCCGCTCCCCCGACGGTCCGTGTGAGGCCGAGCCAACATGACAAGTGCGAGCGCTGCTGGCATTGGCGAAGCGACGTCAACCACGACCCGGCGCGGCCCGGTCTATGCGGCCGTTGTGCGACCAACCTTTTCGGCGCCGGTGAGCCCCGGCAGTTCGCCTGAGCCGCGCCGTGGCAAACCGTCGGCCTGCTGGGCAAAGCGGCTTTACGCGCTGGCTGGCAATCGCATTGATCATCGTTTTGCTCGATCAGGTCACCAAACAGGCAGCGCTCCTTGCTTTGCTACCCGCAGAGCGGATGCCAGTGATTGGCGGATTTTTCGACCTCACGCTGGTCTTTAATCGCGGAGCGGCATTCAGCATGCTCGCCAGTGCGGGTGGCTGGCAGCGATGGTTCTTCGTCGCGATCGGTTCAGCGGCAACGGTATTTATTGTCATCATGCTTTGGCGCCATGGCTCTCAAAAACTGTTTTCGCTTGCACTTTGCCTGATCCTGGGCGGTGCGATCGGTAACGTGATCGATAGGGTTTACCGGGGCGAAGTCGTCGATTTTCTGTTGTTCTATTGGCGAAGCTGGCACTTCCCGGCCTTCAATGTCGCCGATAGTGCGATCACAATAGGCGCAGCGCTCCTCATCATCGACGAATTGCTGCGCGTGCGCCGCAGTCGATGACGGTGCTTGGATTAACCGGCGCACAGGGAGAAGTTATGGGAGTCAAGGGCAAGCGCATCCTGCTCGGCATCAGCGGAGGCGTCGCCGCCTACAAGGCCGCGGCGCTTGCGCGTGAACTGCAGCGTGCCGGCGCCGTCGTCCAGGTGGTCATGACCGAAGCCGCGACCCGGTTCGTAGGCACGGCGACCTTCCAGGCGCTCACCGGCGAGCCGGTCTTCGTCGACCAGTGGGATACTCGTATTGCCAACGGCATGGCCCACATCGAACTTTCTCGCGCAGCCGATGCCATCGTGGTGGCGCCCGCAAGCGCCGACCTGATCGCCTCGCTTGCGCAAGGCCGAGCCCCCGATCTCCTCACCACGCTGTGCCTGGCGCGCGAATGTCCCCTCGCCATCGCACCGGCGATGAACCGCCAGATGTGGGAGCACCCGGCCACCCGCCGCAATGTCGCGCAATTGCGTGACGATGGGGTCTTTATCATCGGTCCCGACAGCGGGGATCAAGCCTGTGGCGAGACCGGTATGGGGCGGATGCTCGAACCCGAACAGATTGTCGAGGCCATGGATACCTGGCTTGCGCCTGCCCGGCTCGCCGGCCGGCGCGTGCTCCTGACTGCCGGCCCTACCTTCGAACCGATAGATCCCGTGCGCGGCCTCACCAACCGCTCATCGGGCAAGATGGGTTTCGCGCTTGCTCGCGCCTGTGCTCAGGCAGGCGCGGAGGTCACGCTAGTCGCCGGACCAGTTTCACTTACAACGCCATGGTCGGTGCGGCGCATCGACGTTCAGACCGCGCAGCAGATGCACGATGCCGTACATCGCTGCCTCGATGAGGCGCGTGATGCGGGACGCCAGATCGCTCTCTTCGTAGCCGTCGCCGCGGTGGCCGACTGGCGCCCTGCGCACTACAGCGACAGCAAGATCAAAAAGGCGGAAGGGCAGCCCGCGCCGGCGTTGCAATTCACGCAAAACCCCGATGTATTGGCGAGCGTCGCACGGCGCCCCGATGCACCGTACTGCGTCGGGTTCGCCGCCGAAAGCGATAACCTCGAAAAAAACGGTGCCGAAAAGCTCGCCCGCAAAGGTATTCCACTTCTCATCGCCAATATCGGGCACGAAACTTTCGGTCGAGATGACAATGAACTCCTGTTGCTCGACGGCAAACATCAGGTCCGCCTGGGGCGCGCGCCAAAGGAGCAACTCGCTCGCGATCTGGTGGCAGAGTTCGCCCGCCGGCTGGAC
>CAZZKA010000284.1:0-4422 GCA_964654745.1 uncultured Bordetella sp. | reverse complement strand
GCCGACGCGGCCGTGGGGCTGCTCAGGCGTCAGGGCGCCCGCTCTGGGAACATTGCCGCATTCCGCCAAGGAGCCTCCATGCTGATCAAAATGCGCGATGCGAGCGCCGTGCCCGCCTCGGAAATCACCCCCCGCGCCGTTTGGCGCAACCGGCGAGCGCTGGTCGCTGCGGCCGCGGGTGCGGGCGCCCTCGGCATGGCATCGCCGACCACGGCGTTCGCTCAGGCGCGAAACGCGACCATCATGCAGGGGGGCGACGCATCGGCCCAAAAACTCAATGCGAATCCGTCCAAGTATTCCACCCCGGAACGCGCGACCTCGTACAAACTCGTTACCACCTACAACAACTTCTACGAATTCGGCACCGAGAAGGACGATCCGGTCCGTTACGCCCAGCGCCTGCGCACCCGGCCCTGGAGCGTGGCGGTCGAGGGGGAAGTGGCCAGACCGCGCAGTTTCGACATCGACGAACTGCTTGCGCTCGCCCCGCTCGAAGAGCGTATTTACCGCATGCGCTGTGTCGAGGGATGGTCCATGGTGATTCCCTGGATAGGCTACCCCATGGCGGAGTTGATCCGTCGCGTTGAGCCCACCGCCAAGGCGAAGTATGTCGAATTCATCACGCTCGCTGACCCCAAGCAGATGCCCGGCATTGCGATGCCGGTGATTTCCTGGCCCTACATCGATGCTTTGCGGCTCGATGAAGCGATGCATCCGCTCACGCTCCTCACCCTGGGGCTTTACGGTGAAGTGCTGCCCAAGCAGAACGGTGCGCCGGTCAGGATGGTCGTCCCCTGGAAATACGGATTTAAGAGCGTCAAGTCGCTCGTGCGCATCCGCTTTGTCGAGCGTGAACCGGTGACGAGCTGGATGCGATCCTCGCCCGAGGAGTATGGGTTCTACAGCAACGTCAACCCCGAGGTAAGCCATCCGCGCTGGTCGCAGGCCACCGAGCGCCGGCTGGGCGAAGACGGCTTCATGCAGCGACGCCGGCCGACCCTGATGTTCAACGGCTATGCCGATCAGGTGGCGAGCCTCTATGCCGGCATGGATCTGAGACGCCAGTTCTGAGGACGGACGCGGCGCGGGCGCCGTCATGACGCAGGGCGGGTTCATATGGCTCAGGCGCGCCGTAGTTGCGGTTGCGCTCCTGCCGCTCGTTAGGCTCTTTGCCTGGCCCGCTCTCGACCTCGCCGGCGCCAATCCGGTCGAATTCGTCACCCGATCAAGCGGCACCTGGACGCTCGTGCTGCTCTGCGTGGCGCTTGCTGTGACCCCGGTTCGAAAGCTGACCGGGGCCAATTGGCTCGTACGCCTGCGCCGTCCGCTAGGACTGGTCGCTTTCGCTTACGCTTGCGCGCATGCGCTCACCTGGGTATGGCTTGACCAGTGGTTTGAACTCGGGCCGATGCTTGCCGATATCGTCAAGCGGCCTTTCATCACGGTGGGCTTTGCGGCCTTCGTGCTGCTGTTGCCGCTTGCGCTGACCTCGACCGATGCCATGATGCGGCGGCTCGGTCGCCGCTGGGGCATGCTGCATCGACTGGTCTATCCTGCTGCAATTCTCGCGGTGTTGCACTACTGGTGGCACAAAGCGGGCAAAAACGATTTGGGCGAACCGGTTGTCTACGCTCTGGTCGTCGCGGTGCTCCTTCTGGCGCGTCTGCTCATGCGCAGATCGGCGGGCGCAGGACGCGGGTCAGACAGGTAGCCGGTGCTCGATCGCAAAAAGCGACTCGACTGACTCGCGCTCGCGGATCAGATACATCGCTTGGCCGTCGACCATAACTTCGGCGGCGCGCGCGCGGGTGTTGTAGTTGGAACTCATCGCCATGCCATAGGCACCAGCCGACATCACCGCAAGAAGGTCACCCTGCGCGAGCGCGAGCGCGCGACCGCGCGCAAGCCAGTCCCCCGACTCGCAAACCGGGCCCACGATATCCCACTGCTTGTGAGCATCCTGCCGCGGGACGACCGGCTCAATGCCGTGCCAGGCCTCATAGAGCGCCGGCCGCATGAGATCGTTCATTCCGGCATCTACGATCGCGAAGTGCCGTTCGCCGTTTTGCTTGAGGTATTCGACCCGGGTCAGCAGCACGCCGGCGTTGCCGACGATAGAGCGGCCGAACTCGAACAGGATTTCGTAGCTCGCGCCGCGCGGATGCCGGGCTAGCCTTGCGAAGACCGCCTCGAGCAGCGCTGCGCGTGCGGGCGGGGATTCATCGTCATAGCGGATGCCCAGGCCGCCGCCAAGATCGATATGACGGAGCACGATGCCGCGTGCATGCAAGGCATCGACGAGTTCAAGAACCTTGTCGAGCGCAGCGGTAAAGGGTGCGAGGCTCGTGATCTGAGAGCCGATATGACAATCAATCCCGATCACATCGAGATTGGGTAGCCGTCGCGCCTGTTCGTAAGCGGCGATCGCCTCTTCGTGAGCGATCCCAAACTTGTTCTCGCGCAGACCGGTCGATATGTAGGGGTGGGTGCCCGCATCGACATCGGGATTGACCCGCAGCGATATCGGCGCCTTGCGGCCCGCCGCGCGGGCGATGTCGTCGATACGCTCGAGTTCGGCTCGCGACTCCACGTTGAAGCAGCGCACGCCGAGTTGCAGCGCTTCGCTGATTTCCGAGGCGGACTTGCCGACGCCTGAAAAGACCGTGCGAGCCGCCGAACCGCCCGCAGCGATCACGCGCCGCAGTTCACCTGAGGAGACGATGTCAAAGCCCGCGCCGTGCCTTGCCAGCAGGTCGATGACGGCCAGGTTCGAATTGGCCTTGAGCGCGTAGCAGACCATCACCCGCCTGCCTTCGGTTGCCTGGGCAAACTCCTGCCAGGCTTCGACGATCGCGCGCCGCGAGTAGACGTAGCAAGGCGTACCGAATCGATCCGCTACCCGCGAAAGCGGGACATCCTCAGCGTGCAACTCGCCGTCGCGCAACGCGAAGACGCTCATGGCTTGGGCGACGGGGCGGTACAAGGGGGCTTGGCGCCACCTGGGCAGGCCGACTTGGCGGCCGGCGGTTCGAGTGACAGGGGGCCCTTGACGCCACATGCGGTGAGCAGAGGCAGTGCGAGCCCGCACGCGGCTAGAATCCGCCCTGTCGAGAGTGACCTTGATGTGCGCAGCACGCTTCGAGAACTGAATTCCTTCATTGCCAAACGAGTCTAGCATGAGCTCCGAGACGCCTTTTTCCCTCCTGATCGACGAGACCTTGAGAGCGATAGAAGACGCACTCGATGCCTCGGGTATTGATGTTGATGCTGGCCGCAGCGGGCAGGTGCTGACGATTGAGTTCGAGGATGGCTCCAAGATCATCGTCAACGGTCAGGAACCGATGCGCGAGCTCTGGGTTGCCGCGCGCGCCGGGGGCTTTCATTTCCGCCGGGAGGGTGCGGCCTGGCAGGATTCGCGCGGCGCCGGAGAGCTGTTCGCCTGTCTGTCTCGATGGGTAAGCGCGCAATCCGGCGCGGCCGTGGTGTTGCGCGGCCGCGCAGCCTGAACTCAGTTGCCCGAGGGGAACAATCCCGGCGCGGCACCCGCCGGCCGCGCGCCTGGACCCGGAACGCTGCTGGCGCCGCCCGCAGCTCCAGGCTGAGCCGGGCTTGGCGCAGCGTTACCCGTTGGCGGGGCGCCGGCCGATGGGGCGCTCGCCGTTGGGGCGCCGGCTTCGCCCATCCCCAGACTTGGGATACCCTGCCCGGGCCGCGCTTCAACCAGATAGAACTCGCCTTCGAGTTTGACGATTCCGGCAGGCGTGATGCGGGGCGTCTCCGGCGCGCGCGCCAGCGCCTGGCCCATGAAGGACATCCAGATCGGCAAAGCCAGGCCGCCCCCGGTTTCACGCTCGCCGAGCTTGCGCGGCTGATCATGGCCAACCCAGACGGCAGCTGCGAGCGATGGGTTGTAGCCCACAAACCAGGCATCGTGCGCATCATTGGTGGTGCCGGTCTTGCCGGCGAGGTCGCCGCGCTTGAGCGACTGCGCGCGAGTCGCCGTGCCGTTGGTGATCACGCCCTGCAGCAGGCTGTCGACCAGAAAGGCATTTCGCGTATCGATGGCGCGCCGCGATTCGTCACCTGCCCGAGCCGGCCTTGCCTGGGCGAGCAGACGCCCCTGCGCATCGGTCACCCGGCTGATGAGATAGGGTTCAATCCGGAAACCGCCGTTGGCAAAAACCGAGTAGCCGGCTGCCATCTGCCAGGGCGTCACCGAGCCCGCCCCGAGCGCCATCGTGAGGTAGGGGGGGTGTCGTTCGGCGTCGAAACCGAAGCGCGCCACATACGATTGAGCGTAGTTGGGCCCGATGGCGTCGATCAGCCGGATCGAGACCATGTTCTTTGACTTCGCCATCGCTTCGCGCATGGTCATCGGCCCGTCGAACTTGCCGTCGTAGTTCTTGGGCTCCCAGAGCTGGT
>CAZZKA010000283.1:0-4438 GCA_964654745.1 uncultured Bordetella sp. | reverse complement strand
CCACCCCGAACTGAATCGGCTGCAGCACACGGGCCTGGGCATCCCGGCAGATATCGAGCACCAGCTCGAGCACAGCGCGCGTATCGCGCGGATCGATCACACCATCATCGAGGAGCAACGCGCTCGTCGCAAGGACACTCATCTGCGCATCGAAGCGGTCGATGATGGCCCGTTCGAGTGCATCGAGGCGCGCTGTATCGACCTCGCCCTTTCGCCGCATCGCGGCTTCGGTCACCGTGCGCATGGTCCCGGCCGCCTGCTCGGGCCCCATGACGGCCGTGCGAGCGCCGGGCCAGCTGAAATGAAAGTGCGGCGAGAACCCCCGCCCACACATGCCGTAGTTGCCGGCACCGAACGAGGCGCCACAGGTGATGGTGATCTGCGGCACTGTCGCATTGGCCACCGCCTGAATCATGCGCGAGCCAAGCTTCACGATACCCGCCTGCTCGACCTCGCGGCCGACCATGAACCCCGTCGTGTTGACGAGGTAGATCAGCGGGGTCCTGGTCTGGCAGCACGCCTGTATGAAGTGTGCGGTCTTGGCGGCGCCCGCCTCATCGATCGGCCCATTGTTGGTGATGATGCCGACCGGCCAGCCTGCGATCGCCGCATAGCCGCACACCGTCGCCGACCCGTAACCCGCCGAGAACTCGAGAAAGTCCGAGTCATCAACCAGTCGCGCCACCACCTCGAGCATATTCACCGGTCGGCGCGGATCCGCCGGCATGATGCCGAGCAACTCGCCGGCTGCCCAGCGCGGCGCATGCGTCGGTCGGGGAGGCGATTGCGTCGACGCCCGCGACCAACCGGTCGCCCGCATGATCTCTCTGGCGATCCGCAGCGCGTCGCGATCATCCTCGGCCAGATGATCTGCGAGACCGGATACTGTGGCGTGCATCAGCGCCCCGCCCAGTTCCTCTTCGCCGGCGATCTCGCCCGTAGCAGCCTTAAGAAGCGGAGGTCCGGCGAGAAACACGCGCGAGCGGTCCCGCACCATCACGATATGGTCGGAGAGCCCGGTCTGATAGGCGCCCCCTGCCGTGGACGAACCGTGGACAACCGTCACCACGGGTAGCCCCGCTGCCGACAAGCGGGCGAGGTTTCTGAAGAGGCTCCCGCCGCGGACAAAGTCTTCTACGCGATAGTCAAGAAGATTGGCGCCCGCGCTCTCTACGAGCTGAACATAAGGCAAACGGTTTTGAAGCGCGATCTCCTGAGCGCGCAGGATCTTGTCGAGCCCCATGGGCTGCAGCGCACCCGCATCGATCCCGGAATCGGAGGCAACCACCATGCAGCGTGCGCCTGACACCACGCCAATGAGGGCAATCACCCCGGCCCCCGCAATCGATTGCGCGGCATCCGCCTTGTCGCGACCGAACCCCGCCAGGGCAGAGAGTTCCAGGACTGGCTCCCCCGCGTCGAGCAGCAAGGCGATCCGCTCGCGCGGCAGCAACTGACCGCGGGCGGCAAAGCGCTCGCGGGCGCGCTCCGAGCGCTCGCGGGTACGCGCTTCGATAGCGCGGACCCGCTCGAGCATGACGAGCGCCGCGGCCCGGTCGGCTGAAAAAGTCTCGCCTCCCGCCTCGAGCTGCGACGGCAGCGCCGGCATCGTTAAGCGATCTTTCGCGTGGTCGGCTCGTGCCGGGCTCAGTCGGCGACCGCTCCCGATGCCTTGATGACGGGCGTCCAGCGTGCGAGTTCGTCACGCAGCATGGCTGTCATGCGCTCCGGTCCGTAGCCCATCACCACGTAGCCGAGTTCGGTCATGCGTTTGACGAATTCCGGCGAGCGCGTGCCCTTGATCGCCTCTGCACTGATTTTGGCGATCACCTCGGGCGGCGTCCCGGCGGGCGCAGCCAGTCCGAACCAGACGCCCGCCTCATAGCCTTTGACTCCAGCCTCGGCGATGGTGGGCAGATCGGGAAGAGCGGGATCACGCTGGCCACCGGTGGTGGCGAGCGCACGCAATTTCCCTGAGCGGATGTGCGGCAGCGCAGAAGGGATATTGTCGAACATGATCTGGACCTGGCCGCCCAGCAGGTCAGTGATCGCGGGGGCGCTACCTTTGTAGGGCACGTGGATCATTCGCGTGCCGGTAAGGTGCATGAACATCTCGCCCGACATGTGAATGCTCGTCCCCGACCCGCTTGAGGCAAAGGTCACCTTGCCGGGCTCGGCGCGCACCATGGCGAGCAGATCTGCCACGCTGTTGGCCTTGACCGAGGGATGGACTACCAGGACGTTGGAGAGCGACACCAGGGCCGCCACCGACACCAGATCCTTGTTGGGATCGAACGGCATCTTGCGGTAGAGCACCGGGTTGATGGCCTGAATACCGCTCGTCGTCATAAGCAGCGAATAACCGTCCGGCGCAGAGCGCGCGACGTCGACGCCACCGATGTTGCCACCCGCGCCGGGCTTGTTTTCCACATTGACCGGCTGCCCGATGGTTTTACTGAGTTCGGCAGCGATCGCGCGCGATGCGATATCGACCGCGCCGCCGGGGGGAAACGGACACACCAGCCGGATTGGCTTGGACGGGAAGCTTTGGGCCTGCGCGAGCGCTGCGGCGCTGGCAAGTGCGAGTCCGGCAAGAATCTGGAGCGGCTTCATTCGATCCCCTGAAAAAACGACGACAAGTCTTGATCCGCCATGATAAACCGCCGCATTAACCGCGGGTTGTATCGTCATTGCGCAAGCGGATCGACCGATCGCCAGTACACTCGCGAACGTTTCCTTTCCCGGCCGGCCCGGAACGACCTGCCCGGGGAACCCGCCTGGCCCACCACCGCACCATGATCCGCTTGCGTCCCGCCGTTTCACCATCCGCCGTCGCGCTCACCGCTCTGGTCGTCCTGTCGGCCTGCTCAGGCGTCCAGGGCCCGGGGCTGCCCGCACCCCCCGACAAGCACGCCCTCCTCCCGGGGTCGTGGGTCGCGCCCATGCCGCACCAGGGCTCGGTACCCGATCTGCAGGCATGGTGGGCTCGGACGGGCGACCAGGTGCTCCCCGAGCTGATTATTCGCGCTCAGGCGGTGAGCCCGAACCTGTCCAGCGCGGCGGCGCGCCTTGAGCAGGCGCGCGCGGAACGGACCGTGGGGCTGGCCGCGCTGGGGCCAAACGTCGACGCCGCCGGATCGGTATCGCGCGGCAACAGCCAATTTCCCCTTCCCTTGTCGAGGCTGAGCAGCGGCTCCATCACGGCGAGCTGGGAACTCGACCTTTTTGACAGGCGCAAGATGGCGCTCCGGGCAGCCGAGGCGCGATTCGAGGGTGCACAGGCACAGTGGCATGACGCGCGGGTATCGGTCGCCGCCGAGACCGCTCTGCAGTACCTGTCGGTGCGGCATTGCGAACAGGTTCATGCGCTGCTCGTCGAAGATCGGCAAACGCTCGCTAAACTGGCCGAACTCGCACGCGCGAGTTCAGGCGCCGGTCTTACTGCGCCCGGGACTGCACGGATCGCGACGGCCCAGGTCGCATCGGCCACCGCCCGCGAGCGCCAGCAGCGATCGCTTTGCGAAAGAGATATCAAGGCGCTTGTGGCGCTCACGGGTCACCCGGAGGGCGCCCTGCGGAACGAGTTGTCACCGGTTTTAGGGCAGGCGCTGGTTGCGCCTCCTGTGTTCGTCGTCGAGGCGCTGCCCGCAGCGGTGATCCTGCAGCGGCCTGACGTTATCCAGGCCGAGCGTGCGCTGATCGCCTCGGCCAACGATTTCGGTGAAACACAGGCCGCACGGCTGCCAAGGCTGTCGCTCTCCGGATCGATCGGCATGCTCAGCATCCGTAGTCGCGAACTGGCCTCTGACATCGACACATGGTCTATCGGTCCGGTGCGCGTACAGTGGCCGGTGTTTGACGGTGGGGTGATCGATGCGCGCACCGCCGCCGCGCGGGCGCGTTACGACGATGCGGCTCGCCAGCTCGAGGCGGCAGTCCGACACGCGGTCCGCGAGGTCGAGCAGGCTTTGCTGGAGACCGAAGCGGTTCGAGAGCGCCGCGACCAAACCCAGCGGTCATTCGAACAGATGCAACAGCGGCACCAATCGCTGGTTCAACGCTATCGCGCCGGACTCGCACCACGCCAGGAGGTCGAGGAATCGGCGCGTGGACTCCTCGACCTGCGGATCGCCCTGCTCAGCCTTGATCGCGAGCAATGGATTGCGGGCATCTCGCTTTATCGTGCCGCCGGCGGCGGCTGGAAAGAACCCCTGCCTCGATCATGAACGAACCCCTGCGTACTCGGCCCCTTCGGATGGCCCCTCAGCCCAACGCCTTCCTCATCGCTTGCCGAACCGTCCGTGGCAACCTGGGTCGCCCAGCGGCCAATCACGGTACCGGGCCACGGACAACGTGGGCACACTCGTGGGCGCGTACCGTGCGTGACGCGCGCGGCGCGCTCGTCTTTGCGGGGGACAAGGCCAACTCCCTCCGCCTG
>CAZZKA010000282.1:0-4461 GCA_964654745.1 uncultured Bordetella sp. | reverse complement strand
GTTGGTGGTCAGCACGGCATTGGCCACCGGAACCGAATACTCCGTTGCAACCTGCTGTATGCCGCGACCGGATTCGTTGGCAACGAGCTCGAAATGATAGGTCTCGCCGCGAATCACCGCGCCCAGAGCAATCAGTGCATCGAACGCGCCGCTTGCCGCCATACGGGCCAAGACATGCGGGATCTCGAGCGCACCGGGCACGCTGCAAAGCGCAATGTCATCATCGTTTACCCCGAGCCTGGCAAGTTCGGTCAGACATGACGAACGAAGCGCCGCGCAAACCGACTCGTTGAACCGCGACTGGACGATGCCGATACGCAGACCCCGCCCCTCGAGAGGCGCCTGAAAGATTTCAACCGACATTGACCTCTCCGGATGGGCTAACCGCCGCGAGACCTGCATCGGCATCATGCTCAAAGCCCGTGACCTGAAGTGAAAAGCCCCCCATGCTCGGCAGCTTTACCGGGCGGGAGAGCAGCCTCATGCGCGCCACGCCGATGTCGCGGAGCACTTGCGCGCCGATCCCATAGGTGCGCAGATCCATCTTGGCGCGGCGGGTCGTCGCCGACGTGCCCGCCGAGGGCGCAGCGACCGGACCAGCCAGCCCGGCAGCCAGGCCACCGGCACTCGAACAGTTGAGTAAAACTACCGCGCCGCAACCGGATGCTGCGATGGCTGCGAGCGCCTTGTGCACAGACCACGAGTGGGAACCGCGCTTGGTATCGATCAGATCAACAAGCGAGTTCAGCTCCTGAACACGCACCAGTGCATCATTGCCCGGCCCGGGCTCGCCGCAGATCAGGGCAAGGTGGGTCGCACCCGCCGCACGGTCGCGGTAGGTGAGCAGTCGAAATTCTCCGTGCACCGTCTGCACCGACGACTCGCCAATACGCTCGACGAGCGATTCGTTCGCGCTCCGGTAGCCGATCAGATCAGCGATGGTACCGATGCGAAGCCCGTGAGTCCTGCCGAACTCGATCAGGTCAGGCAGGCGCGCCATCGTGCCGTCGTCGTTCATGATCTCGCAGATCACCGAGGCCGGCTCAAGCCCTGCCAGCGCGGCCAGATCGCAGCCAGCCTCAGTATGGCCGGCCCTCACCAGAACGCCGCCCTTTTCGGCCCGCAGCGGAAACACATGCCCGGGCTGGACCAGATCATCGGGGCGCGCATCGCGGGCAATCGCCGCCTGAATGGTACGCGCCCGGTCGGCCGCCGAAATGCCCGTACTCACGCCCTCGGCGGCTTCGATCGATACGGTGAACTTGGTGCCGTGCCGGGTCCCGTTATTGGCGACCATCAGCGGCAGATTGAGCTGATGGCAACGTTCCTCTGACAGCGTCAGGCAGATCAGGCCCCGGCCAAACCGGGCCATGAAATTGATCGCTTCCGGCGTGACGAATTGCGCAGCGAGAACCAGATCGCCCTCGTTTTCGCGGTCTTCCTCGTCGACCAGAATCACCATTCGCCCGGCGCGAATGTCCTCGAGGATGTCGGAGATGCTTGAAAGCGCCATGCCCTGATTCTACGACGCCTGCGGCGCACCGGATGCAACGCCGACCCCGGCGGCGAGCAGCCGCTCGCAGTAGCGCGCGATCAGATCGATTTCGAGGTTGACCTTGTCACCCGGCGAGAGCAGCCGCAGCGTGGTCACCGCGAGGGTGTGCGGGATCAGATTGATCGCAAAGTCGGTACCCGCTGCGCCATCTTCGACCGTGTTGACGGTGAGGCTCACGCCGTTGACCGTGATCGAGCCCTTGTAGGCGAGATAGCGACCGAGCGAGACCGGCGCCCGGATGACGAGCAGCCAGGATTCGCCCACCGCCTCAAAGCGGCGCACTTCGCCCAGGCCATCCACATGCCCCGATACAAGATGCCCGCCCAGACGATCGGCCAGGCGAAGAGCCTTTTCCAAATTGACCTCGCCGGGTCCGGCAAGCCCGACCGTGCGTGCAAGGCTCTCGGCAGAAACGTCGAACGCGAGCCGGGTGCCTTGTCTGGCGACGACAGTCATGCAGGCGCCCTGAATGGCGATCGAGTCTCCGATCGCGATGTCGTCGACCCCGAGCGCACCCGCCTCGACCGTCAGCCTCAGCCCCGCGTTTTGACCCAACGACTCGCAGCGTTCAATGCGGCCCACCGCCGCAACGATTCCGGTAAACACCATCGACCTCCTTGGGCCGTCAAGCGGGACGCCGAACCCGCGCCATCAGGCGCGCGTCCTCGCCGATGCGCTCGAGAGAATGCCAGTCGAATCGCAACCGGCGCTCAAGCGAAGTCGCCGCTTCGAGTTCAAAGAGCGGTCTGCCCTCGCCAAGGAGCGATGCGGACAGATAGATGAGCAGTTCGTCAACGCAGGCCTCGCGCAGCAGCGATCCGTTCAGCTTATGGCCGGCTTCGACGTGGATCTCGTTGAGCCCGCGAGAGGCGAGTTCGCGCATCAGCGCCCGTAAATCGACCTTGCCCGCCGGGTTGGGCAGGTGCAGCACCTCGCAGCCGCGGTCGCGCAGTTGCGCGGCCACTTCACCGCGCAGGTGCGCGCAGACCACGAGGACCTCTCCGCCCTTGAGGATATGGGCATCGAGGCTCACCTCCAGCCTGGAATCGACCAGGACCTTGACGGGCTGCCGCGACACACCGGCGAGTCTTGCCGTCATGCGCGGGTCGTCCTCGCGCACTGTGCCGATGCCAGTGAGGATCGCGCAGCTTCGTGCGCGCCAGCGGTGCCCATCCTCGCGTGCCGCCTCACCCGTTATCCACTGGCTTGTACCGTCTGCAAGCGCTGTGAAGCCGTCGAGCGAAGCGGCTACCTTCATGCGCACCCAGGGAAGTCCGCGCGTCATGCGCGATACGAATCCGGGGTTGAGTTCGCCCGCCTGCGCGGCAAGCAAACCACAACGAACCTCGATGCCGGCTGCGCGCAGGCGCGCGAGCCCTTCGCCGTTGACGAGCGGATTGGGGTCCTCCATCGCCGCAATCACCCGGCCCACGCGAGCGTCGATCAGCGCATCGGTGCACGGCGGTGTGCGGCCGTGATGGCTGCATGGTTCCAGAGTGAGGTAAACGGTGGCGCCACGCGCTTTTCCGGCGGCCTGCGCAAGCGCCAGCACCTCCGCATGCGGCTCCCCCGCCCGCTCGTGCCACCCCTCGCCCACCTTCTCCCCCTCGCGCACGATCACGCAACCGACCCGCGGATTGGGGGTGGTCGTGTTCATGCCGCGCGCGGCCAGTTCGAGCGCGAGCGACATCCAACGGTGATCTTCGGGCGTATACATCGGGTTGCGGCGAAACTCGCCAAAGCGGTGAAGGCGTTGAGCGGGACCGCGATTATCACCCGATCGGGCAAAGACCCTGCGCGCCGACCTCCGCGCACTACAATCCCGTGGCCATCCCAACCGCCTGGAAGTTCCCGCCATGACCGATTCCCTCCCCCGGCCAGACCCGACCATCGGTGGCCACCTTATCGCCGACGCACTTGCCGCGCAGGGCGTTGACACGATCTTCGGCGTACCGGGAGAAAGTTACCTTGCTGTACTCGACGGGCTCTGGCGGCACCGTGACGCAATCCGCTTCGTCATCTGCCGGCAGGAGGGGGGGGCAGCTTTCATGGCCGATGCCTACGCCAAACTCACCGGTAAGCCGGGCGTGGTCATGGTGACCCGCGGCCCGGGCGCCACCAACGCCTCGATCGGCGTACACGCGGCGCGACAGGATTCAGTTCCCATGGTGCTGCTGATCGGTCAGGTGGGGAGCGACTTTGCTGACCGCGAAGCGTTCCAGGAGATGGACTACCGGCTCATGTTTGGGCCCATGGCCAAATGGGTCGCGCAGATCGAACGAGCCGACCGCATCCCCGAATACATCGCCCACGCCTTTCAGGTCGCGACCAGCGGCCGTATGGGCCCGGTCGTGCTCGCGTTGCCGGAGGATGTGCTGTCAGCACGCGCCGTGGCGCCGCCCGCGGCCTGTCACCAGCCCGTTCGTGCTGCCCCGTCGGCGGGTCAAATCGCTCGACTGCGCGACATGCTGGCCGCCGCTCTGCGACCGCTCGTGCTGCTGGGCGGCATGGGCTGGAGTCCCCGGGCCTGCGCGGACCTACGCACATTCATCGAAGCCAACGATCTCCCGGTAACCTGTGCATTTCGCTTTCAGGATCTGTACGACAACCGCGCACCCCACTACATCGGCGATGTCGGTATCGGCATCAACCCAAAACTCGCCGAGCGCGTCCGGCAGTCGGACCTGCTGATCGCCATCGGACCGCGACTTGGCGAGATGACGACCTCGGGCTATTCCCTTATCAGCGCACCTCGTCCGCGACAGACGCTGATCCATGTGCACGCCGGGGCTGAGGAACTGGGCACGGTTTATCAGGCCGATCTGATGATCACTTCGGGTATGGCCGAAATCGCAGCGGCGCTCGCGCCGCTGCGGGTCACGCCCGCGGCTTGGTCTGGGACGGTT
>CAZZKA010000281.1:0-4489 GCA_964654745.1 uncultured Bordetella sp. | reverse complement strand
GGCGCCGCACGATTGATAGGGAGATAGTCAAATGGATCTTAAAAACAAGGTCGTGATCGTCACCGGCGGCGCCTCGGGTCTGGGCGGCGCCACTGCAAAAGCTGTCGTGGCCGCGGGCGGCAGGGTACTGGTTGCCGATGTGAATGCCGAACTCGGTACGCGTTATGCGGCCGACCTGGGTGCGGCTGCGCGCTTTGTTCGCTGCGATGTCACATCTGAATCAGACGGCAAAGCCGCTGTCGCAGCGGCGCTCGAGATGGGCGTGCTTGCAGGACTCGTCAACTGCGCGGGGATCGGGCCGCCCGCAAAAACGGTGGGCAAAGAAGGCCCTCACTCGCTAGAGCTCTTCACCAAAGTCATTCACATCAACCTGATCGGCAGTTTCAATATGATCAGGCTGGCTGCCGCGGCGATGATCGGCAATACGCCCGATGCGGAAGGCGAGCGCGGCGTCATCATCAATACGGCCTCTGTTGCCGCCTTTGATGGTCAGATCGGGCAAGCCGCCTACTCGGCCTCCAAGGGCGGGATCGTCGGCATGACGCTTCCGATCGCGCGCGACCTGTCACGAGATGGCGTGCGTGTGGTCACGATTGCCCCAGGCCTCTTTCTCACGCCACTGCTCCAATCGCTGCCGCCCGCAGCGCAGGAGTCGCTCGGCAAGCAGGTGCCCTTCCCGTCGCGCCTTGGCCGACCCGAAGAATTTGCGAATATGGTCACCCATATTTTCAGCAATGTGATGTTGAATGGAGAAACCATCCGGTTGGACGGCGCGATTCGCATGGCACCGCGATAAGTAGCCCACTCTCTGAAACGTATTGCGCGGACCAGGCTGGGCTTGCCCCGTTCACGTAGGAAGAACGGGCCTGAGGCCCGCGACGCGACCTGTTGCGCCGGTGCGCAGCAGGCTAAGCGCCCGGTCTGCCACGCCTCCCGGGCCCTCTCAGGCGCGACGCAAGCGAGCCTCGAACCAGCGCCCCAACGCGAGCAGACCTGCATCGTGCTCGCTGCGACCGACCAACTGCAGGCTGGTGGGCAAACCGTCGACGCGATCCGTTGGCAACACGAGTGCCGGGAGACCTGCAAGTGAAAACGATGCGGTCTGGCCCAGCACGGCATCGCGCACCGTCATCTTGCCGCCCTCGGTCTCGACCTCGGTCTGGCCGCGAAGCGGAGCCAGGATCGCGTTGCCGGGCATGATCAGGGCATCATGATCGGCCAGGATTGCATCCAGTTCAGCTATCAAGGCCTGCCTCACCTTGAGCGCGCCGATATAGTCCGCAGCGCTCACGGTGAGCCCGGCCTTGAGCGGGGGCAGCACCAAGTCCGAAAATCCCTCACCGCCCGAAGCGAGTGCCTCGCGATGCACCCATGCTGCCTCGGCGCGCACGAGCGGCGTATAGGCCTCCCAGCCCCGCGCAATCATCGGTGCCTTCACCTCGGTCAGGGTCACGCCATCGCGCCGCAGGTCTGTCAGCACCGATTCAAACACGGCTCGAACGCCCGCCTGCAGGCGGCCCTCGAGCCAGGCGGCCGGCACAGCGAACCGGGGCTTGCGCGGCACTGCTCCATGTCGCGACGACCGGCCCGACATCACCTCGAACAATAGTGCACAGTCCGCCACGCTCGGCGCCAACGGTCCAGCGTGATCACAGGTCCATGACAGGTGCAGGGCACCCTCGAGCGCAATCGCGCCAAAGCTTGGCTTGAAGCCCGTCACGCCGCAAAACGCCGCGGGAATACGCACCGAACCGCCCGTATCACTACCCACCGCGCCTAGCCCTATCCCGCGAGCAACCGCCACCGCCGCGCCACTTGAGGACCCGCCTGACTGCCTGGCCGGATCAAACGGATTGCACACATCACCGGTCCAGCGGTTTTCGCCCGTCGCCCCCAGGGCCACTTCGTGCAGATTGGTCTTGGCAAAAATCAGCGCGCCCGCCCGCCGCAAACGGGCCACAAGGGCGGCGTCTCCGGCGCCCAGGTCGGGCAGCGCAGCGCGGGTACCCGCCTGCATCGGCATACCCTCGACCTGAATCAAATCCTTGATCGATATCGGTACGCCATGCAACGCACCCACGGGTTCGCCGCGCCGACGCTTGGCGTCGAGCGCGTCGGCAGCGCGCGCCGCAGCCTCCCAGTCGACCCAGGCGATCGGATTGAGCGCCTGCGCGGCGACGGCGTTCTCCCGGGCGTTATCCAGGAGGCTGCGGGCGCTTACTCGGCCTTCCTGCAGCGCTGCGATGGCCTCGGTCATCGTCATCATGGGGCTCGGCTCCGCTCGTCGGTCGGTGAATAAACGCGCACGCTATCATGGCCCCATGAGCTTGTCGCAGCCCCGTCCTTTCCCCGGTCGCCCTCACCTTGCCGCGCCAGCTGGCGGGCTCGCGGCGGCCGCGGCTGCCGCCGTATGGATTGGCTTGATCGCAGCGTCGATCCAGGCTGCGTCGGCGCAGGTGGCGCCCGCCCTCATTGACAGCGCCCGGCACCCGGAAGGCGAAAGCGGCCGCGCTGCCAAGCCGGTAGTCCGGGCCGGCGCGTTACTCGCTGTGACCGCTCACCCGCTTGCGAGCGATGCGGCGTATGCCATGCTCGCTGCGGGAGGCAGCGCGGTCGATGCGGCGATTGCAGCTCAAGCCGTGCTCACTGTTGTCGAACCGCAATCTTCGGGCATCGGCGGCGGCGGCTTTCTGGTCCACTTCGATCCTGCAAGCCGTAAGGTCCTGAGTTATGACGGTCGCGAGAGCGCACCGGCCGATGTCGATGCAGGGCTCTTCGCCCACAGCGACGGGGCCCCCTTCAGCTTCGAGCAAGCGGTCGTCGGCGGACGCGCGGTTGGGGTTCCGGGACTGATGCGGATGCTTGAGCTCGCGCACGCGGAGCACGGCAAACTGCCATGGTCCGTCCTCTTCGCCCCGGCGATTCGCCATGCGCGCGAAGGCTTTGCGGTCGGTGACCGGCTCCACACGCTGCTCAAGCGCGAACGATTTCTGAAAGGCGATAGTGATGCGGCGGCGCTCTACTACCCGGAGAGCGGGCAGCCGGTTGCCAGCGGCAGGCGGCTGCGCAACCCGCAACTCGCGGACACCCTTGAGAGGCTGGCCTCCGAGGGAGCGTCGGTCATGTACGAGGGGCCCATCGCCGAGGCAATCGTCGAACGCGTGCGCAGCCATCGCCTCAATCCCGGTCGCCTGACTCTCGAGGACCTGCGCGGCTACCGGGCGATTCGCCGCACCGCCCTGTGCGCGCCGTTCCGGCACTGGCTTATATGCGGTGCGCCGCCCCCGTCGGCCGGCGCAATCGCGGTCGCTCAGATCCTTGCCATACTCGATGCGCTTCCAGCCTCCAAGGCCACGGCTGAAAATGTATCGGCCGACTATGCGCATCGCTTTAGCGAAGCAGTGAGGCTGGCCTTCGCCGATCGCGACCGCTGGGTCGGCGACCCCGATTTTTCCTCAGTGCCGGTCGCCGCGCTGACCGCCCCCGACTACCTGCTCCTGCGCGCAGGTCTGATCAGCGAGCGGTCGCTGGGCGTGGCCCCAGCGGGCGATCCGATCGGCCGCTTGCCGCGCGTCGGCCGGTACGAGGCGATCCTGGAGACCGAACGTGAATCGACAACGCACCTGTCGATCGTCGATGCTGCGGGTCGCGCCGTGTCCATGACCTCTTCGATTGAAGACGCTTTCGGATCGCGGCTGATGGTGCGGGGCTTTTTACTTAATAACCAGCTCACCGATTTCTCATGGGCTGCCGGCCAGGGGGCCTTTGCCGACCCGAACCGGGTCGAGCCGCGCAAGCGTCCGCGCAGTTCGATGGCGCCGACGCTTGTTTTCCAGCCAGTGCGCAACGCCTCCCCCGCAGCCGCTCTTGCCGCCCACGCAGACGGAAACATCAGCGCCGATTTCCAGCTGATGATGGTGTTGGGATCGCCCGGTGGGCCCGCGATCATCAGCTATGTGGCGCGTACCGTGCACGCGGTCCTCGCCGGTGGCGCCGCGCTTCAGCAGGCGGTCGAGGCGCCCAACATCGCAAGCCGTAATGGCCCCACCGAAATCGAGAGCGGCCCGGGCGCGGCCGCACTCGGCGGTGCGCTCTCTGAGCGGGGACATCGTGTGCGCATCGGACCAATGACAAGCGGCTTGCACGGAATCCTCCGTTCCTGCGACAGTAGCGGCGCAAACTGCCTGCTCGAGAGCGGTACCGACCCGCGACGGGAAGGTTTCGCGCGCGGGCATTGAAATTGGCGAGGAGAGGCTTGCATGGAGCGCAGAAAATTGAGCGGCGGGCGTCTGGTTGGCGCTGCCTATGACGCTGGCGAACGTCGGCTGGAGATCGAATTTTCAGGCGGTGAGATCCGCGCCTTCAAGGATGTGCCCGCTGAGGTATGGCGGCGCCTGGTCTCCTCGCCCAACCCGGCGGTGTTTTATGCCGACCGGATCGAAGAGGAATACATGACCGAACGTGGCCGCGTTGTCCGCGCCGCGGATGC
>CAZZKA010000280.1:0-4542 GCA_964654745.1 uncultured Bordetella sp. | reverse complement strand
TGCGTTTCGATGATTTCGATGTCGTAGCCTGTGTTGAGGATCGATGCTGCGACCTCGAGAAGTTTCAGTGTGACATTGACGCCGACGCTCATATTGGGGGCGAAGACCACCGGGATGCGTTTGGCCGCCTCGCCGATCGCGGCTTTACCGTGGTCGTCGAATCCGGTCGTGCCGATGACCGTACGTATACCGCGCTGCACGCAGTGCGAGAGATGGGCTAACGTGCCCTCGGGGCGCGTGAAGTCGATGAAATGCGTGGCTTTTGCCATCGCTTCGTCGAAATCGGCGGTGACCCGAACGCCGCTCGAGCGACCGAGGAACTCTGCCGCGTCTCGACCTATCCCCGCGCTATCCGCAATATCCAGGGCGCCAACCAACTCCGCGTCGCTGCTCGCGAGGACAGCTTCGATCAGCATTTTCCCCATGCGGCCGCCGGCACCAGCGACTGCGATTTTCATCGTCATGACCAACTATTCCTTCGGCGTTCAGGGTTTGCGAGGTGAGAGCTTGAAGCCGGGCAGGGCCGGGTCGGCCGGGTCCTCCCTTTGCGGTAGCGGGTCCGCTTCGATCCCGCTTACTCTACCCTCGCGAAATCGGACAGTGACTTTGCGCTGCTCGGTCGCACCGCTCGGGTGGGTGAACCGGAACACATAGTCCCACCGGTCCGAGTGAAAGATGTGGCCGAGAAGGGGCGCTCCGAGCACATCACGCACCTGCTCGGCGGACATGCCGACTCTCACCCGGTCGAGTGTGGTCTGAGTGATGTAGTTGCCCTGGGGCAGATCGATCCGATACGGTTCGAAAAGACCGGTACGCGACCGGTCACTTGAGGCGCACCCGCCCAGACACAGCATGCCTGTAGCAAGCGCTGCAGCGGCCAGGCGCCTGAGTCTCGGGCTTGAGCGAAGAAGTTCTGACATAAGGCCTCATGGTATCGAGAACGAACACCGTCAGGGGAAATGGCGGCATCTGGCAGGCCCGAAAGGGGCTGCGTGAATGTATTGTCGCCCCTTTATGATACAAAGAAGCTGTTTAGTAATCGGCGAGCCACGAAATCCGGCCATGAAATCACCGCTCGAACTGCGCAGCAGCGGCCTCAAGGCAACCGCCCCCCGGCTCAAGATCCTGGAGATCTTCCAACTCGGACGTCGACGTCATATGAGCGCGGAGGATGTGTTCCGAGAGTTGCTCGACCATAAGCACGACGTCGGGCTCGCGACGGTGTATCGCGTGCTCACCCAGTTCGAACAGGCCGGTATCCTCAAACGCAGCAATTTTGAATCGGGCCGGACGCTCTTTGAGTTGAACCAGGGCGAGCACCACGACCACCTCGTCTGCCTGCAGTGCGGCCGGGTCGAGGAGTTCATCGACAGCGAAATCGAAGCGCGGCAAATGCGCATAGCCCGCGATCGCGGGTTTGACCTGCAGGATCATGCGCTTGCGCTTTACGGGCACTGCGTCAAGCCCGATTGCGAGCATCGGCGTTCGGGAAGCTGACCGCAGCCTGAGGCGGGCACGGTCCTTGCACTTGCTCGGCTATGTCTTCGGGTCGTTCCATATCGATTATTCCGCCCGCCGCGGGCTGCTTCGACGAAATGCTCGACGCGGGCTCGGGAGTGCGCGAGCATTACCGCGCCTATGCGCAATGGCTGGAGTCCTGCCCGGCGCAGTGGATGGAGGGCAAGCGCGCTGAGGCCGATCTCATCTTCCGCCGCACCGGCATTACGTTTTCGCTCTATGGCGATGAAAGCGGTACCGAGCGGCTGATCCCCTCCGATGTTGTGCCCAGGATCATCCCTGCCGGGGAGTGGCGATTCCTCGAAAAGGGCTTGTCCCAGCGGGTCACTGCGATCAATCGGTTCATCGCGGACATCTACCACGCCCAGGACATCCTCAGGGCCGGGGTCATCCCCGCTGAGCAGATCCTGGTCAACGATCAGTATCAGGTTGCGATGGCCGGCATCCGGGTGCCGCATGACACCTACGCTCACATCGTCGGGACCGATATCGTGCGCCATGCAGACGGGCGTTTTTACGTCCTCGAGGACAATCTGCGGGTGCCCTCAGGCGTTTCGTACATGCTTTCTAACCGCCGCATGATGATGCGGCTCTTCCCCGAGATTTTCAGGCGGCAGGCGGTCGAACCCGTTGAGCACTATCCGGCGTTGCTGCTTAGCACCCTTCGAGCCGCGGCGTTGGTCGATGATCCCGTTGTGGTGCTGCTTACGCCGGGCCGCTTCAACAGCGCCTATTTCGAGCACAGTTTCCTTGCGCAGCAGATGGGAATTGAACTGGTCGAGGGGCAGGATCTCTTCGTCCGGGACGGGTTTGTGTACATGCGCACCACATCCGGGCCGCAACGCGTGGATGTGATCTATCGGCGCATCGACGACAGCTTCCTCGACCCCCTCGCGTTCCGGCCGGATTCCATGCTGGGCGTGCCCGGGCTGCTGGCGGCCTATCGTCTCGGCCATGTGGTGATCGCCAACGCGATCGGTACCGGTGTTGCCGACGATAAGTCGATCTACCCCTACGTTCCGGAGATGATCCGCTTCTACCTCGGTGAAGAGCCCCTGCTCGCGAACGTTCCGACCTGGCAGTGTCGAAAGCCGGACGATCTGGCTTACGTCCTTGCCCATCTGCCGGAACTGGTCGTCAAGGAGGTGCATGGTGCAGGCGGATACGGCATGTTGGTTGGCCCGACCAGCACGCGCGAGGAGATCGAGCGGTTTCGTACGGTGTTGAAGGCGAATCCCTCCAACTACATCGCCCAACCGACCTTGTCGTTGTCGTCGTGCCCGACTTTTGTCGAGGAAGGCGTGGCACCGCGGCATATCGATCTGCGCCCCTTTGTATTGGTCGGGAGGGAGGTTCGGATGGTCCCAGGCGGACTGACCCGTGTGGCTCTTCGCCGCGGCTCGCTGGTCGTGAATTCTTCGCAGGGCGGCGGGACTAAAGACACCTGGGTCCTTGCCGACGGCGAGGGGGCGCGCTGATGCTGTCACGCGTTGCGGCCAACCTCTACTGGATGTCGCGGTACCTTGAGCGCGCAGAAAGCATGGCGCGGATTCTGGATGTGGGGCAGTCGCTCGCGCTCCTGTCGGGCCGCTCCGGGGATCCGCGAACGGCGATCGAACCGTTGGTGATCACTGATACGCTCGAGGACTTTCGGGCAACGGGTGCAGCGGCTGCGCCGGAGTCGGTGGCGCGCTTTCTTGCCTGGGATTCGTCCCATCCCTCCAGCATCGTCAATTGCCTTCAGACTGCGCGTGAGAATGCCCGGGCGGTGCGCGGATCGATCACGTCCGAGATGTGGGAAAACATCAACGATACGTGGCTGGAACTGCAGCGGTGGCGGTCAGCGGGGCGGCCGCACGATGCGACCTTCTTTGACTGGGTGAAAGAGCGAAGCCACATGTTCCGGGGTATTACCGGCGCGACGCTGCGCCAGGACCAGCCCTACTGGTTCATTCGCCTGGGGACGTTCATCGAGCGAGGCGACAACACTGCCCGTATTCTGTCGGTCAAGCAGGGCCCTGGTGCGCGCGCTTCAGATGAAACTGGGCTGACTGATTACTATAGTCTCAGCGCGGTGCTCCGGTCGGTGAGTGCGTTTGAGGCCTATCGCGATACCTATCGGGACGCGATCGATGCGCGCAGAGTTGCCGAGCTGCTGATCTTCGATGCGCGACTACCTAGGTCGCTGCGGTTTTGTGCCGATCAGGTCGAGCGTATTCTGCAGGAGCTGCCGGGGCAGCCTGCGCGTCTGCCCCGGCGCCTTTCGGCGATTTTGCGGGCGCGCCTCGCCTACGGTGTGCTCGATGAGGTTCATTCCTACGGGCTTCATGGTTTTCTGGAGCGGTTCCTGCGTGAAAACGTGCGTCTGGGCGATGCGGTGCATGCGGCCTATCTGGAGTTGAAGTAGTCTCGGTACTCATGCAGATCGCCGTCGATCACACTACCGTCTACCGATATTCGGAGAGGGTCTCGCGCAGCACCCAGTACCTGCGCCTGACGCCGCCAAGCGGAGTGCGCCAAAAGGTGCTGCGTTGGGAGCTTGAACTGCCTGGCCGATCGGTGAGCCTGCGTGATGCGTTTGACAACCTCACGCATGTTCTGACGATGGACTCGCCCTACGAACAAATTCGCCTGCGTGCCCACGGCGTTGTCGAAGTCGGACCCGCGCCTGAGGACGTCCCCCTCCCAGGCGGGACGCAACTCATCAACCCGATGGTGTTCCTTCGTTCGACTCCCCTCACCGAAGCCGATCAGTCGTTGCGCGATTTCGCCGAGGGTATTGGCGGCCTTGGCGCGGGCGATCCGCTGCGGGTGCTCGAGCAGTTGATGGCGCGTATCCTGGAGCGGATGCCGTATCGCCGCGGTTCGACCTCGGTGAGCCATTCTGCGGCCGAATCCTTCGCGCTTGGCGCCGGCGTATGTCAGGATCACACCCATGTGTTCATAAGTTGCGCGCGGTTGTTGGGGATCCCGGCGCGCTATGTGAGCGGTTATGTCGATCCGCGTGGCGAACCCGAAGCGGCG
>CAZZKA010000279.1:0-4569 GCA_964654745.1 uncultured Bordetella sp. | reverse complement strand
CCGCGATGTGGTCTTCGCCGATCTGGAACGTGCGCTTCAGGCTATCGCTGAATTTTATCAGGAGCGCGGGTGGTACGTAAGGCCCTCGTTGCCGGAGCAGGATGTCGTCGACGGAGTCGTTCGCATAGACATAATCGAAGCGAGGCTGGGATCGATTCGGTTTGATAAATCCTTGCCGGAGGAACGGTGGCCGATTTCGCGTGAGCGGCTGGAACGAACCCTGACCGCGCGGCTTCTTCGAGGAGAGCCGCTCAACCTGTCGCGGATGAACCGTTCGGTGGGCATTCTCAACGATATGCCGGGGGTTGGCGTTAAGGCGGCGTTGGATGCCGGCGAGGAGCCAAGCTCGACGGACATCCTGATTACGGTCGAACGCAAGCCGCCGCTGAGCGGGTCGATCTCCCTCGATAACCAGGGCTCACGGTCTACCGGCTACGCACGGGTAACCCTGAACGCGAATTACGACAATCCGCGCGATATCGGAGACCAGATTCAGACGAACCTGATGAAAAGCGAGGGACTGCGATATTTGCGGGTGGGGTACGGGATTCCGATTGGCTATGAGGGCCTGCGGGTGGTGTTGAACGGCTCGGTGCTCAATTACCAACTGATTCACGGATTCGACAGCCCCGGCGGGACTTTTGGAGATGCGCGGACCAGAGGCGCGGTCTTCACTTATCCGTGGCTTCGCGCGGCCAAGGGCAATGTGAACTTTTCGCTCACACTCAACGACGCAGACTACGAGAATTACTTTGACGGCCGAGAGACCTCCCGCAAGGCTGGACGAACAACCGCGCTAGGCGTCTCCGGCGATCTTTACGACCAGATTTTCGGCGGCGGAACCAATCTTTGGGGACTGACGATTACGCAGGGCACCGTAGTCACCCCGTTGATGAAACTTTCAGGCAACGTCGCCCGTCTGCAAAGGCTGGGCGAGCAAACCAGCTTCTGGATGTCGTTCAATGGACAGTACTCGGGAAATAACCTTGATTCCTCAGAGAAATTCAGCATCGCAGGCGCGCAGGGGGTGCGCGCTTACCCCGGCGCACAGGGTTCCGGAGACCATGGGTGGCTGCTTTCTCTCGAAGGCCGCTTCAACTTCAAACCTGACTTCCAGTACACGGTGTTTCACGACCACGCCCGTGTTGTCCTGAACAAAGATCCGACGGGGCTAAAGCCTGAGAACGTGCAGGGCCTGAATAGCTTTCAGTTGCGCGGTTGGGGGATGGGCTTGAGCTATTCCCTGACCCCCAAGACATCGGCTAAGCTCAGCTGGTCGAGGAGGGTGGGAGATAACCCCGTACCTTCATCGGTCGGAGCCGATGCGGACGGCACGCGCCTGCTCAACCGCTTCTGGCTGAACGTCATGTCCTTTCTCTGACGAAGATGAACCGCGCGTTTCGAGTTGTTTGGAATAAAGCGCTTGCTTGCTGGGTTGTTGCCCATGAGCTCGCGCGCACGCGCGGCCAGCCCTCGATATCCATGCGGGCACTTCGCCGGCAGCGCGAGGTTGTCGGTTACGAGGGTGCACTTCACCCGCTTGACCCGGCGCCCAAGCCCGTCGCCCTTGCCGCGCTTTGTTTGAGCGTTGCGCTGGCCTTTTGCGGGCCGGCTCAAGCCCAGCCCCGCCCGGGTCCGGCGCCTAACGAACTACCCTCGGGCGCACGCGTGGCCGCTGGTGCGGTCAACATCACGCAATCCACCAATGCAATGGTGGTCCAGCAAGGCACCGACCGCGCAATCGTCAACTGGCAGAGCTTTAACGTCGGCTCGCAGGCGTCGGTGCGCTTTGATCAGCCCTCTTCGTCATCGGCCATTCTGAATCGGGTTGAGTCGGGTCAGGCTTCGCAAATTCAAGGCCGCATCAGCGCCAACGGTCAGGTGTTTCTGCTCAATCCGAGCGGTGTGCTGTTCAGCAAGGATGCGCAGGTCGATGTCGGTGCGCTCGTCGCGGGTGCGATGAAAATCACCGATGCGAACTTTCTCGCGGGTAAGTATGAATTCACCGACGGCCAGGGCATCGTCACCAACCAAGGCCGTATCACCGCGGCCGATGCGGGGCTGATTGCGCTTCTCGCTCCGGAGGTACGCAACGAAGGCATCATCCGAGCGCGTCTTGGCACGATCGTGCTGGCTGCGGGCCAGGCGATTACGCTCACTAATTCTGCAAGCGGTGTAACGGTGGTGGTTGATCAGGGCGTAATGGGCGCCCTCATTGAAAATCGCCATCTGGTGAGTGCAGAAGACGGTCGGGTGTTTATGAGCGCGCGCGCAGCGGATGCGCTGCAGCGTGCGGTCATCAACAACTCGGGCACGGTCGAGGCGCGCGGCGCCCGCCGGGTGGGCGGTGTGTTGCGTCTGGAGGCCGGCCGCGTCAACAACACAGGAACCCTTGATGCGTCAGCGGCGCCCGCCTCGAGCGGTGATCCACCCAGCCGTGGCGGGCAGGTTGAGATCAAAGCCGCTGAGCTAACCAACTCCGGACTGATCGCAGCAAGCGGTGATGCGGGCGGTATCGTCTCGGTGCAGGCGAGCGAGCTGGTCCACAACGATGGCGTGATCGAGGCGCGCGGGACAAGCGGAGCGGGCGGCAACATCGCCATCAGCGCGCCGCGCGTCACGCAAACGGCCAGGGCCCGTACCAGCGCGGCAAGCACGGGTCGGAGCGCGGCAAGCGCCCAGCCGCTCAAGCCTGCGGCTGTGCCTTCGTCTGAACCGGTCGCCGGTCAATCTCCTGCTGCTTCACCAGCATCGGCGGCGGCAAGCCCCGTAGCGGCAACTTCAGGCGCGACCGGATCCGCATCGGCCTCCGTCTCTGGAGGGCCGGTTGTGGCCGCGAGTGCGATCGCCGATCCGCCCTCGGGCAAGGTGACCATCTCTGCCAGTTCGGCCACGCTCGCCGGTGCGATCGATGTGTCATCGGCTGACAGTATCGGTGGCCAGATCGAGATCAGCAGCGCTGCCACGCAACTCACCGCCGCAGTGCTCGATGCATCGGGCGCGGCGGGTGGCGGTCGGATCGATTTGCGCGTACGGGGCGAACCAGCGCCATTGCCCTCGCCGGTTGCGGCCGCGGTGCAGCCGGCGCCGTCCCCTGCGCCGTCGGATTCACCGCTTCGCTCGAGCCTGGTGCTGAGTGGGTCGACGCTTCGTACCGATTCGCGTCGAGGTCGAGGTGGTGAGCTGCAGCTGTTTGCTGACGAGATCCGTTTGGTTGAAGGCACCAGCTTAAGCGCGAGCGGTGCTTTAGGAGGCGGTACGATTCTGATCGGCGGCGGATGGCAGGGAGGAGGAGATCACCCGCAGGCCAAACGCGTGGTCGTGGATGCCACCACTTCGCTCGACGCATCGGCCACCGAGCTCGGCGACGGCGGCTTGATCGTGGCCTGGAGCGACATTCGCGATGCAGCAAGCCTCACCGAAGTACGCGGTAGCCTCGTTGCGCGGGGCGGCGCCCTGGGTGGTGACGGCGGAAGGCTTGAGACCTCTGGACATGTGATCGATGTGGCGGGCATTCGCGTGGACACGCGTGCGCTTACAGGCCGCAGCGGCGAGTGGCTGATCGATCCCTACAACATTACGATCGCTGCGAGCGGGGCGAGCGGGACGGCCTACAGCAACAGCTTTACTGCAGGAGCGACCAGCACCATCCTCGCAAGCAGTATCGAGGCCGCACTCAATGCAGGGACGAACGTCAGCATCAACACCGGCAACATCGCCTCGGCGGGGAGCGATGCGGGTCATATTTCTGTCGATGCGCCAATAGCCAAGACTGCGGGCGCCTCGGCGCTTCTTACGCTCAC
Organism: uncultured Bordetella sp.; assembly: GCA_964654745.1. Lineage (GTDB taxonomy): Bacteria > Pseudomonadota > Gammaproteobacteria > Burkholderiales > Burkholderiaceae_E > SYIM01. The sequence goes on along the minus strand of CAZZKA010000279.1, from coordinate 766 downwards.
CGCGGCGCGCCGTATCGACCTTAACGCCAACCTCACCAGCACAAGCAATGCGTTGAATCTCGCGCTCAACGCCGAGTGGGTCAACTTCAAGAATATTTCGACCAATGGGGTCGGGACGCTAACCGTCACCGCTGCGAACACGGCGGTGCAGGGCAGCGTGGTGACGTCCGGCGCGCAAAGCTATTCAGGCAATCTCATCACGGTCGGCGACGTTGCGCTCACCAGCAACGGCGCTGCGATAACGGTCACTGGCATGGTCGGTGCGCCACAGGCCGGGACCCTGCAGTTCACCGGAGACGGTGGCTATCTTTTCAATGGAGCGAGCTACTCCGCAGGCTCGGGCACGTCACCGTTTGGCGTTGCGGTCACCTATAACTCCACGAGCAAGGTCTACAGCTGGTATTCGCCGGTAGCCACCAGCGCGGCCGGTGTTTTGCTTGTCGGTGGCGGCGGCGGGGCGGGCAGTACGCACGGTGGCGGCGGCGGCGGTGGTGGCTTCATCGAGACGACATCGCAGACCCTGGATCTGGGAGGGTTCTACTCCATCACGGTCGGAGCGGGGGGCGCTGGCGGTGCGGGAGGCGCCGCCAACAGCGGTAGCTCCGGGGGCAACACAACGGGCTTTGGCCAGTCGGCTGTCGGTGGCGGCGGCGGCGGCGCGGGCTACACCGGCGCTGCCAACGGCCTCAATGGTGGGTCGGGTGGTGGGGCTGGTGCGCCTACGACCACCGCTGCCACTAAAACTCCCGGCAGTGGCACCACCTTA
>CAZZKA010000278.1:0-4615 GCA_964654745.1 uncultured Bordetella sp. | reverse complement strand
CGGGCGCGAACGCAAGCCGCATCTATCGCCCGACGCCGAACGTCTGGTCGCGGCGGCGCTTGGCCTGGCCAATGCCGGCAGCCGGGTTGAAGACCGATTCTGGGAGGCGCAATTGGTTGCGCGAATCGAGCGATTGCTCGATGGCGGCCACCCCCAGCCGCTTCACGATGCGCTCGACCGGCTTCATCAGACCGACAGCGAGGCCTACGGCGCTTTGATCGAGGCGGTCGAAGAATGTGCCGAGTCGGTGACCTTCGAGCACCAGGGTCAGCGCTGGGAGGCGCTGCTGGTGGCCGCGCCGCTCATCGTATGGACCCGATTTCGTATCCCGTCCGGGCCCGTTTCGACCGAACTGACCCAGACGCTCGCTTCGCACTGGCAGGCCCACACGCTCGCGCGCGATGCCCGGCTCAGGCTTGTGCCGATGCTCTATAGCGTCGATCAGCTGCCGCGCGAACATGTCGAGCTGCGGCGCCTGACCCGCCGTCTGGCGGCCGCGATCGTGAGCGGCGCCACTCCGCGGCTTGATCTCAAGTCCCTGCCGGAAACCGCCGAGATGCTGGCCGATACCCGGTTTCTGCTTGGGGTCGTTGCAGCGCCCGAGGGTCAGCCGCTCTTTCGCTGGCAGGAGATCGATGCAGGCGATCACGCGAGCCGTGTTCAGTGCCTTGAGCAATGGGTCGCGCAAGCCAGACCCAACCTCGAGCCACTTCTGCCCGGCTGCGGGTTCGAGTGCCTGTTGCCAGATGCCTATCACCTCAACATGCGCGAGTCCGATCGCCGCGTGAGGCCGTACTCGCTCCAGGCGGCGGTTCACTACCTTACGCACGCGCTGGACCTCGAGCCCGCCGCGCTCAAGGCGTCGATCGCCGGCTATGGGCGAGATCGTGTCGACGAGTACCGGATCGGCCTGTCCACGGGCAGCGATGACGAAGTCGCGTACGGAGTCGTCTGGCCGCTGCTCGGTGCCGAGTCCGAGTCGGATGAGCCCTCTCCGCTGGAGCAGATCCGTGAACTGCTGAGAAGCCTCGGGGTCGCCGAGATCCGGCACTGGCCCGAGATGCAGGAACCCGATTTCTGCGAAGACTGCGGCGTTCCGCTCTACCCCAACTCCAAGGGTGACGCGGTCCACGCCGAAATGCCCTCCGACGTCGAGCCCGACGCGACGCACTTTCACTGATTCCGGGGCCCGGGTCCGGCTCAGCGTTCGGTGAGCGCCGCCCGCGACTGGGCGATCCGCTGCTCCAGGTAGGCCCCGTAGAAATCAGGTGATCCGTAGCCCACCAGGCGCTCGGCGATCTCGCCTTGCGGCCCCAGAAAGAGTACCGTCGGCGCGAGTCTGATTCGAAACTGTCTTGCCAGCTCGCGTGGGGACGAGGCCCCCCAGCCGGGTGGTACGCCCGTCGCCGGCGGGTGACTGGCCGCCTGACCAGTCGCCCGACCAGTCACCTGACCAGTCGCCTGACCAGTCACCTGACCAGTCGAGCCTCCTGCTCCGAACTGCCGGCTGTCGGTCATGTCGACTTCAAAAGCAAGTACCCGCTCACTTTCCTGGCGCTGCTGCAGGCCCTCGAAGTGTTCCCGCCGCAGGGCGTCGCACCACGGGCAACCGCGCAGCGAAAACATCAACACCAGCGGTTTACCCGCCTGAAAGCCGATCGCCGCTTTGGCCGGAAGATCGGCTGGCGGTTGCCCGTAATGGTCGGTCGGCGCCCCGCGGGGGGCGGGCGTCCCGATTCTCGCGCTGCGGGGATCGGCCGATTGGGCTGAGGCGTTCGTGGCCACTGTCATCGCCCCCAGGATGGCCTGGAGCACGCGCCGCCTTGAGTCCGAGCGGGGAATCGGGCGATCTGCGTTTGACAATATGATCATATACGCATATTCTTTTTAGAAATGTGTTGATAATTATTACGAATATAAACTCAGGAGACGTGATGATGACGCAGGCCGATGGGCAGGTCATCAACAATTTGGATCAGGTATTCGATGCGGCCGCCGGCTACTTTTCGCTGCTAGCCGAGCCGACCCGCCTGCGCATTCTGCACGCAGTCTGCGACGGCGAGAGGACGGTTGGTGAAATCGTCGAGGCGACCGGCAGTACTCAGACCAACGTATCGCGGCATCTCAACGCGATGTTCAGGGCCGGCGCACTCAAGCGCCGGCGCGAGCGCAACTTCACGTGGTATGGCGTCGCCGATCCGACCCTCACTGAGATCTGTCGCACGGTTTGCATTCATCTGGTCGCCCGCGATCGGCTCGAATCGGCCGGCGATGCCTTCGATTCCGCAGCGCCCGCCTCTGAGCGTCAGGATGCTGCGAGTCCCCTGTTGGAGAGATCATGAAACCCGACTATCCCGTTTCAGGCCGGATCATTCCCGCCCCGGAGGCGCCGCGCGCCGCGGGTCGGCGCCGGTTTCTCTCCTCGGCCGTTGCCGCTGGCGCGGGCACCCTGGCGGCGGTGACCCAGGCGGCCGCCCAATCCGGTCGCCTCGCAGAGGCGTCGGGAGTTGACGGCCCGGGCGAGTCCGCGATCCTCACTCTTCCAGCCCATACGAAAGGGCTGGGGCAACCCGTGGCCGCGCGAGGCTATGGTGCGCCCTCGCAATGGGAAAAGGGACTCCAGCGCCGCGAGAGTCCCGGGCTTACTCGGGTTTCCGCCGCATCGGTGAGCTTCACGCCCCTTCAGGGGCTCTTCGGCATCATCACGCCCAATGGCTTGCATTTCGAGCGTCACCATCAGGGCTGGTGGGACATCGATCCGAGCCAGCACCGGCTGATGATCAACGGTCTGGTGCAAAAGGCCATGGTCTTCACCATGGATGACCTCATGCGCCTGCCCTCGGTTTCGCGCATCCACTTCATCGAGTGCGGCGCCAACACCGGCATGGAGTGGGGTAACGTGGCCGTACCCACCGTGCAGTACTCGCACGGCATGCTCTCCTGCAGCGAATACACCGGCGTTTTGCTCTCCACCCTGTTGGAGATGTGCGGCGCCGATCTCAAAAACGGTCGCTTTGTTCTGGCTGAGGGGGCCGACGGCTCATCGATGACCCGCACCATCCCGATCGAACGCGCCATCGACGATGTGATGGTGGCCTGGGCGATGAACGGCGAGATGCTGCGACCGGAAAATGGTTACCCGCTTCGTCTGGTGGTGCCCGGCGTGCAGGGGGTGTCCTGGGTCAAATATTTGCGTCGTATCGAAGTGGGCGACAAACCCTGGCACACCAAAGACGAGGTGCTCCACTACGTCGATCTGATGCCCGATGGCCTGCATCGCCAGTTCACCTCGATTCAGGAAGTGAAATCAGTCATCACCACGCCCTCAGGCGGACAGGTGCTGCTCGACAAGGGCTACTACAACGTGAGCGGCCTCGCCTGGTCGGGGCGCGGGCGCATTCGCAAGGTCGACGTGTCGGTTGATGGCGGTCGCAACTGGCGTGAAGCAAGGCTGGAAAACCCGGTCCTGCCCAAGGCGCTCACGCGCTTCAATTTCGACTGGGTCTGGGACGGATCGCCCACAGTACTGCAGAGCCGTGCGATCGACGAAACTGGTCATGTGCAGCCGCGCATCAATCAACTGCGCGAGGTGCGGGGCACGCGTTCGATCTATCACAACAATGCCATCCAATCGTGGAAGGTCGCCGAAACCGGCGAAGTCTTCAACGTGCAGGTCTTCTGAGGAGAGTGGCGATGCTCCGGATCCGATCATTCGCGTTGCGGCTCGCAGGGGCGGTCCCGCTGATGTCAGTTGTCGCAGCGGCTTTGGCGCTCGCAGCGACCCCGCAACTCTGCTCGGCGCAGCAGCCCACGCCTACGCCTGTCCCGCAGGTCAGTTCGCCCGCATCAGCCGTCTCGCCCCCGCAGCGCCCCTGGTCTGGGATCGGACGGCCCGCCACGCGCTCGGAGATTGCAGCCTGGGATATCGACGTTCGACCGGATTTCAAAGGCCTGCCAGCCGGCAAGGGCTCGGTCGATGAAGGTCTCGAGATATGGGAGGCAAAGTGTGCCTCTTGCCACGGCACGTTCGGTGAATCCAATGAAGTGTTCACGCCCGTCATCGGTGGCACGACCAAAGATGACATCAGGACCGGTCGCGTGGCCAATCTCAAGCGCACGGACTATCCGCAGCGCACGACGATGATGAAATTGTCCCAAATCTCCACGCTGTGGGATTACATCAACCGCGCGATGCCCTGGAACGAACCGAAGTCGCTCAAGGCCGATGAGGTCTATGCGGTGGTGGCTTATATCCTCAATCTGGCTGAGGTTGTACCGAATGATTTCGTATTGAGCGACAGCAACATCGCGCAGGTGCAGCAGCGCCTGCCCAATCGCAACGGCAAGGTCACCCACGACGGGCTGTGGTCCGTTTCCGGCAGGCCCGATGTCCAAGGCGATGCCTGCGTGAGCGATTGCAAGCTCGCGATGGACGTTCGTTCGATCCTGCCGGATTTTGCGCGCAATGCCCATGGCAATCTCGCCGAACAGAATCGGCCGGTAGGCCCCGTGCGGGGCGCCGATACCTCACAACCTGCACTCAGGGAGCCGCTCTCGGCGGCCAGTGCAGCCCAGGCTACTCAGGTGAGCGTCGTGGCTGCGCCGCGCCGCGGCC
>CAZZKA010000277.1:0-4632 GCA_964654745.1 uncultured Bordetella sp. | reverse complement strand
GCACTGCAGTGCCGTTGGTAATTACGGCAACCAGATTGCCCCGACTCGTGTAGCGGGAGGCATTACCCGGATCGCTAACGATCTCTTCGCAGGCAGCAGCAACGCCCGGCGAGTAGGCGAGCGCCAGATCGCGCTGGTTGGTGAGCTGCTTGGTCGGGGCAATTGAGATTTTCCCTGGCCGGCCGAGTTCGTGATACTCGAGCGCGGCTTTGCGCAGTTGCGGATCCATGGCAAAGCTCCCGGGGCGTGTGGGCCCTGCAATCGGTTAGTGATTCTGATGATACAGGCAACGCTGCAGCACCCGTGCAACGTGAAGCGCATCCCGCCCGCCGCCGTCCGCAATCTGATGCCGACAGCTTGTGCCGTCGGCGACGATCCAGGCATCCTGCGGGGCACCGCGAACCGCCGGCAGCAGCGAGAGCTCAGCCATCTTGACTGACCAATCAAAGTGCTCCGCCTCATAGCCGAAAGCGCCCGCCATACCGCAGCAGCTCGACTCAATCGCCTCAACCCTGGCGCCGGGAATTTTTGCAAGAACCGCGTGGACAGGACCCATCGCATCAAACGCCTTCTGGTGGCAGTGGCCATGCACCTTCAGCACCCGTCCGGCCTGATCGACAAACTTGAGGTCCATCCGGCCAGCATCCATCTCGTCATGAAGAAATTCCTCGAAGAGCTTGACCTTGCCGGCCACGCGCTCGGCAAGCGGGCCAAGGCCTAGCGCGAGGGCCTCGTCGCGCAGCGTGAGCAGACACGAAGGCTCAAGCCCCACGACAGCAACACCTCTGTCAATGAAGTCTGCAAGCGAGCCCAGCGTGCGTTGCAGTTCGGCGCGCGCCTGATCAAGCATTCCCGTCGACAGCCAGGTGCGGCCGCAGCAGAGCGGTCGGCTGGGTTCGGCATCATCGGCTCGCGCCCGCGCAACGTGAACGGTCCATCCGGCCGCTTCCAGCACCTCCCGAGCGGCCTGGAGATTTTCCGCCTCGAAGTAGTTGTTGAAGGTATCGGCAAACAGGGCGACTTCGCGAGCGTCCCCGGCCTGGCCAGCAGCGGGCGCCCTGGCGGCGCGCGGGCCTGGCTGCTCTGCGGAGCGGGTAAATACGCCCTGCGCCCAGCGCGGCAGGCTTCGGCGCGCCGAAAGTCCCAGCACGCGCTCACGCACCCAGCCCGCGCCAGGCGCTGCCGAGAGCGCGTTGACCAGCGGGGCCAGCCGGCTCACGAGCGGCGCATAGCGGGGCAGGTAGGCGACCAGCCGGTCTCGCAGCGATGGCGACTGCGTCTTTCGTAATTGATGGAGCACTTCAATCTTCATCCGCGCCATATCGACACCGGTCGGACATTCGCGCTTACAGCCCTTGCACGATACGCAAAGCGCGAGCGTCTGCGCCATCTCGGAAGAGGTGAGCGCAGAGGCGCCGAGTTGGCCCGAGAGCGCGAGCCGAAGAGTATTTGCCCGACCGCGCGTGAGGTGCTGCTCATCGCCCGTCACGCGCCAGCTCGGACACATCGTCCCGGCATCAAATTTTCGGCAGTGGCCATTGTTGTTACACATCTCCACCGCCTTGGCGAACCCGCCCGCAGGGTCCGAGCCCGTTCCCGGCGCGCTGACGGTCTCGGTTGCAGGGTCGTTCACGACATTCCAGGCTGACCAGTCGAGGCCGGTGACGACAGGCTCAATCGCATAACCGGGGCGGTAACGAAAGAGCGTCCTGTCGTCCATCCGACTCGGGCGGACGATCTTGCCTGGATTGAGCAGGCCCCGCGGATCGAACAGATCCTTGACCTCCTCGAACGCACGAGTGATCCGGGGCCCGTACTGCCAGCCCACCCATTCGCTGCGCACCAGCCCATCGCCATGCTCACCCGAAAATGCACCCTTGAACTGGCGCACAAGTGCGCCGGCCTCTTCAGCGATCGTACGCATCTTGAGCGCTCCCGCATCGCTTCGCATGTCGAGAATAGGTCGTACATGCAACGTACCGACCGAGGCGTGGGCATACCAAGTTCCTCGCGTGCCGTGCCGCCGAAATACCTCGGTGAGCCGATCGGTGTACTCGGCAAGATGCTCAAGCGGCACCGCGCAGTCTTCGATGAAACTCACCGGTTTGCCGTCGCCGCGCAGCGACATCATGATGTTGAGCCCGGCCTTACGAACCTCCCACAACGCCTTCTGAGCGCGATCCTCAGTGAGCTGTACGACGGCGCCCGGCAGGCCCAGCTGGTCGGCCACCAGATCGACGAGTTCGGCGAGGCGTCGTGCAATAGCGGCCTTGTCGTCGCCCGCAAATTCAACCAGCAGCACCGCTTGCGGTAATTCGCCATCGCGACGGATCAGCGCAGCGTCGATCACCGGTCGAAACGCCGGGTTGGCTCGCGCGAGATCGATCATCGTCCGATCCACCAACTCAACCGCCACCGGCGCAAGCTTCACAATATGCTGCGCGCTCGCCATCGCGGCCTGAAAATCGGGGAAATTCACCACCCCCAGCACTCGGGCGCCGGGCAGCGGCGCGAGTGCAAGATGAAGACGTCGGAATGTGGCCAGCGTGCCCTCCGAGCCCACCAGGAGATGCGCCAGATTTACCGCGCCGTCGCGCGTGTAGGGCCTCTCGGACTGCGGATGAAAAATATCGAGGTTGTAGCCGCCCACGCGACGCATGACCTTGGGCCAGACTCTCTCGATCTCGTCACGTTCGCGGGCGCCGATCTCGAACAGCCGCGATACAAGCGCGCTCGCCCGCGCCGACGACAGCGGTTTGGTATCGCGCAGGCCAAAGGCGCCAAAGTGCTCGCATGTGCCGTCAGCGAGGACAGCATCGATTCCGAGCACGTTGTGCACCATGTTGCCATAGGCGATTGAGCGTGAGCCACAGGAGTTATTGCCGGCCATGCCGCCCAGCGTCGCCTGCGCTGAAGTCGATACGTCAACGGGAAACCACAAGCCATGCCGCCTGAGTTGGGCATTAAGATGATCGAGAACGACGCCGGGCTGGACCTCGGCGCGACGCGTCTGCGGGTCGATCGCGATCACACGGTTCAGGTGACGGCTGAAGTCAACCACCAGCGCCTCGCCCACCGTCTGCCCGCACTGACTGGTGCCCGCCCCGCGCGAGAGCAGCGGCACCTTCATCTCCGCGGCCAGATCGATGACTGCGGACAGGTCCTCCTCGTCAGCCGGTTTCACCACTCCGATCGGCGAGATCTGGTAGATGGAGGCATCCGTGGCGTAGCGGCCGCGGGAGAAGTCATCGAACTGAACGGTACCCTTGAGGACAGAGCGCAGTCGTCTCGCCAGACGACTGCGCTCGAGCGATGCCGAGGACCCGAAGGTAAGGGGCTGTGGGTTGAGCACTGCGGACATGGCATTTCCCGGGAAATGGCGTACGCGGGCACGCGCTACGCTCTACAATTGTTCGATTAAACACCAAGCCTGCGCCCGCCGCGGCGCTTCCCCCCACCCCATTGCGCCCCGCGCCAGCACGGGACTGCCGAGCACAACGCACCATGAAGCTACCCAGCGGCCTTCGCCTGGACCATCACCCCATCGGGCGGCACTTCCTGCAGATTCCGGGGCCCACCAACGTACCGGACCGCGTTCTGCGTGCGATCGACCATCCGACCATCGATCATCGCGGCCCCGAATTCGGCGAGCTTGGTCGGCACGTCCTTTCGGGCATCCGCAAGATTTTCCAGACCGAGCAGCCGGTCATCATCTATTCAGCCTCGGGTACCGGTGCCTGGGAAGCCGCCTTTGCGAACACGCTCTCGCCCGGGGACCGCATCCTGATGGTCGAAACCGGCCACTTCGCTGCGCTATGGAAACGATTAGCCGAAAGGCTAGGCCTGGTCATCGACTATCTCCCTGGCGACTGGCGAAGCGGCGTCGATGCGACTGCAATCGGCGCACACTTGCAGGCTGATCCGGGGCATGCGATCCGCGCGGTCTGCGTTGTTCACAACGAAACTTCAACCGGCATCACGTCGGACATCGCGGCGGTTCGGCGCGCCATTGACGGTGCCCACCACCCCGCCCTGTTGCTGGTGGATACCGTCTCATCGATCGGTTCCATCGATTACCGGCACGATGATTGGGGTGTCGACGTCACGGTAGCCGGATCGCAAAAGGGTCTGATGCTCCCGCCCGGCCTGGGCTTTAACGCAATCAGCCCCAAGGCGCTCGCGGCGAGCCGCACGGCCCGACTGCCGCGAGCCTTCTGGGCCTGGGATGAAATGCTCGCGGCCAACGAAAAGGGCTACTGGCCCACCACGCCCTCGACCAATCTGCTCTACGGCCTGGCCGAAGCAATCGCCATGCTTCTCGAAGAAGGTCTGCCCCGGGTCTTTGAGCGTCACCTGCGACATGCCGAGGCCACGCGCCGCGCGGCCCGCGCCTGGGGCCTGGAGATCCTTTGCCGCGACCCGGCCCAATACAGTCCGGTCGTCACCACGTTGCTGATGCCCGAGATCGACCCGGGCAAGCGCCATGACGCTGATCGGTTCCGGAAACTGGTGCTTGAGCGTTTCAACATGTCGCTCGGTACGGGACTGGGCAAGCTCGCCGGTCAGGTCTTCCGCATCGACAACTGACGGCTTAGAGACCGCGAGCGGGCGGTCCACGAGATGGCAAGGGAG
>CAZZKA010000276.1:0-4688 GCA_964654745.1 uncultured Bordetella sp. | reverse complement strand
TCAAACCGGCGAAGACGCGGAGCGAGATCGGTCGTGACGAAGATGAAGTCGCAGGTATGAGGATGCGGCCACTGCACGCGATCGTGTACGCCGTTGGTGTGCAGGTGCCTCGCGCCGGGATGGACAACGTTCCATGCGTCGACCCAGGCCGGCGCCGCTTCCATTGGCGCGATCATCCTGGAGTATTCCTTAGACTCCGGGCGGAAATTGAAATCGCCGCAGAGCAGGGCCGTGGTCGGCCGAATACGGGTCTCGAAGGGCGACCCGGTGTAACGCGGATCGGGCTTGTCTGCCGAATGCGCGCAGGCTTGAGCGTGCAGCGCCCTGAGGTGCTCGACCTGGGCTGCCCGCTGGAGCTCCGAGTAGTACTCGAGGTGAGTGGTAATGACGCGCATGGGCCCGCCTGGCGCATCGATTACCGCTTCGACGGCGACCCTCTGCATGCCGGAGGTGTTGGGATCAGCGGGCCAGGCAAGCAGATGGCGAAAGGCGAAGCGAACGGGCAGACGGGAGAGCAGAAGGTTGCCGAAACGTGCCCGTGCCCCGGCCGCAGACCCGGCGTCGACTCCGACGCCAGCGATCGCCTCGTAGCCTGGCAGCATCGCAGCCAGGATTCGAAACTGATCCTCACCCCGCGAGCCGGCCAGGCCCGGGAAGCCGTCGGCGACCTCCTGCAGGCACAAAATATCGAAGTCGCCGAACGCGCAGACCGTCTCGATGATACGAGCGGGGTCGACCCGACCATCGCAGCCGCGGCACCATTGGATGTTCCAGGTGATGAGTTTCATGGCGTTCTCAGCGGATGCCGGCGCGCATAAAGGACTGGACGAACTGTCTTTGAAAAAGCAGGAAAGCGATCAGCAGCGGCGCGACGGCGAGCAGCGTCGCGGCGCAGATCAGCGACCAGTCTATGCCCTGGTCGGTGCCGGAGAACACCTGCAGTCCGACTGTTATTGGACGCGATTCGACCGAGTTGCTGACAACCAGCGGCCAGAGAAAATTGTTCCAGTGGTGGCTGACCGAGACGAGCCCGTAGGCGATGTAGGTCGGCCGGGCAAGCGGCACATAGACCTTCCAGAGCACCTGCAGTGCGCTCGCGCCCTCAACCCGGGCGGCCTCATCAAGCTCGGCAGGGATGGTCTTGAAAGTCTGCCGCAGGAGAAATATGCCGAAGGCAGACGCCATGTAGGGCAGACCGATGCCAACGATCGTGTCGATCAGACCCAACTGAGTCAGCGTGCGATGGTTCTCGACGATCAGGACATCCGGCATGACCATCAGCTGAATCAGTACCAGGAAGAAGGCAATATCGCGCCCCGGGAAGCTGTAGCGGGCAAACGCGTAGGCAGCGAGCGTGCCAATTACAAGCTGCGCAGCGAGAATCATCGTGACCAGCATGAACGTGTTGGCGAAATAGCGTGCGAACGGGGCCGATGCCCAAGCGGTCGCGAAGTTTTCCAACGTAAGCGGCGCAGTCAGGACGAACCGCGTTGAAAACTCACCAGGATGAAATGCGGTCCAGATTGCATAGATGAGGGGCAGGGCCCAGAGGAAGGCCAGCAGCCAGGCGCCCAGAGTCTGCAGGGGCCCGTCGACTTTGTCAGGCAACTGTGGCGCCAGGGCGGCCGGGAGTTCTGAGGGCAATCGGTGCGTCATGGCGACTAGCGGTAGTGAATGCGGCGTTCAAGTAGCCCGAACTGCACCAGCGCGAGCAGTGCCAGCACCGCCAGCAGTACGACGGTGATGGCCGCGGCGTAGCCCATATCCCAGAACTTGAAACCGACCTCGTACAAATGAAAGAGCAGGACTGTGGTTGCATTGTCCGGGCCGCCTCGCGTCATGACAACGATGTGATCGACCAGACGAAAGGAATTGATCACCGCGTTGATCAGTACGAAAAGCGTGGTGGGCATCAGGAGCGGGAATACGATGCGCCTGAAATAGGTCCAGCGGCTTGCGCCCTCAATTGCTGCCGCCTCCGCGTAGACGGGCGGGATCTGTTGAAGGGCAGCCAGATAAAAAATCATGAAAAACCCGGCTTCCTTCCAGACGGTTACGACGATGACGCAGAAAAGCGCCGTGGAAGGGCTGCCCAACCAGTTGTGACTCGGCAAACCGAGGAGCGAGGTGAATTGCTCAAGCAGGCCATATTGCGGCGTGTAAAAGAACAGCCAGATATTGGCGACAGCCACCATCGGCAGCACGGTTGGCGTGAAGAAGGCCAGCCGCAGCCAGCCCTTGCCCGCGAGTCGTCCGTTGACCCAGAGCGCCATCATCAGCGCAAGAGCGATCGAAAGCGGAATCGTGCCGACGCAGTACCAGAAATTGTTTTCTACCGCCCGCCAGAAGACCGGGTCTTCGATCAAAGTGAGGTAATTGTCCGGGCCCACAAAAACCGAGGGACGGTTTGCTTTGGGCGTGGACATGAAGCTGTGGCCGAGCGTCGCGACCGCCGGATAGTGCGTGAATAAAGCAAGCAGGCTGGCTGCCGGAAGAAGCAGCAGCCAGCCGTGCAGTTGCAGAGAAAAGCGCTTCATGGTTGGCGGCCTGACAGCGCAGGGTGGGCGAGCCCCAACCCGCGCTGCCCGGCTCAGCGACGGTACGGACGCAGTATCCGCTCCGCTTCGCGCTGCGCGTCGCGCATCGCAACCTCAGGGGTCTTCGCGCCGGTCAGAGCTGCCTGCAGGCCGTCGTTGAGAGCCTTGGTGACGCGCTGATTTTCGTGCGTGGACAATTCCGCTACCGAGAACTGAAGCTGGTCGCGAGCGACTGCGGCGGGCGGAAAGCCTGCGACATACTGCTTCATCACCGGGGTCTCGAACGAGTCGGGCCGTACGGCGACGTAGCCGGTATCGATCCCCCACTGAGCGGCCCGCTCGGGAGAAGTGATCCAGCGAATGAACTTGAGCGCGGCTTGTTGCTGCTCGGGCGAACTTTTCTTGAAGACGTAAAAGTTGCCTCCGCCGGTGGGCGAGCCGCGGCGTTTGTTTGCCGGCAGCATCGCAACACCGAACTCAAATTTGGCGTTGTTGCGCACGTTGGTCAGATTGCCTGTGGTGGTCCACATCATCGCCGTCTTACGTTCGAAGAAATCCCGCGGGGTTGTGCCCCACTCGACCACGCCCGGCGCCATCACGCGGTGCTTACGCGACAGATCAACCCAAAACTGCAGCGCCTCGATCACGGCAGGGCGGTCAAAGTAAGTTTCGGTCCCGGCCTCGTTCATGAGTTCGATACCGTTTTGCGTCGTGAAACCCTGGAACAACCAGTACGGGAATCCTGATGAAGGCACCTGAACTCCCCACTGCGTGGCATTGCCCTGGGCGTCACGCCTGGTGAGCTTTTGCGCGTACTCGACCATCTCGCTCCAATTTTGCGGCGGCCGTTCCGGATCAAGCCCCGCTTCTTTGAAGAGCTGCTTGTTCCAATAGAGCACGATCGTTGAGCGCTGGAACGGAACGCCCCATACCTTGCCGCCCGTCTGGCTGTTGGACATGAACGCCGGATAAAAGCTTTTCAGCCAGGCCTGGTCCTCGGCAGTCTTGGCAATCTCGCTTACCGGCAGGATCGCGTCTTCGTCGATCAGTGTGAACATGTCTGTCGACAGCAGCACCGAGGTGACAGGAGGCTGTCCACTTTTGTGCGCGGTGAGCGCCTTGACGATGGACTCCTGGTAAGTGCCCGAATAGATCGGCGTGACCTTGATACCGGGATTTTCCTTCATGAAGTCCGCCGCGTAGCCGTCGATCAGCTTGGTGATCGGCCCGCCGACCGCGACCGGGTAGTAGAAGGAGATTTCGGTGGTTTGGGCTGAAACGGCGCCGAAGGCCAACGCGGCGGCTGCTGCCACGGCGGCTCGTTTCATCGGGTGAATGAGCGTCATGCTGGGGTCTCCTTGGTGAAAAGGGTGGTCGGTATGGGTTTCATGCGTTTGAAAGCTCGAATGCACGGATATCGTCGCGGCGCTTGCCGGAGACTGCCTCAAAACAGTGCTGTGCCCCGACGGGCCAGGACAGACGAAGTGGTTCGCCTGGCCTGGGCAGGAGGCGTCCGGGTTGCCGCACGACGATCGGAGCGTCGCCCGCGCGACAACTGATAACGCTGTCTGCGCCGAGGTATTCGACGCTCTCGACCTGCGCGATGATGCCGTGCTGCCCGATGCGGATATGCTCAGGGCGGATTCCTGCGAGGAGCGCCGTCTCAGCGCGCGCTGCGATCGGGGCCCCATCGGTCCCGGCGATCCGGGAACCTTCAGCGGTGTCCGCGAGCGGCAGCAGGTTCATTGGCGGCGTACCGATGAAACTCGCTGCAAAAGCGGTCGCCGGTTTCTCATAGAGATCAGCCGCGGGCGCATTCTGCTCGATGACTCCGCCACGCATCAGGATCACCTGATCCGCCATGCTCATCGCCTCGATCTGATCGTGGGTCACGTAGAGCATGGTGATGCCGAGCGATTGCTGCAGGGCACGCAATTCACGTCGCATTTCATGGCGAAGCCGGGCATCAAGGTTGGACAGGGGCTCGTCCATCAGGCAGACCGGCGCTTCGGCGATCACCGCGCGTCCAAGCGCGACGCGTTGCTGCTGACCGCCTGACAGTTGCGAGGGTTTACGCTGCAGGAGTTCTCCGAGGCCGAGCATACCGGCTACGCGCCCGAGCCGCTGCTCGCACTCGGCCGGCGGCACCTT
>CAZZKA010000275.1:0-4718 GCA_964654745.1 uncultured Bordetella sp. | reverse complement strand
CCACGCCCCACTACCTCCACATTCCTGTAGTGCTGACCCCCGAGGGGCAAAAGCTCTCCAAGCAGACCGGCGCAGCCGCGATCGATCCCTATCGCCCGCTCGATGCGCTCAATGCGGCCATGATTCACTTGGGGCTCGAGGCCGTTCAAACCGACTCACTCGAAACGTTCTGGCCCACGGCCACTGAGCGTTGGGCGAGGAGCCGATGGATGAATGTCGCCGTGCCGCCCCCCGCTGCCCCTTCCCCGCGGCTACCGGCAAACTCGCTCCGATAGCCCGAGGCGTCGGGCCACGCGATCAGCGTTTCGGGCCGCCGCCAAGCAGGGCTGCGACTTTTCGTGTCGGTCTAATCGATGAGGCACGCGCGGGAGCCGCCGCGGGCGCGGCCGCGTTGCCGGGCGTCTGGGTACCGATCTCAGCCTCGGGCGCAGTCGTGGGCTCGTACGGGGTGAGAAAAAATGGATCGACGGGTGGCGCTGACGGTGCGGATGAGCGGCGGCGATCACGCCCGCTCCAGCTCTCGCGCTCCCGGACCGGCGGGCGCCCAGAGCGCTCCTCGCGGTATCCCGTTTCGCCCAATCCACCCTCCCGCCCGGTCGATTCGACCTCGAGCGAGCGGACTTCAAGCTTACGCTTGAGAAGTTTTTCGATTTCCTGATGAAGTCGTTCATCGTCGCCCGTCATAAGCGACAAAGCGAGACCGCTCGCACCGGCCCGGCCGGTCCTGCCGATCCGGTGTATGTAATCTTCCGGACTGTAGGGCAGGTCGTAGTTGATGACGGCGGGCAGCTCGGCGATATCGAGCCCACGCGCAGCAACGTCGGTCGCCACCAGCACGCTCACCTCGCCGCGTTTGAAGCCTTCTAAGGTCGCGAGCCTCTCCTGCTGCGACTTATCACCATGGATCGCGTTGGCATTCAACCCGTCCCGCTCGAGCTGCCTCGCCAGGCGACTCGCGCCGATTTTGGTGTTGGTGAATACGATCACCTGGGCAAGTGAGCGCTCGCGAATGAGCTTGGCGACCGCCGCCCGCTTGGACTCGGCGTCGCGTACGCGAAAAACGATCTGTTCAACCGTATCGGCTGCCGCGTTGCGCCGCGCCACTTCGATCGATACCGGATGGCGCAGAAAACTCGATGCGAGCCTCCGAATGTCTTCGGAAAAGGTCGCTGAAAACATGAGGTTCTGACGTTGCGCGGGTAAAGCGTTGATGATGCGTTGAATGTCCGGCAGAAAGCCCATGTCCAACATGCGGTCCGCTTCGTCGAGGACCAGGATCTCGGTCTGCGCGAGCGATACCGTGCGCTGGCCCAGGTGATCCAGCAGGCGGCCAGGCGTTGCAATCAACACCTCGCAGCCCTGACGCAGCGCAGCGATCTGCGGGGCGATATCGACCCCACCAAACACGACCGCCGAGCGCAGCGGTGTGTGACGAGCGTAATCGCGGACATTGACAAAGATCTGATCGGCGAGCTCGCGCGTGGGTGCCAGAATAAGGGCGCGAACCGGATGACGGGCGGGCGAGGCGCTGCTGTTCGCATGCACGAGGAGTCGCTGCAGGATCGGCAAAGCGAAACCGGCGGTCTTGCCGGTTCCGGTCTGAGCCGCCCCCATGACATCGCGCCCCTGCATCACGATCGGAATGGCCTGCGCCTGAATCGGCGTGGGCTGACGGTAGCCCAGATCCAGCACCGCGCGGATGATCGGCTCAGCAAGTCCGAATCCGGAGAAGTCCCCGGCAGGCAACTGTTCCGGATCAGCGTCCGAGGGCTTGGTTTCCGGCGTATCAGGGGCTACGATATTCGTCACGCTGTAAGGGAGCCTCAAAAAGACAAAAGGGACCTGCGAGGGAACAAGCCCCGGAAAGGTTCCGAGAAATGAAACATTCCCAAAGCTTAAAAATTCCCGAAACTGAAAACTCCCGTTTCGCGGGAGCGACGAAAACGCGAAGACGACAACCCCAGAGTTTCCGGGAGCAGTCAGACCGCGGTCCGGTTGCGGAAAAACCGGTTATTGTCGCCCCAATCAGAGCTTTCTCAAAATCCTCCATCCAGCCCTGGAGTTGCCCGCATGCCTAGCCAGTTCGACGCCCTCTTAAGCAGCTTTGCGCAGTCCAAAGGCCTCCAGCTCGAGCAGGCGGCGGTTGGCGTGGAATTTTCGACCGAGCGCCACAGCCTGACCGTCACCGCCCACCCGGTCGTTGAGGACCTGCTGGTCGTCGAAGTCGCGATTGCCGATCCTCGCGTTCGGGCGGCAGAGATGTCTCAGGCGGCATTACTCATGCTGCTTCAGATCAACGACGCCGCCCGCCTCGAGCACGACTGGACCATTTCAGTCGGCGCGGAGGGTGTCGTGCGGCTCGGCTGCCTGCGCCGTATCGCTGAGACCGATCTTTCGACCCTGGAGGCGCTGATGGGCGAGGGGCTCGAGCGGGCCGAGGCGCTCGCGGATCTGGTCCTATCACTTGCCCCCGCCAACGGCGGCAGCCCCTCCGCCCCGCCGGGGGGGGCGTTTCTGCGCGCCTGAACCGAAGCCGGCCGGTGGGCTGAGGTCGGGCCGGACCGGGTCCGGCAGCGGCGTCAATCCGACGGCCAAACCTGGCCTGCGCGAAGTGGGGATTTGATCCACTCCAAAGCGGGCTTTCCGCCAGGCAGCCGGCAGACCCGCGCTCGGTGCATGATCGGACCATGCGCGACTGCAGGCTCACAAAGGCCTCCGTTCGGGGACACGGCCTGAGCAAACATTCAGCAGGTCGTTTCATGGTTTACCGGCCTGGAAAATCCATCAGGGAAGCCGCCCTTCGGCCTATCAGGGCGGCCGCGGTGGGTCTCGCCTTGGCCTGCTCGGCCTGCTCCACCTGGCTACCCACGAGCGCGGACTCGATACAGGCTCCTTGGGTGGAATTTGACGATGCGCGTCGATCCGTCGAACGGATCGAGCCTCAGCGCACCCAGCGCAGCGAATTGGTGGCGGACGGCTTTGATCCCTACCGCAACCCTGCTGTCACCATTCTTTCTTGGCCCGACCTGTTACAGCGGTTTGCTAGCGCCCATGCGGTAAATGGCAATGAACTCGACCACGGATTATTGATCTGCCTGCGTGCCGGCCATCGTTGCTCAGGTTTTGCAGTAAATGTCCGGAAAACCCGCCGTGAACGCATCGGCAATTTCTGGGTAGATTCGCTCGCATTTCGCAGGGAGGTGTTGGTAACGGGCTGGACATTTAACGCCTTGATTGTTTTTGTCGATGATGTTGTTGTTTACCGTGCGTTCGGCGGTCAACCGCGACTCGAAGAGTTTTCAGTCACCCGTAATCCGCTTGGCCCACTCCAGGGCTGGGGGGATTCGCTTGGCGCCACATTAATCAGGTAATCAACGGGCTTTACTTCGGATCAATACAGATACAAAGGGAAGTTGTTTGTGGCGGAAATTGAATTAAGTTTAAAATAAGTTTTCCTTATTCAAACAAACAGGAATATTTATGGCTCGCAGTTATGACTCCATCAGAAAACAAATCGCACGGCTGCAGGCGCAGGCCAAGGCGCTTGAAAATGCCCGCGACAACAAAAAAGCCCGTGCGGTCGAGCGCGTCAAGGCGCTGATGAAAAAACTCGGCGTGTCCATGGAAGACATGTCTTCGGCGACCCGCGCCAAACGCGGCCCCAAGGCGCGTCGGGGTGCGGGCGCAAAAGGCAAGGCCAAATCCGGCGGGGCTACTGTTGCTCCCAAATATCGCGATCCCGAGACCGGCGCCACCTGGACCGGCCGCGGTCGCCCACCGGTATGGATGGCAGCCAAAATCGCTGCAGGACAGACCAAGGAACAGTTTCTGATTCCAGCAGCCTGAATCCGAAAAAGGTCCTAAGGGGTCGATCCGCTGGGTCGACCCTTTTTTTATGGCACTGGCAGAGCGGCTAGTCGCTGAATTGGCGGTATTTGATAGCTGCGCCGGTCTGAACGGGGGAGGTAGCAGGAAATACCGCGGCAGCTCTCCTGCCATCGGTGCATGCAGCGGATAGGTCTCTATCGGCGAATCCCGATACTGATTCCCTGCGTTCCGAAATAGGCCGCGTACATTCCGCTGCCCGTCGGAAGAAGAATCGCGCCGTTTGAAGTGGTCACGAAACCGCTCCAGGGTTGATTCTTTGTAAATGACCCGGGCAATGGTCCGTAAGTGGTTCCATTGCCAAACTTTCCTGAGTCCGTAAACGTCGTTCCGGAAACTGTCGCGACGCCGACGATTCCGTTGGTATGCGCGTAGTGCCAATTCCCATCGGCTGAGGCGGGTAACCCCTGTGAGCCTGCGAAAACACCGCCGCGCCCGAGTGCCGTTTTACCGTTTAGGTCCAGCAGCACGACCTTTTGGGCTGAGGTCGGGTCTTTGAAGATGATGAGAGATCCCGCCTCGACGCCACCGACGGTGATTCTGGCTCGACCATCCGAGAAACTTGAACTGCCGCCGCTCATCGACGAAGCACAAATATATGACGACGCAGCAAGATTCCCGCGCTCGCACGACACCCAACTGCCGTCGGCGTTGAGCCTGAAAGTACCGTAGTAGTTGGTGCAGACGCCTGGCGCACACTGCCGGCTGACAAAATTGTAGACGCCGGCCGCGTCGGTAAGGCTTGTTATCGGTGAAGAGATACCAAGGATGGGGGCCACCTCTTTCGTTCCGTTTCCGTCCAGATCCTCATAGATCCCGCCAACCAGTAGGCC
>CAZZKA010000274.1:0-4756 GCA_964654745.1 uncultured Bordetella sp. | reverse complement strand
GGGGTGCGGGAGGCTCGCCTGCCCTGGCGCCGGAAAGAGAAACACTTTCTCTTTGGCCGGCCTGACCGAGCAGGTCGGTCGCCCGGGTCTCGGGTGGCGATCCGAGGGTCACGCTCAAGCGGGCCTTGGGCTCGTTGAACTCGAGTCGACCCGTCATGGGCTGGCTGACCGTCAGCGGGCGGGCTTGGGCAGCGGATGTCACCATGGAAAGCGATCGGATAGAGCGGTGGGGTAGAGCGGTGGGATAGAGCGGTGGGGTAGAGCGGTGGGATAGAGCGGTGGGATAGAGCGGTGGGGTAGAGCGGTGGGGTAGAGCGGTGGGGTAGAGCGGTGGGGTAGAGCGGAGCCGTGAACGCGAATCGGGCGAGATCCGCCCGATCGCTGCCACGCAACGGGCCTTACCGGCCCTCGAGTTTCTTCAATTCCGCCCGATACTCGGCGACGATTGCCGAACCGTTCATGCCTTTGTCGTTGACGGCCTTGACCCATTCCTGCTCAAAGCGCGCCGTGCGATCCGCAACGGCTTTGACGAGCGCGGCATCGGCCGGGATGATCTGACCGCCAGCGGCCTTGAACGCATCAAAACCCGCGCCGGCGTTTTTGTCCCAGGCCTTACCGATCGCACGGGCGAGCGCTTCGCCCGAGATCCGCGTGATGGCATCCTGGTCAGCCTTGGAAATTTTCTTCCAGGCGGCCTCGTTCATGATGACCGCATGACTGTCTGAATACAGACCACCGGGGAAGGCGGTTGCGAATTTGACCAGCTTTTCGAGCTTGAACGAGACAATGCTCTCACCCGGGAACATCACGCCGTCGACCACGCCGGTCGACAGCAGTTCGTAGGACTCGGGCGCGGGTTTGGAGATCGCGTTGACGCCAAGCGCATTGGCGACGTCAGCGGCAATGCCGCCGCCCACGCGGATCTTGAGGCCTGCAAAGTCCTCGATCGCCCGGATCGGGCGCTTGGCGTTCCAGAAGATTCCGGCGCCGTGCGTGTAGATCGTGATGAGTTTGACGCCCTTGTGTTCGTTCAGTTGGGTGAAGTGCTTGTCATAGATTCGCCAGAGGGCTACCGATGCGACCTCGGCGCTGTCGCCGGCAAAAGGAAGAACACCGATCCGCGTCATGGGAAAGCGGGCAGGGGTGTAACTGTGCGAAATGAAGGCCACATCGGCGAGCCCGTCGGACACCGCATCCAGATGATTGACCGCATTGGCGGCGGCCTTGGGCAGGAGCCGGATCTTCACGCGACCCTGTGTGACTTTGTCAACCTCCTCCATCCAGGGAATCATGCCGTCGCGCACCAGCATGTGCGAGGGCGGCACCCAGGCTGAAAAGCTCAGCGTCACGTTCTGGGCGAACGCGGTGGATTGGATAGCGATTGCGGCAGCCAGGGCTGCCAGGATTGAGCGCAGCTTCACGGGACTCTCCTCCTCAAGTATCACGGGCTCCCAGGCGAAACGCGGTCCCTGAAGGGCCGACCCGGGCGATGCCCGCCCGGGCGCTTGCCAGGTGGGTTTGAGCGTAGCACGGCAGGCGTCTTAGCGCACTGGTGTCGCGCACCGTGCGGTTCGGTATCGCAACGTGATACCGGGCCGAGCGTTGCTCACCCCTATGCAGCTCCTATCGGCACAATCGCCCGCGCCCGTTGGCGAGTCACGCCAGCTCGAAGGAGGTCGAATGTCGGCATCAGAATTACCCGGTCTTTTGGCCCGGGCAGCGCAGCTGCTCGCCTGGTTGATAATGTTGTGGGGCGTTTGGCTCGCGCTGGCGGGCGAGGCCTGGGCGTTTGCGCTGGTTGCGGCGGGTGCGTCGCCCCTTGCACCGGGCCCCCGCCGGCGCGCTTCACCATACACCGACCGCGAGTCCGGCGGCGAGCATCGCGCCGAGATCTCGGGCTCGCGCAAGCTCTGAAGGGTCGACGGTCTTGGCTGCGAGGATCTGCTCAGGGGTCTGCGCATGGGTAAGCACAACGAGCGGGGGAGCTGCTTCGCGAAGGCGCCATCCGGTTGCGATCCGCGCGATTTGTCGCGCCGCGCCGGCGCCGTCCGAGCCTGCGGTGATGATCGCGCAATAAGGCCTGCCCGCCATCTGATCGATCGCCTGATAGTAGGTGCGATCGAACAGGTCTTTCATCCGGCCGGCCATCCCGCCCAGCATCTCCGGAAAGACAAACATCAGGGCATCGGCACGCACCACGTCCTTGCTGTCGGCTTGGTCGCAGCGCATCAACCGCGTGTTGACACCGGCCTCGGAGAGAGCTCCGTCGCACGCCGAAGCGGCAAGGTCGCGTGCCGCGCCGGTGGCGGACCACCAGAGGATCAGGAGGCTGCGCGTCGGGTCTGCATGCTGATCCATCGGTGGCCCGGCATTTTTGAAGGCAACGGTCAGCTCGAATCGTACCGCCCAATCGATGCGGGATCATAGAGGCTGCCGTATCCTCTCAGCCATGCACCGTGCAACGTTACTTTTGATCCTGCTCTGGCCGGTCGTGGCTGCGGCCGACCCGCTGCCGGCCCCGGTCTCTGGCGGGGCTGCTTCCGAGCCGCTGCGCGAGTCCGCCTCACCGGCACCCGGGCTGGCCGCCGCAGTAACGGCCTTGAGAGAGGGCGAGCGGCTTTTGCGCGGCCCGGCGGCCTCGCGCGACCCCGTTGCGGCCTGCCATCGCTTCGAAGAGGCTGCCCGGGAGGCTTTGCCGCAGGCGTGGCTGCGCCTGGGCCAGTGTTACGCACAGGGTCATGGGCGTGCGTCCGACAAGGCTCTGGCGGCGGGCCTGTACCGGAAGGCTGCCGAGGCCGGGATGGCCGCTGCTCAGACAGCATGGGCCCTGGCGCTTCAGCGCGGGGACGGGACTGAGCGCGACGAGGCCGCTGCGCTGAGCTGGTTCGGTCGCGCCGCTCAGGCGGGTGACGCAAATGCCGCGCTGGCGCTTGCCCGCGCGTATGAAATCGGCACCGGCACCTCGCGCGACCGGGGCCTGGCCGCGAAGTGGATGCAGCACGCGGCTGACCAGCGCAACCCCGCTGCGCAGCTCGCTCTGGCGCATTGGTATCTTGTTGGAGACCTGGTCGAGCGCTCGCCGCTGCTCGGCTATGCCTGGTCGCAGATCGCGTTTGAATCCTCGATGCGGTTGGGTGATCCCGCTGCGGCTGCGCATCTGATGCAACGTGCGGGTCTGGTCAGGGCTCAGTCAGCCATGCAACTTGTCGCTGACGATCTGCTTGAGGGTCAGCGGCTGGCACGTCAATGGCAGCCCGGCTCGATCGCGCTCCGCGCCGCAGACGCCGCCCGCTCGGCAGCGCCGACGGCCCAAGGCTCGGCCCCAGGCGCGCCCGCCACGACTGCCCCGCGACCGGCAGCGGGAACCGGCTCGGGGTTCTTTGTGAGCCGCGAGGGCCATCTCGTCACCAACGAACATGTCGTTCGCGACTGCCGTGAGGTGCGTATCGCCGCGGACCGGCCTGTACGGGTTCTCGCGATTGACCGCGCTGCGGATCTGGCCCTCCTGAAGGCGGCGCCGGTTGAGCGCGCCGCGGTGCTGCGCGCGGACAAACCGGCAAGGCAGGGCGAAGACGTGCTGATCTACGGCTTTCCGCTCCACGGCGTGCTCTCGTCATCCGGTCAGGTGGGCGCAGGGATGATTACCGCCCTTTCGGGTTTGCGGGACAACCCGCTGCAGCTGCAGATCGACGTCCCGGTACAGGCGGGCAATAGTGGCGGCCCGCTGATCGACTCCCGGGGCGAAGTAATCGGCGTGGTCGTCTCCAAGCTCAATGCGCTCAAGGTCGCCCAGGTGACCGGCGACATTCCCCAGAATGTCAATTTCGCGGTGCGCAGCGATTTGTGCAGGCCGCTGCTTGCAGGCCAATCGCTTCCAAGACGAGGGGACTCGAATTCACGCGACGGAGCCATCGATCGAGCCAAAGCGGCTACCGTGCAGATCTTGATTCGTGAGTGACGGCGAGCACAAGCAGCTAAGTCAACGGGAACCGCAACCCGCGTTCATCGGGCGTATGTTCCGTCGAGCGAATCAGCCTTGTCGATGAACTGCTGCGTCCAATCTCGCGACCTGCGCTATCAGGCTCAGGTTGTCCTGGTGATGTTTGATCGCTTGCTGTGTTGCGTTTGACAGGTCGGCTTCGAATTTGGATTCGCGAATTCGGGCCTGCTTCAGGGAGGCTTCCAGTTCTAGTGTCCTTGCTTGAAGCTCGGTGATGGCGGCCGCGATCTTCTGGTCGACCTCCTTGTCGAGGCCGTTGGAGCGGCTTGCGTGCTCCAGATCCAGCTTCTCTCTGACAAGTCGACATTCTCGCAGCGCAGCCTCTGCTGCAGTCGCGCGTTCATGCGCGCGGGCACGGAGCTCCCGGAGTACTCGGCGACCACGGGAGAGTCGCGCCAGAATGCTGGGGCGAGGCCGTTCCGCTCGTCGGACTTCGGGTCGCACGCAATAGACCCCGATCTCAAGCAGTACCGCCGGCAGAAATGAAACGAGAAGAGCGATCAGCAGCGGGAACACGCCATCACGCAGGTTGAACCGCATTGTGACGCCGAAGCGCGACAGCGTGCCCGTGCCCGTGCGGTCGCCCTTAGCCACGCCGTGAGCCATGATATCGCGGAGCAGGGCGAGGTACTGGAGCTCCTCATGCGGGGCGCCCGCCGCAGCTGCTGCGCCCAGAGAAGCCGCGGCCGATGGCGGGGAAGGTGGCAATGCAGGGGGCGCGGCGGCGGAGTTTGCGGCAACGGCTGCCGCACGGCG
>CAZZKA010000273.1:0-4811 GCA_964654745.1 uncultured Bordetella sp. | reverse complement strand
ACGCTGTTCCTGGACGAAATCGGCGAGATGCCGGTCGGTCTTCAAACCCGGCTGCTCCGTGTGCTGCAGGAGCGCGAGGTGTTGAGGCTGGGCGCCACCACGCCGGTCAAACTTGATTTTCGCCTCGTCGCAGCGACCAACCGCGATCTCAAGCAGGCGATCGCCACGCGTGAGTTTCGCGAGGATCTGTATTTCCGCATCAGTGCGTTCCGGCTGTCGATTCCGTTCTTGCGCGAGCGCCCGGGCGACATCCTGCCGCTGGCGGCGCAGTTTCTGCTACGACACGCAAGCGGTGCGCCCGCGCCCGCGCTGACAAGCGAGGCGGGTGCGGCGCTGCTCGCGTATCACTGGCCGGGCAACGTTCGCGAACTTGAAAACGTCATGCACCGAGCGCTGGTACTTTGCCAGTCTGAACGTATCGAACCCGAGCATCTGGTGTTCGACGAAATCAGCCCGGATAGCGTCGCGTTTTGCGGCTCACCCGACATCGGTTGCGTCGCCCCGGAGCCTGCTACGGCGTTTGGTTCGCAATCAACGGCAAAGCCAGCCGAACAGGAGGGCAGCGACGCCGGTGGCGAAGGTCTGCAATCGGCCGTGAGGGCAAGCGAGTATCAGGCCATCATGGCGGCGATTCGCACTTCGGCCAATCGGAACGAGGCCGCCGCGCGTCTGGGCATCAGTCCGCGAACGCTGCGCTACAAGCTTGCACGTCTGCGCGAACCCGCGCCCGGCAGCATGGCGACCATCGGTGAAGAGGCGTTATGATGATTGAACGCACCCACGCGGCCAATGTCGAATCGATGTTGAGCCAGATCCGAAAGTATCAGTCGCAGATCGGCACCGATTCCGGAGTCGGCGCGCGGGTCGATAGCGCGCAGGCGCCCGATCGTCCCGGCTTTGCCCAGGCGGTCAAGGATGCGATCAGCGCGGTCAACCAGACTCAGATGTCTGCGCGGGCAACCGCCGAGGCCTACGAGCGAGGTGCGGAGATTCCGCTGTCGGAGGTGGTGGTGGGCCTGCAGAAATCGTCCCTCGCCTTCGAAGCGACGCTGCAAATCCGTAATAAGGTCCTCAAGGCGTACGAGGACATTCTCAACATGCCGGTCTGATCCGAAACGAAAGTCTGAGTCCCTGCCATGGCCACTGCGACCGCTCCCGGATCTACAACTCCCCGACCCGCCGATGCTAACGCGCCCGTCCCCTCGGGCGGACAAGGCGCGGTTCAGGTCGCCCGCCCAGGCGGTGCGCCAGCAACCACCGGCGCCTCTGGAGGACCCGGGGCGACTGGAGGGGCGGGAGGCGCTCTCGCTGCGATATCCCGACTGCCGTCGATGCTTCCTCTGGGCGCGTTCGAGGGCATGGGTGAACTGTTCAAGCAGCCCGCGGTCCGGCGGGCAATGCCGGCGGTGATTGCGCTCCTGGTGATCATGCTGTTCGGCGCGGTCTATCTCTGGATGCAGGCGCCCCCGTGGCGTGTGCTGATGCCCGGCATCAATGAAACCGATCGCCAGTCGGCGCTCGAGGCGCTCAAGACCGGCCGCTTCGACGCCAAGATCGATCCTGAAAACGGCAATCTGATGGTTCCGGCGGCCCGCTACCATGAGGCCCGCATGCTTCTCGCCTCGCAGGGTCTGCCCAAGGGCGCGGTCGCGGGCGGCATCGAGTCGCTCAAGGGCCAGTCGGCGATGACGACCAGCCAGTTTATGGAGCAGGTGCGCTACAACGCGGCGATTGAGCAGGAAATCGCCCGTAGTGTGATGACGATTGCCTCGATCAAGACGGCGCGCGTGCACATCGCGATGCCGCGACAGAGTCCATTCATTCGCGAACGCATTGCGCCCAAGGCTTCGGTGGTGGTGACGCCGCATGCTGGCCGCATGGTGTCACCCGCACAGGTGAAGGCGATCGTGCAGTTGATCTCCTCGAGCGTGCCCTATCTGCCGGCCGAGAATGTTTCGGTGGTTGACGACGAAGGTAACCTGATCAGCGACGCGCCGAGCGAGGCCGCGATGGGCCTGACGACTGCGCAGCTCCAGCATAAGCGCCAGGTCGAACGTGAGTACCGTACGCGGGTGATGCAAATCCTGTCGCCGGTTGTCGGCGAGCATAATGTACGCACCCAGGTCGACATCCGGCTGGATTTCACGCAGCAGGAAGTGACCTTTGAAGATTTCGACTCGCGCCGCGAAGGCCCCAAGACGCGTTCCGAGACCCTGGCGGAGGACCGCACTGCGCGGCCGGATGCGCAGGGAATCCCGGGGTCGCTTTCAAACCAGCCACCACCCGATGCGCGCTTTAACGCCAACGGTCAGGCGACCAACGAGCCGATTGCGCAGCAGGGTTCACTCAGCAAGCGCAGCACGCGCAATTTCGAGCTCGATCGTACGATCCGGCACGTCAAAAACCCCTCCGGATCGATCGAAAGGGTATCTGTGGCGGTGATCGTCAATGATCCAACTGCTTCCGACGGCTCTGCGCAGCAGGGCGCCAAGCCTCCCCGTTATTCGCAGGCCGAGCTTGATCGGCTGACCGACATCGTGCGCGGCACGATAGGCTTTGATGACAAACGCGGCGACGTGGTCACGCTGGTCACAGCTAAATTCGAGCCTGTGGCGGCCGCGGGCCCCCCCGTTGCCTGGTATGAAAGCGAAAACCTGATCGGCGCGATCAAGAGCAGCGTCGCAGCGCTCGTGTTTGTGATGATTCTGCTCTTCATCGTTCGCCCTGTGATGCGAGCCTTCCTTCCCCAGCCCACCCCGGCGCCGGATCCCAACGCAGGGCTGCTCATGGGCCCGGATGGAAAGCCCATCCTTGGTCCCGATGGCAAACCCATGGATGCGGCGACGGTGGCTGCAGTCGCAGCGGCTGCAGTGGCGGGCGGAGTGTTGCCGGCCCAGGACGGCGCCAAGGCCGAAGGCGCCGCCGACGGCGAACCGCTTGATGAGGGCATGATTCAGATCGGCGAGGGCGAGACGCTCGAGGAGATCAAGGCGCGCCTCAAACCCAAGAAATCTGCGATCTCGATCGACATGCTGGATACCGCGAACACTTATGATGACAAGGTTGCGGTGATCCGCATGCTGGTCTCCGAAGATTCCAAGCGGGTCGCAAGTGTGCTCAAGAACATGATCAAGCAGTGACGATGACAACGCACGATCGAGAATTGTCCGGGTACCGACATGGCTGAAGACAAGGCAAAAACGGCGAAAAAGGGCGGCAAGGAAGACAAGCCTGCCGACAAGGATCCCAAGGCTGCCAAGGACGACAAGGGAGCCAAGGGCGCAGCCAAGGAAACCCCCAAGGAGGCCGAAAAGCCGGCAGCTTTGCCCGGGCCTGGTGCTGACGAGGCCTCGGTTGCCAAGGTCCGCGCGGAGGTCGACGCGCTCAGCAACACCGAGCGCGCTGCCGTGCTGATGCTGCTGCTCGGTGAGCAGCAGGCGGCTGACATCATCAAATATCTCGATCCCAAGGAAGTGCAGGCGCTTGGCGCAGCCATGGTGGCTGTGGTCGACCTGTCGCAGGAAGCCGTGAGCATGGTGCTCGATGACTTCATCGCGACAATCCGACGTCAGTCCAACCTGGGCCTCGGATCAATCGATTATGTTGAAACGGTCCTGCGCAAGGCGCTAGGCGAAGACAAGGCGGCATCGGTGCTGGGTCGGATCATGCCGGGGTCAGCAAGCCGCGGGCTCGAGATCCTGCGCTGGATGGATGCCCGGTCTATCGCCGAGATGATCCGCCTGGAACATCCGCAGGTGATCGCGATCATTCTCTCTGTCCTCGAATACGAAGTGGCTGCGGACGTCCTCAATTTCCTCCCGGCGGAATCCCGCTCGGAGATCGTTCAGCGGATCGGCGCTCTCGAGACTGTTCAGCCGGCTGCGATGAACGAGCTCGAACAGATCATGAAGACGCAATTCTCCAACAACTCTTCGGCCAAGAGCTCGAGTTTTGGTGGCGTCAAGACTGCCGCCAAGATCATGAACTTTGTAAAGGTCGACATCGAATCCAAGCTCATGAGTGGCCTGGTGGAAATCGATCCCGATATCGCGCAGCGCATTCAGGACAATATGTTCACGTTCGACAATCTCGTCAACGTTGATAACCGTAGCATCCAGACCCTCATGCGCAATGTCGAACCCGATTTGCTGATGACGGCACTCAAGGGAGCAGACGAGGCGGTCAAGCAGAAATTCTTCGACAACATGTCTGCGCGTGCACGCGTCATGTTCATCGACGACATGGAGGCCAAGGGTCCCTTGCGTATTTCGGATGTCGAGGAAGCCCAAAAATCTGCGATGCGGATCGCCCGCAAACTCTCCGATGCGGGTGAGATGGTACTTGCCGGTCGCGGCGATGACTTTGTGTGATGCCCAATTCGCGTAAAAGCGGGCTGGCGCTCCAGTTCGTTCCCGTCAAAGTCGCGCCGACCCCGCCTGCGAATGAGGCATGGGTTCCCGGGCTGCCCGATGTAAAGGTCGACGGCCAGATAACGGACGAAACGATGGGCGCAGCGGCGAATGATCCGCCGCCCGAAGACGATACCGATCAGGATACCGGCCCCGGCTCGGCAGCGCTTGCTGAGCGGTTTGAGCTCCTGCCCATCGAATGGGTCACCGGCGAGCCGGCTGTGGAGACGCTGGTTTTTGAACTCTCCGACGGACTCAGCTACATGGGAGAGTCTGCAGCGGATGATGGACTGGAGGACGAAGCCGTTCAGGACGGTGAATCCGAGATCGCCATCGACTCCGGGAGCGCGGAGGGGAGCGAAAGTGGCGACGGTAACGAAGGCGGTGGAGTCGATGGCGAAC
>CAZZKA010000272.1:0-4825 GCA_964654745.1 uncultured Bordetella sp. | reverse complement strand
CGGCTTGGCACCCGACAGCTTGACCGCACGGGCCCATTTTTCCGTCTCGGCGCGCAGAAAAGCAGTGAGTTGTTCCGGATCCATGATCATCGGCTCCGAACCCATCGTCTGAAAATTCTGGCGCACCTCGTCAGAGGCGAGAATGCGATTGATGTCGGCATTGAGCTTTCTCACGATCTCGCGGGGTGTCTTGGCGGGGGCTGCCATGGCAATCCAAGGAACGCCGGAGAATCCGGGATAACCGCTCTCGGCGATGGTGGGCATATCGGGTAAAGCCGCAGAACGGGTCGCGCTCGATACCGCAATCGGTCTGAGCTTGCCGCTGCGAATGAGCGGAAGGGTCGCGGTGAGCGTCTCGAACATCAGGTCGACCTGCCCGCCCGCCAGATCAGCAAGCCCGGCGGGGCCTCCCTTATAGGGGATATGCACAATATCGATACCGGCAGTCGCACGGAACAACTCGGTCACGAGGTGATTGGTGACACCCGAACCACCGGATGCATAGTTGAGCTTGCCAGGGTTGGCGCGCGCTCGCTCGACCAGACCCTTGATGTCTTTGATCGGCGAGGCGGGATTGACGACGACCGCGTAGGGCACGACCGCGATGCCTGCGACCATCACGAAATCCCGCGCGACATCGTAGGGCAGCTTGGGATAGAGGCCCGGATTCACTGCCAGCGGGCCGCTTGAGGTCCCGAGCAGCGTGTAACCGTCGGGCTCGACCTTGGTCGCCATTTCGCTCGCGATGATTCCGGCTGCCCCGGGCCGGTTCTCGATAAAGAACTGCTGGCCATAGAGCGGAGAGAGTCTGGGCGCCACCGCGCGGTGCAGGACATCGGTCGCCTGACCTGCAGGGAAGCCAATGAGCACCCTGACCGGCCGGTTCGGGTATTCCTGCGCAAAGGCTGGAAGGGCGAGCGCCAGGCCGAGCGCTGCGAAGAGACGGCGTAGGACCGATCTTTTCTTGGTCGGGTTTTCCTCGCTCAAGCACCCGGCGGTGGTCCTCACCGTCACCCGTGTTCCCGCCGATATTGCGGTCCTGGTTGTCATGATCATCTCCCCGATGCGCAAAGCGCCGTAGTCAGTCGCCTGCACGGATGTTGAACTCGCGGATCACCTTGGCCCAGCGATCGATCTGCTGCTCGAGAAAACGTCCCATCTCGTCGGCAGGCGCCAGCTTGAGATTCATCCCCAACCCGGTCAGTCGCGTGCGTACCGTGGTTTCGGATAACGCCGCGACAAGCTCACGATTGACCCGCGAAATGATGTCGGGCGGCGTTCCGCCGGGCGCAAACACGCCCCACCACGCCAGCGCCTCAAA
This sequence comes from uncultured Bordetella sp., assembly GCA_964654745.1. Taxonomy (GTDB): domain Bacteria; phylum Pseudomonadota; class Gammaproteobacteria; order Burkholderiales; family Burkholderiaceae_E; genus SYIM01. Next base: position 3,504 of record CAZZKA010000272.1, on the reverse strand, counting down.
GCCGGCGATGCCCTGCTCGGCAAGCGTCGGTACATCGGGAAGGACCGGATCGCGTTGCGCGGAGGTCACCGCGAGCGGGATCAGCGTGCCGGAGCGCACATGCGGCGAAAGGAGCGCCGTGGTGGCCATCGCTACTGGTACGTGTCCGGCTGCGGCGTCCGTCGCAAGCGGGCCACCGCCCTTGTAGGGGACGTGGACCATGGGAAAACCCACCTGCGCTGCGAGGCTCGTCATGGCGAGTTGGGCCAGACTGCCGCTACCTATCGTGCCGTAAGGCAAACCCGAGCCACTCGCCTTAGCGGTGCGCACGAGGTCCGAAAAGTTTCGCTGCGCCTGCGTGCGGTGCACGGTGATCACCATCGCACCGGTTGCAATCAACATGACCGGCGCGAGTTCGGTGCGGGTGTCGTAGCCGAGGTTGGGGATCAGGCTGGGGTTGGTGCCGTGAGTGTCGAAGACCACTACAAACGTATAGCCGTCCGGTGGCGACTTCGCGACGACGCCCGTTCCGATCGAACCGTTACCACCCGAGCGATTTTCGACCACCACTGGCACGCCGAGTGACTGCGACAGCGCGGGCTGCACCAGCCGCGCGATCTGATCGGTGGTCCCCCCGGGCGGAAAAGGCGACACCAGGCGAATCGGCCGGTTGGGCCACGCGACTTGCGCATCGACGGGCAAAGGCATCCAGGCGGCCAGGACGATGACACCGAGCATGGCGAGCAGCGATCGGCACCGCTTGCTCGAGCGTTCGCTTCGGTTAGCCCAAGCGATCATGTTGAAGGTATTCATTACTGACCCCTGTGTTGGCGAACGACGCGGCGAATGCCCGGCTGCTTGAGTTGATTCCGGTCGGTCGGATCCCATGATGCCGCCCCGCCGCAGGGAGCGCAATGCCTGAGGATGAGGCAGCTTCAGAGGCGGTCCTCCGGCAGGCCCCGAAGGAGCTGTGCCGCCACAGAGACAGCGATCGCAGCGGGAAGCTTGCTGCGCGAACCGGCGATCCCGATCGGCGATACCAGCGCCGCGCAGGCACTATCGTCCACGCCCTCGCGGCTGAGCCTCAGGCGAAAGCATGTCCCCTTAGTCTCCGAACCGATCAAGCCTACCCACGCGAGGTCACGCCGGACAAGCGCAGCCTTGCAGAGCTGATAGTCGATTTCATGGCTGTGGGTCATGATGAGGAGCACCGCACCCGCGGGCACCCGGTCCACACAGGCCAGAGGCTGCGATTCGTGGACAACGGCCAGACTCTGCGCAGACGGCAGCGACAAAGCGTCCAGCTGATCCTTGCGGCTGTCGACAAGGGTCACCTGAAACGGAAGATCCGCGAGCACTCCGGCAAGCGCGCGACCGACGTGCCCTGCACCAAAAATCCAAACCGGAGGATCGAGCAAAGGGACCGGTTCGACCAGAGCCGAGGCCACCTGCGCTTCGTTGTCCTCCGGCGCGGTATTGGACCATTGTCGCGACGCGACCTGCTGCACGGGCAGAGCGCCATCGAGCCGGCTCACCAGAAAGCCCCCCGTACGGCTCACCTGCCTGCGCTGAAACGACTTGAACACATCAAGGTCCCCGCCACCCAGGCGCTCGAACCACAATCGTACCGACCCGCCGCAGCACTGCCCCAGGTCCGGCCCGAGCGGCCAACGCGCCGTGCAGGCCGAACCGGGCGGCGCAGCGAGAAGCTCTCGCGCGCGCACCAGGGCGCGCCACTCGAGTTCGCCGCCGCCGATCGTGCCGACGGTGCGCTGAGCCTCGACCAGCATGACCGCCCCCTGCTCGCGCGGCGTTGAGCCAAGCGCCTGCATGACCACCACGCGGACCACTGCACGGCCCTCACCGAGCGCCGCAACCAGGTAATCGAGCCAGTGCTTCAAGCGGTCGCGGCGTTGGCGGTGGCGGCCTGCGGCGACGCCGACCGAACCGCTGCCACGGCCCGCAGGATCGCCTCGGGGGTGGCCGGCGCATCGAGCGGGACCGCGCCGCCCGCACCACAGCTCGCAACCGCATCGCGCAGGGCGTGAAACACGGCGATCGCCAGCATGAAGGGCGGCTCGCCCACCGCCTTGGAGCGGTGGATGGTGTCTTCCCTGTTTGGAACATCCTCGAGCAGAGCGATCCGCGCATCGACTGGCCAGTCGCGCGCGGTCGGAATCTTGTAAGTCGAAGGCGCATGCGTTTTCAACTCACCCGACTGATTCCACCAGAGCTCCTCCGAAGTGACCCAGCCGATGCCCTGCATGAGACCTCCCTCGATCTGGCCGATATCGATCGCGGGGTTGAGCGATCTGCCCACATCGTGCAGGACATCGATGCGAAGCACGCGGCTCTCGCCAGTCAGCGTATCGATCGCCACCTCGGCCACCGCCATGCCATAAGCGAAATAAAAGAACGGCCGCCCGGTGAGAGTGGCCGGGTCCCAGTGAATCTTCGGCGTGCGATAAAACCCGGTGGATGAAAGCGAAATCCGCGCGACGTACGCAGCGCGAGCGAGTTGGGCAAAACTCAGCGTGCGGCCATCACCCAGATCGACGTTGCCATTGGCGATACGGATCGACGACTCGGCGACCTTGTAGCGCTCGCTCGCAAAAGCGAGCAAGCGGCTGCGGATCGTAAGCGCAGCAGCCTCGGCGGCCTTGCCGTTGAGATCGCTCCCCGAAGAGGCCGCAGTCGCGGAGGTGTTGGGCACCTTGGCGGTGTCGGTGGCGCTGATCCGCACCGAGGCCAGTGGCACCCCCAAAGCGTCGGCAACGACCTGCATCACCTTGGTGTGTAAGCCCTGTCCCATTTCGGTACCGCCGTGATTGAGCAGCACCGAACCGTCGTTGTAGACGTGGACCAGCGCGCCTGCCTGGTTGAACATCTGCGCATTGAAGGAGATCCCGAACTTGACCGGCGTGAGCGCGATGCCGCGCCGGATCACCGGACTCTGAGCATTGAAGCGCGCGATCGCCGCGCGGCGCTCGGGATAGCTGCTGCTCCCCCGAAGTCTCCCCTCCATCAGGTCGAGCACATTGTCCTCGACCTCCATCCGGTAGGGCGTAATGTGACGATCGCCGATGCCGTAAAAATTCCGGCGACGAACATCCGCGGGATCGACCCCAAGAAACCTCGCAATATCATCGATCGCCGCCTCGATCACCATCATGCCCTGCGGCCCACCGAAGCCGCGAAACGCCGTGTTCGAAACCGTATGAGTCCGGCAACGATGCGACTCTATCCGGATGTGTTCGAGAAAGTAGGCGTTGTCAACGTGACAGACCGCCCTGTCGTTCACCGGCCCGGACAGATCGGCCGAGTGACCGCAACGCGACGCGAGCATCACATCAAAGGCGAGAATTTTGCCGGTACCATCAAAACCTACTTCCCACCTGGAAATGAAATCGTGGCGCTTGCCCGTGATCAGCATGTCGTCATCGCGATCGAGGCGCAGCTTGACCGCTCGACCCGTGCGCGCTGCAAACACCGCCGCCACACAGGCAACGAGCGCAGGCTGGCTTT
>CAZZKA010000271.1:0-4830 GCA_964654745.1 uncultured Bordetella sp. | reverse complement strand
GGCCGGCGCCGACGGCTTCCTCACCTACTTCGCGCTCGACGCCGCGCGCTGGTTGCGCGAAAGGGCCTAGCCTCGGTCAGGCGCGCCGCGCGGCTGGAGCGAAGCCGACTCACGTGTCTGGCCGATCACCCAGGCTGCGTACGCGGGCAGGATCGCATCAGGGGCGAACGCGATCAGTTCGGGCACTTCAAAGGGGTGAAGCTCTACGAAACGCGCGGCCATCGCTGTCCAACGCCGTCTCGTTGTCTTGATGAGTAGCGGCACCTCGGTAGCCTGCTCGATCGCGCCCTGCCAGCGGTAAACCGATTCGCAGGCCCCCAGAATATTGACGCAGGCAGCAAGCCGTTCCTCGACCAGCGCTCGGGCGATCCGCTGCGCGACCTGCGGGTCAGGGGCGTTCGCGAGGGCGAGGACGACCGCATCGGGCGGGGCGATGCCGACTTCACTGGGTCGATCAAGCGTCTGCTTCATGCGAAACCTCCGGCGCCTGGCTGCTGTAACGTGGCTTCGGGAGCTGGCGCCCTCACCGCGCAAAGCGTCGCAGCGTGAGCGCATGCGCAAGCGCGAGCGCGCCCAGCGTCCAGACAGCGAGGAGCGCAAAGGGCAGCGCTACCTGCTCTGGCCAGCCGCCGATGACAAGCGGCCTCACCAGGCTCACCGCCGCCGACAAGGGCAGCACCGAGGCGAGCGCGGCCAGCCACTGCGGCAGCGCCTGCGCGGGATAGTACACACCTGAAACAAAAATCATCGGCGTAAGAGCGAGCGTGAAATAAAAGGTGAAGAAATCGTAACCACGCGCGAGCGAGTTCACCACCAGTCCGGTCGCGGCAAAGCACAGACCGGTGAGAAAAATCACCGGAAGAGCCAGTACGAGCTGGGGCGCGCGCGAAATGTCGAGCGCGACGGCAACCATAACGATGGCGGCTCCCGACATCATCCCCTTGGTCGCGGCCCACAGCCACTCCGCGAGCAGGATTTCACTGAGGCCCACCGGCGCATTGAGGATAGAGTCCCAGGTCCGTTGCACCTGCATCCGTGCGAAAGCAGAGTAGAGCGACTCAAAGCTTGCCGCCATCATGGTGCTCATGCACATGGCGCCTGCGGCGAGGAACACCACATAGGGCACGCCTTCGACTTCCTTGAGGAAACTGCCCAGGCCATAGCCGAAGGCAACAAGGGTGATGAGTGGTTCAGCGATGTTGCCAATCAGGCTTGCCGGTGCAAGCTTTCGCCAGACCAGAAAATTGCGCCGGTAGACGGCAAAGACGCGCGCAGGGTCAATCACGAAGATCCCGCCCGGTAAGCTTGAGGAATACATCCTCGAGGTTTGCCGGCCGACGCAGAACTCTCAGGTCGGGTCGCTGGGCGAGCGCGGCAGCGCGCGCTTCGTCATGGGTGTACAGGCAGATGAGATCGCCTACCCGCTCGGCGCGTTCTCCGCTCACGGCAAGCACCTCGGGCGGCTCGGCCCGCCGGTCTGCGTGGGCGACCTCGAGCACGATGGGCTCTATATGCCGACTGATCAGCCCAACAGGCGAATCGACTGCAATGCAGCGGCCATGATCGACGATTGCAATACGGTCGCAAAGGCGTTCGGCCTCTTCCATGAAGTGCGTGGTGAGTACGATCGACTTGCCGCGTGCGAGAAGCTGTCGCAGACGCTCCCAGATCAGGTGCCGGGCCTGAGGATCGAGGCCCGTGCTCGGTTCATCGAGCAGCAACAGCTCCGGATCGTTCACCAGCGCTCGCGCGAGCGTCAGCCTGCGCTTCATGCCGCCGGAGAGCTCCCCTATTCGCGCGTCGCGCTTGTGCGCGAGTCCGGCGAAATCGAGGAGCGGTTCGGGATGGCGGCGAGCCTCTTGCGCGCGCGCGCCAAAATAGCGGGCAAACACCTCAAGGTTTTCGGCGACGGTGAAGTCCGGATCCAAGGCGTCCATCTGAGGAACGACGCCAATCCGGCTTCGTACCTCGCGCGCCCGACTCGGCACCGGCAGGCCGAGCACCCGGATCTCGCCTGCGTCGGGCTGGGTCAAACCCAGCAGCAGACGAAGTGTCGTACTTTTTCCCGCGCCATTGGGGCCGAGGAGGCCAAAGCAGCTACCCTGCTCGACCTCAAAATCGAGTTCGTCAACGGCCCGATGCGAACCGTACCGCTTGACGAGCCGGCTTGCCCGGACGACCTCAGACATCGCGCCAGGTTGCAGCGCGCAACCGATCAGCTCGCTGCTGCAGGGGCCGCAGCGGCCTGCTCCTCAACCCGCTCGGTGAGTTCGACCAGAGCCATCGGAGCGTTGTCGCCGACGCGAAAACCGAACTTGAGAATGCGGGTATAGCCGCCGTTGCGCTGGGCAAAGCGCGGACCCAGATCATTGAAGAGCTTGCCGACCAGATCGCGATCACGCAGACGGTCAAATGCCAGTCGCCGGTTGGCGAGCGAGGGCTTTTTGCCGAGCGTGATCAATGGCTCGACCACGCGGCGCAACTCCTTGGCCTTGGGCAGAGTGGTCTTGATCATCTCGTGGCGCAGGAGCGCGATGCAGAGATTGCGCAGCATCGCCTCGCGATGCGCGCTGGTGCGGTTGAGTTTACGCAGACCGTGACGGTGACGCATGATGGTTTCCCTGTACTCGCAGGCTTTAAAGGACGCGCTTACGGACGCTCAAGACCGGCGGGCGGCCAGTTCTCGAGTTTCATGCCGAGGGTGAGCCCGCGCGAAGCCAGCACTTCCTTGATCTCGTTCAAAGACTTGCGGCCCAGATTGGGGGTCTTGAGCAGCTCATTTTCGGTGCGCTGGATCAGGTCGCCGATGTAGTAGATGTTTTCGGCCTTGAGGCAGTTGGCCGACCGCACGGTGAGTTCCAGATCGTCGACCGGACGCACCAGAATCGGATCGATCTGCGGGCCGCCGCGGACAACGCCGCCTATGGCGGCGCCCAGCGCCTCAGCGCCAGCTTCAGCACCGCCTTCGAGCGCCGCAAACACCGACAGCTGCTCGACCAGAATCCTCGCCGACTGGCGCACCGCCTCCTCGGGGGCGATCACGCCGTTGGTCTCGACATCGACCACCAGTCGGTCGAGGTCGGTGCGCTGCTCGACCCGCGCACTTTCAACCTGATAACTCACGCGGCGTACCGGCGAGAACGAGGCATCCAGAACAATCCGGCCGATCGACTTGCTGTCGTTCATGTCACGCAGGGTCCCGGGCAGATAGCCGCGACCGCGCTCGACGCGGATCGACATGTCGATCTTGCCGCCCTCGGTGAGGGTGGCAATCACATGATCCGGGTTGACGATCTCGACATCATGCGGAAGATCGATGTCGGACGCGGTCACTGGACCCGCTGAGTCCTTGCGCAGCGTCACGAACACTTCGTCGCGGTTGTGCAGTTTGAAAACCACACCCTTGAGGTTGAGCAGCAGATCGACGACGTCCTCGCGAACACCATCAAGCGTGGAGTACTCGTGCACCACCCCGGTGATCTGGACTTCGGTGGGCGCATAACCGACCATCGACGAGAGCAGCACCCGGCGCAGCGCGTTGCCCAGGGTGTGACCGTAGCCGCGCTCGAACGGCTCCATCACTACGCGGGCATGTGCGGCTCCAAGTTGCTCGACCTCGACGATGCGCGGCTTCAGCATGGCTGTGTGCATGGCAATCCTTTCGATTAGCGCGAGTACAACTCGACGATCAGACTTTCATTGATGTCACCGGCCAGTTCGGCACGGTCGGGCGCGGACTTGAACACACCCTCCATTTTGGTTTTGTCCACTGAGACCCAGGCGGGAAAGCCGCTTTGCTCAGCAAGATTCAACGAATCGACGATACGGGCCTGGGCGCGCGACTTTTCGCGCACTGCCACAACATCGTTCGGGCGCACCAGTGCCGAAGGGATATTGACGGTGCGGCCGTTGACGGTCACCGCCTTATGGCTCACTAACTGACGGGCCTCGGCGCGAGTCGAACCAAACCCCATCCGATAAACGACGTTGTCCAGGCGGCTTTCAAGGAGCTGGAGCAGGTTTTCACCGGTATTGCCGCGCCGGCGCACGGCCTCGGCGTAATAGCGGCGGAATTGCCGTTCAAGCACCCCGTACATGCGCTTGACCTTTTGCTTTTCGCGCAGCTGCTTGCCGAAGTCGGAAGTCCGGGTCCCGGAAATCCGGCCGTGTTGGCCTGGCTTGCTGTCGAGCTTGCATTTCGAATCGAGCCCCCGGCGGGCGCTCTTCAGAAACAGGTCCGTGCCTTCTCGGCGGGACAGTTTCGCCTTGGGTCCTGTGTAACGTGCCACGTTATCTTCCTCATGTTGCGCGGATCGCTCCGCGGTCAGTCCGCCTTTGGAAACCTGGCTGCACGAGACAACCTGACAGGTGGCGGACAGTGGTCTTGGCGGACCGGAGTGCCGGACTGAGGCGCCTGTTGGCGCATCAGGTCGACTGGGGTGGCGCTGTCACCACCCGGGGCGTCCGACCCGCCCTGCAGCGACTGGCGCAGCAGGAAGGTTCGCCCGCAAACTCAGCTCAGATACGGCGACGCTTGGGCGGCCGACAACCGTTGTGCGGAATCGGCGTCACATCCTGAATTTGCAGGATCTTGATGCCGAGTGCGTTCAGCGCGCGCACCGACGACTCACGACCAGGGCCGGGCCCGCGAATCTCGACCTCGAGATTCTTGATGCCACATTCTTGCGCGGCGCGTCCGGCTGATTCGGCTGCAACCTGTGCGGCAAAGGGCGTGGATTTGCGTGAACCCTTGAACCCGGCACCCCCCGAGGACGCCCAGGCGAGTGCATTGCCCTGACGATCGGTGATGGTGATGATGGTGTTATTGAA
>CAZZKA010000270.1:0-4858 GCA_964654745.1 uncultured Bordetella sp. | reverse complement strand
CTTCGCGCTTCTTTCAGCAATGCGTACAGTATGCCGCTGCACGCAACCCGCGCAGCCGTCGAAGAGGGCGTCGTTGCGGGTGGCGGTGTTGCGCTGCTGCGCGCCCGCTCGGCGGTCAAGGTCAAGGGCGAGAACGCTGACCAGAACGCCGGCGCGCAAATCGTCCTGCGTGCGGTTGAAGAGCCCCTGCGCCAGATCGTCAACAACTGCGGCGAAGAAGCCAGTGTCGTCGTGGCTGAAGTCCTCAAGGGCAAAGGCAACTTCGGCTACAACGCAGCCAACGGCACCTACGGCGATCTGCTCGAGATGGGCGTGGTTGACCCCACCAAGGTCACGCGTACCGCTCTGCAGAACGCAGCGTCGGTTGCCAGTCTGATGCTCACCACCGATGCGATGGTGGCCGAGCAGCCCGAGGACAAGCCGGCTCCTGGCGGCATGCCTGGTGGCATGGGCGGAATGGGTGGCATGGGCGGCATGGATATGTAATTGCCGTCTGTCGCCGGCGGGCCGTCTTTCGGAGCACAATCCGAGCGACGCGTCAGCCGGCGCCATCCCCGATCCCCGCGCAGCGCCACGCTCGCGGGGATTGTTTTTTTTAGGCTACGATTGCGGGCTTTGGTCTCGCCCTTTGTCATGCAGGATCCGGTGCCCCGCAACGCCCCCCCGAACGCGCCCTTCGACGAACACGAAGCGGCATGGAATCGCCAGCCGCTTAATCGTGCGATCGGCTGGAAGAAGCTCATCGCCTGGGACGCAAGGACGAGAACGCTTCGCGCGCTCTATGAGGTGAGGCCCGAGTTCTGCCACACCCGGGGAACCATTGCCCAGGGAGGTTTCGTCACCGCCTGGCTCGATGCCACGATGGCTCAGGCGCTCATGCGCGATACCGACTTTGCCGAAAATATCGCGACGCTTGAGATCAAAGTGTCCTTTCTCAAGGCAGTCGGCCCGGGCGAAGTCCTCGCCGAGGCCCGCATCCTGCGGCGCGGGCGGCGGGTCGCCTTTCTCGAGGCGACGCTGATGAGCACCGACGGCAGCGAAGTATTGGCAACGGCGACCTCGACCGGCCTCATCGTCGCGCTGACAGCCGAGGAGTAGAGCGCATGCGATCGGTGATCAACTTCAGTTCCGGGCCCGCGCTGTTGCCCGAGCCGGTGCTAGAACAGGTTGCCGCCGAACTCCTCGACTGGCGCGGCAGCGGCATGTCGGTGATGGAGATGAGCCATCGCGGCAAGCATTACATGTCCATCCATGAGCAGGCGCAGAACGATCTGCGCGAACTGATGGGGATCCCGGCCGGCTACAAGGTGCTGTTTCTTTCAGGCGGGGCGAGTCTGCAGTTCTGCATGGTGCCCATGAACCTGCTGGCGGGAGATAAAAAGGCGGACTACATCACCACCGGAGAGTGGTCGCGCAGGGCTCTGCGCGAGGCGCACCGGTTCGGCAAAGCGAACGAGGCCGCGAGCGACGAGCCCGATGGCTTTCGGCGCATCCCGCCTCGTGAAACCTGGCAGCTCGACGCACGCGCCGAATACGTCCATATCTGCTCGAACGAAACGATTGGCGGCGTGGAGTTCCAGACGACGCCGGACGTCGGCGAAACACCCCTCGTCGCGGATATGTCGTCCAATATTCTCTCTCGGCCAATCGATGTTTCGCGCTATGCACTGATCTATGCCGGTGCCCAAAAGAACATCGGCCCTTCAGGCCTGACCATCATCATCGTGCGGGAAGATCTGCTCGCCCGCGTCGGCTCGACCATGCCGTCGCTGCTGAGTTACCGCGCGCAGGCTGAAGCCGACTCCATGATCAACACGCCCGCAACGTTCTCGGTCTATGTATCGGCTCTGGTCTTTCAGTGGCTGAAACAACAGGGCGGACCCGCGGCGATCGAGGCCCGCAACATCGCAAAGTCAAAGCTCCTCTATGAAGCGATCGACAAAAGCGATCTCTACACCAATCCGGTCGACCCGGCCGCCCGCTCGCGCATGAATGTCCCGTTCCAGCTGCGCAGGCCCGAGCTCGATGCCGCTTTCCTCAAAGGCGCGGAGGCCGCAGGCATGCAACAACTGAAGGGACACCGCAGCGTCGGCGGCATGCGCGCATCGATCTACAACGCCATGCCCCTGGAGAGCGTGAAGACCCTCGTCGAGTTCATGCGCGAATTCGAGCGACGTCACGGCTAACAGCGATGCTGCATTTCGACAAGCTGCCGCCAAATCCTGATGCGACGACGCTGCTGGCGCTGCTTGCTCCGAGCGAGTTTCTCGACTTTCACCATCCCGCGGTTGCCGGCTTTATTGCAACGTCGGGGGCGCAGCGAGGCTCGGAGATTGAGCGCGCCGTAGCGTTGTTCTACGCGGCCCGTGATCGGATTCGCTATGACCCGTACCAGATCAGCGCCTTACCGCAGGCGTACCGCGCGAGCAGCGTCATCGAAGCAGGTCACGGATGGTGCGTTCCAAAGGCCTCGCTCCTCGCGGCCAGTGCGAGAGCGGTGGGTATCCCCGCTGCGATCGGTCTTGCAGACGTCGCGAACCATCTGAACACTGAAAAACTGCGCGCCAGAATGGGTGGTACGGATATCTTTTACGATCATGGCTACGTTGCCCTGTATCTGGGCGGCCGATGGGTCAAAGCGGTCCCGGCTTTCAACATCGAGTTGTGCCAGCGATTTGGGGTGAGCCCCACCGAATTCGACGGGACGAGCGATGCGCTCTATCAGGAATACAACGCCCGCGGCGAACGCCACATGCAGTACCTGTCGGATCATGGATGCTGGAGCGATCTGCCTCTGACCAAAGTGCTGGAAGACTTTGCAAGGCACTATCCCGGCAACTTGTTCACCACTCGGCGCGAGACGAGCAGTCCGCGCTTTGAGGACGAGCGTCCGCTGAACTGAAGACCCCGGCCCCGATCGACTTTTGCGGATCGTCATCCGGGGCGCTTTGGTGCAGAGCTGTCTTGCGTAGTGCCGGGACCTCATTCCAGATCCGATCCGACTCGAGCCCTGCGGCAGATCAAGCTCGGCTCGGCCAATCGCCGGTACATTCTCCAGGCCCTCACCGCCGCCGGCTGTACGCCATCCCATCATGCAAGGTCATGTCGCAGACCCCACCCGGGCGGGCAAGCCCGCAGCGCGCCGGCATGAGCAGACGTCTATCGGGAGCGTCTCCTGGGAGGCCACACTGGCCGCTGAGGATTTCTGGCGCTGGACGCATGTCGCGGCGCCAGTGTTCGCCAGCACACATGCCCCGGCTGAAGCCGTCACTCGCCTGGCAGGCGGGCGCTATAGCGAATTGCTGCGATTCGCCCGTGATCACTCGCCTTTCTACGCCCGGCACCTGCGCGGTCTGCCAAGCCATCCCGTCTTGCAGGACCTGCCGCCAACGGATCGCGCGATGCTGATGGCGGGGTTTGATGACTGGGTGACCAACAGGACGCTGCGACGCCGGGCACTCGAGGGTTTCATCGCCGATCCCTCCCGGCGGGGCGAACCTTTCATGGGCCGCTACGCGGTATGGACCAGTTCCGGTACGAGCGGCGTTCCGGGGCTCTATGTCAACGACCCGGCCTCACTTGCCATCTACGAAGCCTTGGTGACTGCGCGAATGGTGGGCCGAAGTGGCGCCACGATGCTTTGGCCGATACTTGCCGGAGCGGGTCGCCTCGCCCTGGTTGCCGCGGTGGACGGTCATTTCGCCGGGGTGGTGTCCTGGGAACGAATGCGCCGTCTTTATCCGTGGCTGGCCCTGCGCAGCCGCGCTTTCTCGATCACCGAGCCGATCGATCGCCTGGTGGCGCAACTCAACGCCTGGCAGCCGACGCTGCTGTCAAGTTACCCGTCAATGCTGGCCCTGCTTGGCGAGGAGTTGGCGGCCGGTCGCCTGCGTATCGCACCCGCCGTGCTGTGGAGCGGGGGCGAGGAACTCGCCCCCGGCGAGGCGGTTCGCCTCAAAGACCTGTTCGGCTGCCCGGTCGTCGAGGAATACGGCGCCTCGGAGTGCATGAGCATGGCCTTCAGCTGCGAATACGGCGCTCTGCACCTGAACGCCGACTGGGTCATCCTCGAGCCCATCGATGACAAGGACCGCCCAGTCGGGCCGGGCATTGCCTCGGCTGACGTTCTGCTCACCAACCTGTCCAACCGCGTGCAGCCTCTCATCCGATACCGACTCGGCGACAGCATCACGCTTCTCGCCGGTAATTGCCCCTGCGGCTGTGCGCTGCCGCGGCTGCGGGTTGAAGGTCGTCGCGGCGACCTTATCCGGCTGCCCGGCACTAAAGAAAGAACGGTAGTTTTGGTCCCGCTGGCTTTAGAGAGCGTGATCGAAGACGGCGCCGGCGTCCACCGCTTCCAGATCCTGCAGGCCGGCGAGAACCGTCTGAGCGTACGCCTCGCGCCGCCCGAAGGCTTGAGCCGCCGAGACGCATGGCGTCGCGTGCGGCAGTGCCTGCAAAGATTTCTCGAAGCCCACGACGCGGGAGCCACGATATTGAGCCTCGACCCCCTGCCCCCACAGCCGCACCACACCAACGGCAAACTGCACCGGGTCCAGGGCTGGGCTGACCTGCCCCGAAACTGACGCAGACTTCCACCGTAAACTCGCTTTATCATAGGTCTTAAGAAACGGAGCAATCCGTGCGGCAAAAGCGCTGCAACCGGTCGCAGTGCAGTCCGTATCGCCCAACCGCCCGCATAAAACGAGGAGACAGGATATGGGGTCAATGATTGAATTTGATCGCGCCGACGGCAAAGGCAAGGCACGGGGCTATCTGGCTACCAGTAAAAGGCCGGGCGCCCCTGGGGTCGTGGTGATCCAGGAGTGGTGGGGGCTTCAGGACCAGATCAAGGGGG
>CAZZKA010000269.1:0-4893 GCA_964654745.1 uncultured Bordetella sp. | reverse complement strand
TGTAAAGGTTCGAAGCACATCATGCGCCTTCAGATCATAAGCTCAGCTAAGGGGGAAATTCCCCTGCACGCCATCTTGCCGGGAGCGATCAATGAAGTTTCGAGCACTTGGAATCCTGATTGGGACATTGTTGACTGCCGGATGCTCGACGACCGACCTCGCTGGCGCCGGCGCGGAGGCCGGAAAGCCCGCCGGGCTGCAGGCTCAGGCAAAACCCGCGCGGCCGGTCGTGCAGCAACCCCTGACCAGCAACGAACGTCGCCGGCCGATTACCGCGACGGGCTACGCGGTCATCAGCATTCAACCCCATCATCTGCCTGCTCAGCAAAGATTGCTCGCCATCCGTGCCGCCAAACTCGACGCCTACCGCGGTTTGGCGGAGCAAGTCTACGGGCAATACCTCGATGGCGCCACTACGGTGGCCGATGCGACGCTGCGCAGCGACCGGGTGCGCGCGCGGGTCGAGGGGCTGATTCATGGCGCGGAGGTGGTTGCCATTGCTCCCGTTGGTAACGACACCTACGAGACGACCCTGTCGCTCGATCGCGAAATCATGCTTGAACTTCGCGCGGTATACCTGGAAGAAATGGCTCGGCTGGGTCGGTGATGAAGCCTGCCCCCTGCCGGTCGGGCTCGCGCGCCCTGGCGTCAATACTCGCGGCTGCGTTTTCGCTGCCCGTCTCCTGGGCGCAGGCGCCTGCACAGACCGCCGGCGACGCCGACGGAGCGATTCGCCTCGAGCGCTTCCGTAATGCGCTGATCGATCAGGCACTCGATGCGCCGGTGCGGGTGACATCGAGCGCCTGGCTGGACGAGTCGGGGCAGTTGCGGCATGTCTCGCGGTTTTTCTCCGAAGTGAGGGCGAGGGCGGCAGCGGATGCGCTGTTCCAGGCCGGCGCGGCGGGTGAGGCTGCTGGCGTGTCCCCAGGGGCAACACCTGCGGCGATTGCCGCGGCGCCTGCGATTCCCGCTACGGCTACCGCTATGGGTCCCGCGACAGCTCACGCGACAGCGCCCGCGGCGCCGCCCCCTGCCGCGGCGGTGCCGACGGCGGCATCGGTTTCGCAGCCCGCGACGCGATCGGTGGGTCCGTCTGCCGGGGCCGCAGCACCGGCTGGGGGAGCCTTCGCGCCGTCCGCGGGATCGGTCGCCGCGACGCCCTCGCGGGCGGGCGCTGCGCCGTCCGGGGGGATAACCGCCGCGTCATCGGACTCATCGACAGTGGCCGTGCCGCTCGCCGATGCAGCGAAACCGCAGGCACCGATGTCCCTTGCGGCGACCGCTCTCGGTTCGCCGTCACTTGGTACTTCATCGCCGGCTTCGGGTGGCTCGTCTGTCGCCGGGTCGTCCGCTGTCCCCCCATCCAGTGACAGCCAGGGGGCGACGTCTCCTGAACTCTGCCGAGTGGGCGGAGCCGATCTCGCGCGTCTTACGGTCCTCGATTCAACGGTTCGCCCGTTGGATGGTGCTCGCGGGCATGCGGTGCTGTTGGAAATCGAGCGCTATTTCCACCGCTTGCTGGCCGAACGGGCGCGCTCCGGAGCCATCCGGCTCGCCGGCATCGAACCGGTGGTGGCGGATTCCTACACCCGGCTCGTTGCCGGCACGGGCCAACTCGATGCACCTTACCGTATCGAGTTGACCATTCAGTCGGATCGACTCGACCAGGCACTGCAGGGCCCTGGCTCGCAGCCGGGCCAGAGTCCCGCCCGGCAGGCGGTATGGGCCACCGTACGCGCCGCAACATACATCCCTATTCCGCCTGTTTCGCGCATGCCGGACCGTCGAGTCGATGTGATGATGACGCTGTCGGATCAATTCAACGCTTCGGTACTTTTGCGGCGCGAGTGGTCATTTGTGATTCCTGGCGGTTCCCCCTCCATAGAGTCGGCGGTGGTGCCCGATTCGACGCTCGACGAGATCCGCAGGTCTGCGCTCGCGTGGTGGGCTGAGGCGCTCGAAAAGCTCCGCTGTCAGCCCGTGATGGTGCGAGCGGCGACCTCGCCGCTTGGCAGTGTCTCGATCCCGGTGGGTGCCCGGTCCGGCGTTCGCGTCGGTGACCGCTGGGCTGTCGCTGACCCGGCCAAGATTCCTTCCCGTATCCTTGAGCCTGGTTCGCTGGATCGTGCGCTCCTTGCCGAGGTGGTCTCTGTCGGTCCTTACCGATCTGTCTTAAGATTGACTTCCGACCCTGGTACTGCCCGCGCGCTGTTCTCGGTCGAAAAGGGGGCTTCATGGTTCGCTACGCCGCTCTGAATCGGTCCGCATTTTCGGGCGCACGTTCGTTGGCCGTTTTGACGGCCGCTTCCTGGCTCTTCGCTGCCGGGCCCGCTGCGTCGCAGATGGCGGCACAGCAGGCCTCTGGATGGCGTTCTGGTGCCCCTGCGGTTCAGTATTCGGTGCGCAACGGCGATTCGCTCGACCGCATCATCGCGCAGCACTTTGGCGGCGCGCCGTTCACCGTGCCGTTTCTTCGCGAGGTCCTCGCCCGGATGAACCCTCAGGCGCTGCCTCAGGGCGCGCGCGGAGTGCTGTTGGCCGGAACCGTTATGCAAATCCCCGATAGCTGCCAACTGCAACAAATGGCGTTTGGCGATTCGGGTCAGTGCGGCTTGGCCGGCGGCAGCGGCGGTGGCCAGCCCGGCGTGAGTCCTCAGGAGCGGGCAGAAATCGAGCGCCGATCCTGGGTGCGATATCCCTAAGTAATCATGATCGCCCCGGACGGCATCAGCCCGCTGGCTCGCTATGCGGCGTTGGTGGCCGAAGTTCCGGTAATCCGCCTTGCCGAGCCGGATGCCGTAGCCCTCGGGTTGCGGGAGGGCCAGATCGTTCAGGGCTCGGTCCAGGCGCGCGGGGATCAGACGCTCTTTTTGCTGAACGGGCGCTTTTTCGATCTTCCTCCCGCGCTTCAGCGGGTCTCGCCTGGCGATCCCAGATGGTTCCGGGTGACGCGACAGGGTGAAGCCTTCGTCCTCAAGGTGCTGCCTCCGCTGGGCGGTGCTGACTCGTCGGCGACTTCGGTAGAAACGCGCACTGTGGTCGCGGGGGCGAGCGCCACGCTGATTCAGCGAACCGCTCAGTCCTCAGAGACTTCCGTGTCGGTGCGGCACATGGGGTTGCTGAGCTCTAGCACCGCAGTAGGAACGCTCGCCTCGGTGCTCGCTCCAGGTCGGCTCGAGTCGCAGCTCATCGACGCTGGCGCCCTGGATATTGCCAGAGCACTCGCGCTGTCGAGACTGCGCAGCGACGGGCTCTCAGCCTCGGCGATAGAACAGGCGGTAGCCCGCTCGGGTCTTTGGGGCGAGGCGGCGCTTGCTGCTGGCCGGTCCCTGCATGCGCTCGACCTCAAGATGATTCTTCGGCAGATCAGCCGGCTGCTGGCGGCGCGTTCGGGGGGCGATGCCGACGATATCGATGATGCGGTTGACGACATCGAGCGCAAGCAGCTCGACGCAGTGCAACAGTCCTCAGACGGGCGCCAGGTTTTTTCCGTGGCGCTTCCTTTCGCGGATGCGCCCCCTGTTTCGGTGCGTTTCGAGCGCCATTCGCGGGGTGACTCCCGGGGCGATGGGTCTTATTCGATCGATATCCATGTCGCCCCCCCGCAGACCGGCGATATCTGGCTTAAGACCGTTGTGACCGGCACTCGCGTCGATGTGAACGTCTGGGCGCGACGCGCGGAGGTCGCTCGCGTGGCGCTCGCCGAAGAACGCGGCCTTAGCGTATCGCTGGAGGAAGCGGGCTTGTCGCTTCGCGCCTTCAGGGTTCTGGAAGGAGACCCGCCAGGTGTGGCGCGGTCTCCCGCTCCGGTGCCGGTCTCGACGCTTGGCCTGGACGTGAAGGCCTGATCTGCCATGAATCCCCGCAAGCGGGCGATTGCGCTCGAATATGGCAGTAACGAGGTACCCATCGTCGTAGCCAAGGGCAGCGGCGAGATTGCTGAACGTATTCTGGCTGAGGCGCGTCGGCAGGGAATCTTCATCGCTGAGGACCCGGGTCTGATCGAGACGCTGTCGCGCCTGGAGCTTGACGACAGCATCCCGGTCGAATGCTACGCGGCGGTGGCCGTGGTGCTGGCTTGGGCGTTCAGACTGCGTGGCAAGGTGCCGGAAGATGCCCTGCGTGCGAGGGGCGCCGGCGGGGGAGGCGGCGCTCAGGCCTGAGCGTAGGGGTCGCGGCGGCGGGCGTTGCGGTTAACGCGGCCCAGACGGTCATAGACTTCGACCGACGATGCGGACTCGGCTCCACCCATCAGCGCCTGCAGAGCGCCTCGGACGGCGTCACGCTTGCGCAAAATGAGGAGTTCGTTGCGGCGATGCAGGTCGCGGCACTCGAGCATGTTGAAACGAAATGCTTCCCAGGCGGACAGGACACCCGGCGAACCTTCCTCGCCGAGGCGGTCGGTCTGGACTTCCACCGCCGCCGACAATTCGGTCAGCAGGGTGGCCTTGACGGGCTGCAGGGATTCGAAGCTGGGGAGATCGCGGGATTTGAGGGCAGTAAATTCCTCTTCGAGCAGATCCTTCAGGCGCGAACAGGCCTGCTGGGCGACGGCCAGCCGGGCTAGCAATGAATCGTCTGCGACTGAGGTGTCTGCGAGCATGGAAAAATACGCCTCAGAGCAGCTTTTCCAGGCTGGCAAAGTTTTCGGCAATCTTGCGTGGGTCGATCACATAGGTCCCAGAGGCAATGGCCTGTTTGATCGCATCGACCTTGGCCTTGTCGAAATCAGCATCGGAGGCCATGGCAGCCCGGGTGGCCTCGCCGACCTCGGCGGTCGTGCCTTCGGCACCCGCCGAAGAGGCCGCCGCGGGGTCGGCAGATTTGGCTGCGGGTCTTCCGGCTGTGCCCTGGGGGCCGTAGGAAGAGCCCAAGTTGTTGATTGGAATAGCC
>CAZZKA010000268.1:0-4914 GCA_964654745.1 uncultured Bordetella sp. | reverse complement strand
CCGCCGCCAAGGCGGCGGCGCAGTCGGTTAAGCGCCAGGCCAGCTCACCGCCCGGTCCTCAGTTGACACATCTGCAGCATCGCGATCGATGGAACCGCTGAGCGCGGAACCTCCTGACGTGCCATCCGCCAGGCCAGCTCACCGCCCGGGCCCTAAGCTACGCGCAATCCGAGCAAGCCCCGATTAGCCGCGGTACAGATGCCCGCGCTGGTAGTCATGCATCGCCTGCATGATCTCGTCACGGGTGTTCATGACAAAGGGTCCGTACTGCACGATGGGCTCGTTAAGTGGTCGGCCGGCGATGAGGACCGCGCGCGCGGGTGCTCTTGCCTGAATCGACACACCGTCGGCATCGTGCGGATTGTCGAGGATCGCCATGCGCTCGCGAGGAATCGTAGCGCCACCGATTTCAAGCGCGCCGCGGTATACGTAGACAAAAGCGTTGTGCCCGGTGCTAAGCGCAATATCGACCGAACCGGGCCGGTCAAAGTGCATATCGACAAAGAGCGGCTCCACTGGCCCCTCGCTCACCGCGCCCTGTACACCGTGCGCCTCGCCCGCGATCACCCGCACGCGAACGCCATCGGCCGTCACGAACTCCGGAACATCCGCGCCGGGAATATCGCGCCAACCGGGCTGGCTCATCTTGAGGGACGCCGGAAGATTCACCCAAAGCTGGAAGCCCTCCATCAGACCATCCTGCTGCTCGGGCATCTCGGAGTGGATGATGCCGCTACCAGCGCGCATCCACTGAACGCCACCCGAATTGATCAAGCCCTCATTCCCGACGCTGTCTCGGTGCCGCATACATCCGGCCAGCATATAGGTCACCGTCTCAAAACCGCGGTGAGGATGGTCGGGAAAGCCCGCGATGTAATCGTCGGGATCGTCAGAACGAAAATTGTCGAGCATCAAAAACGGGTCGAGACGGCGTTGAAGATTCTGCGTGAGGACCCGCACGAGTTTTACCCCTGCACCATCCTGCGTCGGCATTCCGGCTACTAGTGATTCGATGGCGCGTGAGCGCCTGACAACGAAAGGTTTCATTTAAAACACCCTAATCATCAGATCTCAGGCCTCAAGCCCCTGGGCGAGATCAGCACAAATATCTTCGGGCGATTCGAGACCCACCGCAAGCCGAACGAGCCCCTCGCCCACGCCCGCTGCACGTCTCGCATCAGCGCTCAGTCGTCCGTGCGTCGTACTCGCCGGATGGGTAATCGTCGTCTTGGTGTCGCCGAGGTTGCCTGTGATGGAAAGAAGGCGGCAGCCGTCTATCGTCGCCCACGCGCGACTACGCAAGTCAGCATCGTCCTCACCCTTGACTTCGAACGATACGATCGCACCGGCCGTTCGCTGTTGCACCATGGCAAGTGCATGCTGAGGATGTGAAGCGAGCCCTGGGTAGTGCACGCGAGCCACGCGCGGATGGGCAGCGAGCCACTTCGCCACTGACATCGCATTGGCCGATTGCTTTTCCATACGTAGCGATAGCGTCTCCAAACCTTTGAGCAGCACCCAGGCATTGAACGGCGACAGAGACGGTCCCGCCGTACGCAGTACTGGCAATACCTGATCGCGAATGTAGGACTGCGAGCCGAGTATCGCCCCGCCGAGTACCCTACCCTGTCCGTCTATGTACTTGGTCGCCGAGTGTACGACCACATGAGCACCGAACTCGAAAGGCTTTTGCAGAGCGGGCGTACAGAAACAATTGTCTACCACCAACACTGCGCCGGCATCCTCAGCAATCTTTGCTAGCGCGCGAATATCACCGATTTCAGTCAGAGGATTGGAAGGCGATTCGATGTAGAGCATCCGGGTGTTTGGACGCATCGCGGCACGCCACGCGCTGAGATCCGTGAGAGGCACGTAGGACGTCTCGATCCCATACCGGCCGAACATATTGAAAAGCTGCATGGTCGCGCCGAAGACACCGGCTGCCGAAACCACATGGTCGCCGGACCGGGTGAGACTCATCAGGGTCGCCATGATCGCCGACATACCCGATGCGGTTGCGAGACATGCCGGCGCTCCCTCCAGCGCAGCAAGGCGCTCGCAGAAGGCGTGTACCGTGGGATTGCTGAAACGAGAGTAGACCGGCCCCGATTCCGTTCCCGCAAAGCGCGCTGCCGCCTGAGCGGAATTTTCGAATACGAAACTAGATGTGAGATAGATCGGTTCGGAGTGCTCGCCGAACTGCGAGCGCTCGATCCCGGCTCGTACTGCCAGCGAATCAAAAGACAGGGGTTTGGTCATAGATATTCCCGAAGCCTGACCGTCGCACGCCTGGGCTTCAAGGCTATGACGATCTTAGACCGGCAGCGCCGGCAAAGGCGTTTATCAAAAGATTGGTCAGTCTGAAGCCACCGCAAACTGCAGATTCATCTGGCTGAGAGCCCGCTCTTCCTCGATTTGCGGACCGATCGCGATTCGGCCCGCCTCAAGTGCATCAAGGTACTCAGGTGTAATGTCGCCGGTGAGGTAAACGCCGTCAAAACACGAAGCTTCGACCCGGGACAGCGCCGGGTTGAGATCGAAGACTGACCGTTTCATTGAATCAGCAGACTGGTAAACGAGCGCATCGGCACCGATCGCCGACCGGATCTCATCATCATCGCGGCCGTGAGCGATCAGTTCACCGCGCGTCGGCATATCGATACCATAGACATTTGGGAATCTGACCGGCGGCGAGGCCGAAGCGAAGTAGACCTTGTTCGCACCCGCGTCTCTGGCCATCTGCACGATCTCGCGAGAGGTTGTGCCACGGACGATCGAATCGTCGACCAGCAGTACATTTTTTCCCTTGAACTCGACACTCATCGCATTGAGTTTCTGTCGAACCGATTTCCGTCGGACCGACTGCCCCGGCATGATGAAGGTTCGCCCCACATAGCGGTTTTTAAAGAATCCTTCCCGATAATCCAGCCCGAGCCGATTGGCCAACTGCATCGCAGAGGGACGTGACGTGTCCGGGATCGGCATGACGACATCGATATCTCCGCTGCGGATCGCCCCGGCGACGGCTTCGGCCAGATATTCGCCCATCCGGAGTCGCGCGCCATAAACCGACACGCCATCGATCACCGAGTCGGGGCGCGCGAAATACACATACTCGAAGATGCAGGGGTTGAGCACGGGTTTGTCCGCGCACTGACGGGAATGGAAGTTACCGTCAAGATCAATAAAAAGTGCCTCGCCCGGCTGAACATCGCGGACCATCCGAAAGCCGAGCCCCTCGAGCGCAACCGACTCTGAAGCGACGAGATACTCGGTCCCCGAATCGGTCTCGGATACTCCGTAGCAAAGCGGCCGGATGCCGAGCGGGTCGCGAAACGCAAGAATCCCATAGCCGGCAATCTCAGCAACGCACGCATACGCCCCGAGCACACGGCGATGCAGGCCCGACACAGCCGAAAATATCGTCTCCGGATCAAGGGTGATACCCCGGGCCTTTTCCTGCA
This sequence comes from uncultured Bordetella sp., assembly GCA_964654745.1. Classification (GTDB taxonomy): domain Bacteria; phylum Pseudomonadota; class Gammaproteobacteria; order Burkholderiales; family Burkholderiaceae_E; genus SYIM01. The sequence goes on along the minus strand of CAZZKA010000268.1, from coordinate 1,450 downwards.
ATTCGTGGGCGAGCACATTGAGCAGGACCTCGGAGTCCGAAGCCGTGTTGATGTGACGTCGGTCGCGGCGGAACATGTCGTCGGACAGTTGCGCCGCATTGGTGAGGTTGCCGTTGTGCGCGAGCGTGACACCAAAGGGAGCATTGACGTAAAAGGGCTGTGCTTCTTCGGAGTCTGCGGCCGAACCCGCAGTCGGATAGCGCACATGACCGATGCCCGAGTTGCCGGGCAACGCGCGCATGTTTCGCGTTCGGAACACATCCCGAACCATGCCGTTGGCCTTGTGGAGATTGAATTTCTTTCCGCTCGCTGTTGCGATGCCGGCTGCGTCCTGACCCCGGTGCTGGAGCAGAAGAAGTCCGTCGTAGAGAAGCTGATTGACAGGGGACCGCGATACAACGCCGAGGATTCCACACATGGTCAGGGCTCCGGCGATAAGTCTGGAGGGTCAGATGCGCTTGGTACCCGCGGCCTTGACCGGCAGAAGCGGGGCAAGGCGGGCGGATATTTCGTCTAGCAAAGGGCGGCTCCGGGCGTTGACCCACTCGGGGTGGCGATCGAACCCTGTCGTCGCTGCCACCAACGCAATGATCGCAAAAACAATCAAGGCCCTCGCGGCTCCGACAACGCCGCCCAGCATGCGATCAATTCCGCCCAGACCCACCGCTGCGAGCCCCTTTGCAATCATCGAGCCGATCAGCCGGGTCAGTACAAAGATAACGAGAAACAAGGGCAAGGCGAGCGCCCAGACCGGTGCGTTCAGGTGAAAGCTCGCGATCAGCAGCGGACTGCCAAGGAGTGCGCCCACCAGCGCCACCACCCAGGAAGCCAGGGCAAAGGCCGTCCGTACCAGCCCGGCAAGCAATCCAAGCCCGACCGACACAATGACGAGACCGCCAAGCAGCCAATCCCAGGCGGTGAGACTCTCCATTATCGCGAAGCCTCCGGAGCGACCAGAGCCGCCTCAAGTCCCGCGGCGATCAGGCGGCTGCGGGCATCCTCCGCTGCAGCGCGGGTCGCAAAGGGGCCGGTCCGCACCCGAAAACGTTCGCCCTGAGCAGTCTGCAGGGTCTCACTGTACGCGCGCAGACCCAGCGAAGCCGCCCGCGACTCGGCAGCCTTGGCATTTTCCGGGCGGGCGAACTGACCGATCTGTACCGCCCAGTTTTGAGAAACGAGGGGGCGCGACGAATCCGTCCGCGCCTCGGCAACCCGCGCGGCCTCCTGCTTTGCGGCCTCCTGCTTTGCGGCTTCCTGTCGAGCGGCTTCCTGGCGCGAAGCCTCCTGCCGTGCAGCCTCGACGCGCGCCGCTTCCTGGCGTGCAGCCTGCGCCCTGATAGCTTCCTGGCGGGCCGCCTCCTGCTTTGCAGCTTCCTGTCGAGCGGCTTCCTGGCGTGCGGCTTCCTGCTTTGCCGCGTCCTGTCGGTTGGTCTGGGCGCGTGCGGCCTCC
>CAZZKA010000267.1:0-4923 GCA_964654745.1 uncultured Bordetella sp. | reverse complement strand
TCCCGCAGGAATTCCGGGCTGAAGATGAGGTTTTGCGTGCCCAAAGCTTCTTTGGACATGGCGGTGTAGCCCACCGGCACTGTTGACTTGATCACCATCACCGCACGCGGGTTGATGGCCATCACGTCTTTGACGACCGCTTCGATGGATCGGGTATCAAAGTAGGCGGTCTCGGGGTCGTAGTCGGTGGGAGTTGCGATGATGACGTAGGTGGCACCGGCGTAGGCATCGGCTTTGTCAAGCGTGGCGCGGAAATTCAGCGGCTTATTTGCCAAGAAGTCTTCGATCTCTTTATCCTCGATCGGCGACTTTTTTTGGTTCAACAGCGCAACTTTTTCTGGGAGAATGTCCAGCGCAACGACCTCATTGTGCTGCGCCAGAAGGATGCCATTTGACAATCCAACGTACCCTGTACCGGCAATTGCTATTTTCATAAAGTCTTAGTTTTTATCTGCAGCACGCCTGCTAAACCTTAATATCGAGCCTTGCTTTATGAGACCAAGGTATCGATCTCAAATAATCACTCTTTTTTAAAATCCGAATTTGACCTCAACGACTCAATCTCTTGTTTCAACGCCTCATACTCTCGAAGTTTCCTCTGCAAAAAATAACCGGTTAATACCGCTTTCTCTCTGATTCCGTCCGGAGTAAGCAGATAAACATAACCCAATTTATTTTCGCTCCCGGCGAAGTTTTTAATCTTTACGAGGCCTTTTTCTGTCAACGCCCGTAAACAATAATTGGACGCCCCCAGACTGACCCCGGCACGGCTTGCAAGCTCCCGCTGAGAAATACTCGGCGAATCATGGAGTGCGCGAAGCACGCGAAACGTGCGGTCTTCCTGGGATTCAAGTGATTTACTGGACATTTAATTCCCGCGCTCAATCAAATCAAAACGGCCACGCTACCGCCCGTCCGGCACACAAAATGTGCAGACAGGGGCGTTCAACCGTGAACAGTATATCGCTCCTTTGATCAGCGACCTAATGGGCGCCCGCTGCCGAAACTGCCGACTGCGCGAGTGCAACCCTCGCGGTCGCCCCGAGGATCTCGAGGAGCACCATCGCCCGGCCCTCGCCATCGGCCATCTCGAAGACTGCCTCGAGCCCCGCGAAGGGCCCATCCAGGACGATCACCTTGTCACCCGCCTTGGGTTGGCCCTCCGGGTCTCGGGAGGCTTCGCGCTCTTTAAGGATCGCCACGAGTTCCTCGCTCACCATAGCCGGCGTCTGCCCGAACTGCACCATGCGGCTCACTCCGATCGTCGAGCGAATCGGCGACCAGCTTTGCGCCTTGGCCCCCGATGAAAGCTTGATGAACAGATAGCGCGAGAACATGGGCTCGGTCACCAGCATCGCCTTTCGACGGCGCACTTTGCGCACCGACATGCGCGGCAAATAGCAGACGTAGCCCTGGCGCTCGAGGTTCAACAATGCAATCTCCTCCTGCCGCGGCTTGGTGTGGATCAGATACCAGCTAAACCCACCACCGTCCGCAGCAATCGGCTGAGCGCCAGCATCCTGATCCTTGAAACCACTCACCCCCTGCCCTCCGACAACAGCTCTCCGACCAATGCCCCCACCAAGCTCGCCTCATCCTCAAACCGGCGATGGCCGGGAACATCGGGCGCGCCATGGATGGCGAACACGGGTTTACCCCACTGGAGCGCGAGCGCCATCTCGGAGGTGGTGCCAAGTCCACCGCCGATCGCAACCATCGCCCGAGCCGCACGCGCGATCAGCGCATTGCGCGTGATGCCCAGGCCCGTCGGCACGGCAACGGTCAGGTGCGGATTGGCGAGGCTGGTGTCCTCCTCAGGGAGGAGCCCCACCACAATGCCGCCGCTCGCGGACACCCCTTCGGACACCGCTGCCATCACCCCATTTTTGCCGCCGCAGAGCACCGGCACCCGGAGCGCGCCCAACACGCGCCCGATCGAGACCGCACACGCAAGCTGCACCGCGGAGGCCTCGCGCGGCCCCACCACCGACACTGGCTGGCGGCACGCACTCTGCCCCGACTGCCTGGCCAACAGCCGCGCGGCAAGCCCCTGCAGTTCCTCACCCGGCAGCATCGCCAGCACCTCGCGAGGCAACAACCCAACGCCTGAACGCATCACTCAATCCCTCAATGAACCGCCATCACTCGGTCTCTGCCGCGCGCCACCCATTCGCCCGCGGCAAGCACCAGCACACATAACGCGAGCAGCATCAACGACAGCGCAGCCGCCATGGGAAAGTCGCCGCTCCCGTCGGAAATTTTCAGATAAATCAGCAGCGGCAAAATGTTGATCTGGGTGCCGGCGAGCGCCAGCGCAGTGCCGTAAGTCCCCATCGCCACCGCCGCGATCAGACACCAGATCGCAGCAAACGAGGGCGCAAGCTCCCGAAAATCCGTATCCAGCCACGCCCGCCAGGGCGGCGCGCCCAGGGTGAGCGCGGCATCAAACGGTCTGCGATCAAGATTCGAAAAGAGCGGCACCATGATGAGCGCGACACGCGGAATCAAATAATACCCATAGGCAAACGCAAGCCCACCGGTGGAGTAAATCCATTTGCCCACCACCGCGGGATCGGCCCCCAGCATCGCGACTAACTGCGTGACAAATCCTGCGCGCCCAAAGGCCAGGATAAAACCATAGGCGATCACGAGCCCGGAGAACGTGAGCGGCACACCCAGGAGCACCAGCATCCATTGCCTGCGCCGCTCCGAAAGCCGCGCCACGGCGCGCGCAAGCGGTGCGCCCGCGGCAAGCGACAGCGTTGCCGTCCCCGCGCCCAGCAGCAAGGTATTCCACGCGGCAGAGCCTAACAACGACTCCCTGGCGAGGCTCTCGGCGAGGGGCTCTGCCTCCACCACCACTTCGAGGAGCAAGGCCCCAAGCGGCAGAAGCAAAAACACCAGCAGGCCCGCATAGGCGGGCCACGCGCCCAGTCGTCTGACCGCGCCGCCTCGCCATGCGGAGCCTGCGGGAGTCATCCCGCCTCGCAACCGCTGAATGCTCACTTAGCGAGCGCTGCCGCCGCCCAGTCGCGATCGATCTCGGCCTTGCGCGCCGAGGCCTTGATCACATCGAGCGGGCGAAGTTGCGGCGCATCGGGCATCTTGCTTCGCACATCGGCCGGCAACTGCACGCCCGGCACCGCCGGGCGGACAAAACCCTGCGCAAAGAGCGTCTGCCCCAGATCGCTCATCGTGAAATTGAGCCAGAGCCTGCCCGCATTGGGATTAGGCGCACCCTTTACCAGACTGATCGCATAGGGCGCCGAGGCGCTCGCCTCCTTGGGGATCACCACCGCGCACGCATCGCCCATGCCGTCGACAAACTTGGCCTTGAGGCCGTCGTTTTCATAGCTGATCCAGATCGGGATCTCGCCCTTCAAGAACTTGGCATAGGGCGTGGTGCCCTCCACGCGCTGCACATTGCCTGCGGCATGGAGCTTGCCGAAAAAGTCCGTCCCCGCCTTGGTGTTGTCGATGCTGCCGCCATTGCCATAGGCCGCTGCAATCACGCCCACCTGCCCCACCCCGGTCGATCGCGGATCGAGATAGGTCACGCTGTTTTTGTATTCGGGCTTGAGGAGATCCGCCCATCCCTGCGGCACATTCTTGACGAGCTTGGTGTTGACCAGAAACGCGATGTTGAGCGTATGGATGGTGAACCACCGCCCCTCGGGCTCGCGAAATACTGCCGGCAGCTTGTCAAAGTTGATCGGCTTGAAGGGCGCGACCACATCCTTTTTGACCGCGTCGACGGCCGACGCAGCAAAGTAGTACGCGGTGTCGGCCTGCGGACGCCGGCGGGCTTTTTCAAGCGCCACCACGGTCGCAGCCGAGCCCAGATCGTTATAGGTCATCTCGACCTCCGGATAGCGCTTTTTGAACTCCCGAAACAGCACCTTCCAGTTAGCCCACTCCGGGCCCGTGTCGAACGACACCACAAGCCCTTCCTTGGCGGCCTCGGCATAGAGCGCCTTCTCGCCGGGATAGAGTTCGGGGCCCTCGAAAGCATGCGCTCCGGCAGTCGAGAGCGCGGCCATGGCGCCAAGCAAGGTACGGCGCTGGGGATTAAGCAGGAAATCGTGTTTCATGAGTAACTCCTTCTTGGTCGGTAAGTGGATGGATGAACGCATGGAATCAATCGGACGGCTCGTCATCATCGAGGACAACGAGCTCTTCTGGGGAAAGCGAAACCGCCGAGGCAGCGACGACGGCGCCCTCGCAGAGGAGTGTCGGACCTGGACGGGACGACATGGCATCCAAAGCGCCGGCCCTCCGCGGCGCAAAATCCCACCGGCAGGTCGCTCCGAGGAAGCGTACCCGCCCGGCGTTTCCTTCGATGCGGTTCGGCGCATCGGCATCGGGATCGGGCCGAATCGACTCCGGCCGCACCAGGACGCTCACCCGCGCACCGGCCTTGCGCCCGCCCGTGCCCGCCGCGAGCACCCCGAGCGCCGTAGCCACCCTCCCCGGCTCGGTGACGTTTCCTGTAAGCAGATTGGCATGACCGACAAAGCGCGCCACCATCAGATTCGCAGGTCGCGCATAGAGCGCCCTCGGGGTGTCGACCTGCTGCAGCCGCCCCCGATGCAGGACCGCAACACGGTCGGCCATCATCAATGCCTCCTGCTGATCATGCGTGACAAAGAGCGTCGCCGCACCGCTTGCGCGCTGAATGTCGCGAATCTCATCGCAGAGCTGCGCGCGCAGGTGCGCATCAAGCGCCGCAAGCGGCTCATCGAGCAACAGCACCGAGGGTCGAAACGCAAGCGCGCGCGCGAGCGCCACACGCTGCTGCTGCCCTCCTGACAGCTGCGAGGGACGGCGCCCCTCGAGCCCGGAGAGCCCCACTGAGTTGATCATCGCCTGCGCCTTGCGACGCCGCTCGGCACCCGTCACCCCGCGCATGCGCAAGCCATAGGC
>CAZZKA010000266.1:0-4924 GCA_964654745.1 uncultured Bordetella sp. | reverse complement strand
CGTCGAGGGAACCGCCGCCAAGGCGGCGGCGCAGTCGGTTAAGCGCGAGGCCAGCTCACCTCCCGGGCCCGAAGCCAAGCGCAAGCCCGCCGCGCGTGCGGTCAGACGTCAACGGACCGGGTGCCAGGCGGGCGCGGGTCGTGGACGAGCCGGGTGCGGACGATACGGTCGTAGAGGCTCTGGCGGTCGCGGTCGATCGCGCACCATAACCAGGGCAGGGGTAGTGCGAGGAAGAACCAGCCCGACAGATACTTTGCAGCAGCCAGCGTAAGGATCGGCATTGCGAGCGCGGCCAGGTAGCGGGCCGCCGCGCGCGCGGTAGACAATGGGGCGTCGTCGATGGTCAGCACCCGAACCGCGATGGTTTTCATGGGCAGAGAATGGCGGCCGTGGCTCCAGAAGAATGTGAAGTAGGCGCCCAGCACCAGCGCGGTGAAGATCTGAAAGGCCGTGCGCAGCGGTCCGGTTTCGCCGCGGAACTGGGTGAGCGCCGAAAACGCATAGTCTGCAAACCAGAGTACGCCGAACAGAATGATGCTTTCGTAGGTGATCGCCATCAGCCGGCGCCAAGGCGTTGCCGAGGCGAGACGACCCGAGGGGTCGGAGTGCGCTTGATGGACGTGCTCATTCATAACCGGACTCATTATCCTGTTAAACTAAAAGATTGTTCTGGATGCCCGTAAAGCGCTCATGAGGCGCAGGACGGGCGGTCAATCAACCACTCAGGCCCCGTTGCAAGGTCTGTGTCGCGGCGATCCGAAAGGTTTGTGGCGGCGCCGGCGGGCGGGCTCCCAGGGTCTTGAAAAGGCTGTTCACATGGAAATCTCCGGCGCGGAAATCGTCGTTCGCTGCCTTCAGGCCGAAAGCGTCAAGCATATCTTCGGCTACCCCGGCGGGGCAGTTCTCTACATCTACGACGAGATCTACAAGCAAACCAGTTTCGAGCACATCCTGGTGCGACATGAGCAGGCTGCCGTACACGCGGCCGATGCCTACTCGCGATGTACCCAGGAGGTCGGCGTTTGCATCGTTACCAGCGGACCTGGCGTGACAAACGCTGTCACCGGCATCGCAACCGCCTACATGGACTCGGTTCCGATGGTGGTCATTTCCGGGCAGGTTCCCACGCACGCGATCGGCGAAGACGCCTTCCAGGAGTGCGACACGGTCGGGATCACCCGACCCTGCGTCAAGCACAATTTCCTGGTCAAGGATGTGAAGGACCTGGCCGCAACGATCAAAAAGGCGTTCCATATCGCCCGCAGCGGCCGTCCCGGTCCCGTGCTGGTAGATATCCCTAAGGATGTCACCCGCAATAAATGCCGCTTCGAATATCCGGAGTCGGTGCCGATGCGCTCCTACAATCCTGTGACCAAGGGCCACCAGGGGCAGATTCGCAAGGCACTCAGCCTCCTGCTCGCAGCCGAGCGTCCCATGGTCTACACCGGTGGAGGCATCATCCTCGGCGAGGCCGCGACCGAACTTAATCGCTTTGTCGATCTGCTCGGCTTTCCGATCACCAATACCCTGATGGGACTCGGAGGCTTTCGCGCCTCGGACCGGAAGTTCGTCGGCATGCCCGGTATGCACGGTACATACGAAGCCAATATGGCTATGCAGCACTGCGACGTGCTGGTCGCCATCGGCGCTCGCTTTGATGACCGCGTGATCGGCAACCCCAAGCACTTCGCGCAAAACCCGCGCAAGATCATCCACGTCGATATCGACCCCTCGTCGATTTCCAAGCGCGTCAAGGTTGACGTTCCCATCGTCGGCGATGTTCGGGAGACCTTGTCTGATCTGATCGAACTCGTCGAGCAGGCGTTTGCGAGCGGTCAGACCGTCAAACAGGCGGCGCTTGCCGCCTGGTGGAAACAGATAGAGTCCTGGCGGTCCCGCGACTGTCTTGCCTACGACCGAAAATCCGAATCGATCAAACCGCAGTTTGTCGTAGAGAAGCTTTGGGAAGTCACCGGGGGCGACGCGTTCATTACCTCGGATGTCGGCCAGCACCAGATGTTTGCTGCGCAGTTTTACCGGTTCGACAAGCCGCGCCGGTGGTTGAACTCGGGCGGGCTGGGCACCATGGGAGTGGGCTTGCCCTATGCCATGGGCGCGCTGCTGGCGCACCCCAAGGCGCAGGTCGCCTGCATCACCGGTGAAGGCTCGATCCAGATGTGCATCCAGGAACTCTCGACCTGCAAGCAGTACAACCTGCCGGTGAAGATCGTCAACCTTAACAACCGCTATCTCGGCATGGTCCGGCAGTGGCAGGAGATCGAGTACGGAAGCCGTTATTCCGAGTCCTACATGGATGCATTGCCCGACTTTGTCGCGCTCGCGGAGGCCTATGGTCACGTCGGCATTCGGGTTGAAAAGCCCGCGGATGTCGAGCCGGCTCTCAAGGACGCCTTCGGCAAATACAAAGACCGGCTGGTCTTTCTGGACTTCATCACCGACCGGACGGAGAACGTCTGGCCGATGGTGCAAGGTGGCAAGGGTCTGACCGAGATGCTGCTCGGTTCCGAAGACCTTTGAGGGGGAGCCGCCATGAAACACATCATCTCGGTTCTGATGGAAAACGAAGCTGGAGCGCTGTCGCGCGTGGTGGGGCTTTTTTCTGCCCGTGGCTATAACATCGAAACACTCACTGTCGCGCCAACCGAAGACAAGTCCCTTTCGCGCATGACCATCGTCACCTCCGGGTCCGATGAGGTGATCGAGCAGATTACTAAACAGCTCAATCGCCTCATCGACGTGGTCAAGGTTTTTGATCTCATGGAGACGCCCTTTATCGAGCGCGAACTCATGCTGATCAAGCTGCGCGCGGTTGGCAAGGAGCGCGACGAAATCAAGCGCATGGCCGACATCTTTCGCGGCCGCATCATCGACGTCACCGACCGGACCTACACGATCGAAGTCACCGGTGACGGTTCCAAGCTTGACGCCTTCATCGAGGCCGTCGAGCGCAGTTCGATTTTGGAAACCGTGCGCACTGGCTCCTCGGGTATCGCCCGGGGCGAGCGCGTACTCAAGGTCTGAACGACCGACCGCCAGCCGAGCGAACGCTCGCAGTGCCCATTAAAAAGGAGATGCTCATGAAGGTTTACTACGATAAGGACTGTGACCTCAAGCTGATCAAAGGCCGCAAGGTCGCGATCATCGGTTATGGCTCGCAGGGTCATGCTCACGCGCAGAATCTCAATGATTCCGGCGTCAAGGTGACCGTCGGTGTCCGCAAGGGCGGGCCGTCCTGGGATAAGGTCAAGAAGGCCAAGCTCAATGTTGCCGAGGTCGCTGACGCGGTCAAAGGCGCCGACTTCGTGATGATGCTGATGCCGGACGAACATATCGCGGCCGTGTACTCAAACGATGTCGAGCCCAACCTCAAGAAGGGCGCAACCCTCGCCTTCGCGCACGGTTTTAACATCCACTACGGACAGGTCATGCCGCGCAGTGATATCGATGTCGTGATGGTCGCCCCCAAGGCGCCCGGTCACACTGTGCGCTCCACGTACGCGGGTGGCGGCGGCGTACCCATGCTGGTCGCGGTGCATCAGGACCAGAGCCGCAGGGCTCGTGACGTCGCTCTTTCGTATGCCTGTGCGATTGGCGGCGGACGGGCGGGCATTATCGAGACCAACTTCCGCGAAGAGACGGAGACCGACCTGTTCGGCGAGCAGACTGTGCTCTGCGGCGGTGCAGTCGAACTCATCAAGGCGAGCTTTGAGACCCTGGTCGAAGCCGGTTACGCGCCGGAGATGGCTTACTTCGAATGCCTGCACGAGTTGAAGCTGATCGTCGACCTCATCTATGAGGGCGGCATCGCCAACATGAACTATTCAATCTCCAACAACGCGGAGTTCGGCGAGTACGTGACCGGGCCGCAGGTGGTTGGACCTGAAGCGCGTGCAGCAATGAAAGAGGCTCTCCATCGTATTCAGACCGGCGAATATGCCAAGCAGTTCATCCTGGAGAACCGCGCCGGCGCGCCCACGCTACTGTCGCGTCGTCGCCTGATGGCCGAGCACCCTATTGAGGTTGTCGGCGAAAAACTGCGCGCCATGATGCCCTGGATCAAGGCCAACAAGTTGGTGGATCGTTCGCGCAACTGAGGGTGTCTGCGTTCTTGACCTGGCCGGGTTGTCGCCGGCTGCGGTCGGTGCAGGCGAGGGGCCTGGGCGTCTATACTGCGCGGATGTGCAGGTTTCCGCTTCGCCCCTTCGTTCCCTCCTTTGAAGGGAATTGCCATGGCTGACCCGCGGCCGCAGGGCCTTGCCCCCAAACCTTCGCGCAGGATCTACCTCCTGCCCAATGCGCTGACGACCGCGTCGCTCTTTGCTGGCTTCTACGCCATTGTGCAGGCGATGAACCAGCACTTTGAGCAGGCTGCGGTGGCGATCTTTATCTCCATGGTGCTAGACGGCCTGGACGGGCGGGTCGCGCGGTTGACCAATACGCAGAGCGCCTTCGGCGAGCAGTACGACAGCCTCTCCGACATGGTTGCATTCGGTGTTGCGCCTGCGGTAGTGATGTACGAATGGGCCCTGAGAGGGCTCGGAAAATGGGGGTGGATCGCAGCCTTCATTTACGTGGCTGGCGCGGCGCTGAGACTCGCCCGCTTTAACGCCAACCTCGGTGTTGTTGACCGGCGTTTTTTTCAGGGGTTGCCGAGTCCGGCCGCCGCTGCCCTGATCGCCGGCCTCATCTGGGTTGCCACCGATTTGCTGGAGGCCAGGTGGATCTCGGCGACGGGGGCAGATCTCGCCTGGCTTGCCTGGATCATGACGGTCTACGCGGGGATCACCATGGTGTCCAACGCGCCGTTCTACAGTTTCAAGACCTTCAATCTCAGGAAGAGCGTACCCTTCATCTTCGTTCTGGCCCTGGTGCTGATCTTTGCCCTCGTCTCGAGCGATCCGCC
>CAZZKA010000265.1:0-4946 GCA_964654745.1 uncultured Bordetella sp. | reverse complement strand
ATTTTTCCGGGGCGTCGATCGCCGACAGACGGACAGGAATACGCCGGCCGTCCTCCGTACGAACGACAAACGAGTCGCCGTCCGACAGATGCTGCAGGCGCGCCTGGAACGGTGGTTCACGCTCAGCACGTAACGAAGCGGGTCGTTCGACAAAGGGCGGTGTCGCCCAAGGCTGAGCGGTTGCCGCCGATATCAACATCAGCGCCGCAAAGCCGATGAACCCCCGGAGCCTGCGCGCTGCCGCAAGGCCTATAGATATAGGCGTCAGCATACAGCCAGGCATCGGAGCGGCCAGTTCATGAGACGGATTATAGGCATTCGTTACTGTCACCTGGCGCGTTGCCAGCGATCAAGACGCCTGCTGGCAGGGGTTGAGACACTATCCGAGGCACGGCGCGGCCGGCTACGCGATGCGCCCGGAAACGCGGACTCACGCCGGGCGCCGACTACAACCTGATGAAAGGATAAGCGATGAATAACATCGGCGCGATCATGTCGCGTAGCCCCGTAATGTGCACCGAAGAACTGCGTTTACAGGGGGTGGCAGCATTAATGCGGGAAAAGCATGTCGGTGCGGTGATCGTGGTGGCGAGTGCTGACGAAATCAACCGGCCGGTAGGTGTCGTGACGGACCGAGATATCGTTGTTGAGCTTGTGGCGACGGGTCTGGACCCCATCGCGATCACGGCGGGCGATATCGTGACCCGGCCCGCGGTCGTGATACACGAGCACGACAGCATGTTGGACGCTATCCACAAGATGCGAAGCCGCGGGATCCGAAGACTTCCTGTGGTCGACACTCAGGGTGAATTGGTCGGAGTGGTTACCCAGGATGATCTGTTGCACAGCCTTGCGCATGAATTGGGAACTTTGGTGCGCGTCGCCGAGCACCAACCCGCACAGGAGGCGCGCCTGAGGCCCTGATTCAATCTCGTACGGACCGCTTCGCCGATACAGACCAGATCGCGAGGCAACGGCGTACGCTGCGCCACAGCAGGCGAGCGCGCCAGGCTAGGCCGATTAAGGCAAGCGCCCTGGCGAGGAGCCGGTAGGTCGCGGTGTGATGCGTTCTCGCTTTGCATCGTGCGAGCATCACCCCACACGCAAGCCCGATCGGGATCAGTGCGCGCAGCCCGGAAAGGCCCGGGTGGTTCCTGCCCCGGAGCGTCGAAGCGTGAAGCGCGCAGGCACGCACCAGTTCCTCGCGTTGCGGTTGGCTCTCCAGCCTTAGATGCGATATTCGCGCGTTGAGCAGCGCTCTCCGGCCGAGTACGCCCATCTTTGAACCCAGGATCACTTCGGGCCGATCTCGTTGGTATTAGTGCGACCAGCCTCGCTCGCGTGGGTATCGCCGTTTGTTGTGTCGCGCCACGCTTTGAAATCGGAGCGAAGCTCTTCGAGGGTAACGGCAAACGCTGGGCGCGCAAGCCGCGATCGGGCAGCGCGAGCCAATTGCCAAGCCGCTGCCGCGAGGGCGAGCGCAAGACCCGCCATGGCCCAGGGTCGATGGGCAGGTTGTAACGCAAAAACCACGGCCGCGGCGAACGCGGTCATTGCCATAAAGGCCAATCCCAGCGACGCGAGAGCAAGAATGAAAGCAAGCGCTCGGTCAAAGGTAAACAGCTCGAGTTCAGTCGCTGCGAGTTCGAGCCGGTTGAGTGCCAGTCGGCTCAAGGCCTTAAGGAAACGACCCAGCCGGGAGTCGACTCCCGGCTCGGGATCGTTCCCGCTGACCGCCAAGCTCCTCAGCGCCTCATTAATAGGGCGCCGATCAGCAACCCCACGCCGGCTGCGACGCCCACCGCAGTCCAAGGGTGTCCCTGAACGGCTTCGTTGGTCTTGCGCATGGATTGCCTTGCACGATCGAAAACGAGCGCCTGACTGTCGCTTACCTGCGCCTTGGCCTGTCGCAGGCTTTCCTCAAGGCGATCCCGAACCGCAGCGATGCCTTCGACTCCCTGGCGCTGAGCGGCGTGCAATAAATCCTCGGCGTCGTGCACCAGCGAGCGCATGTCGCGAGTCAATCGCTCGCGAGCGTCTGTTGCAGAAGGGGATTTTTCTACTCGGTCCATGAATACCTCCGAAATGACATCTCAGCGGAATACCAGCACTGGGATCTTGGAATGCGTCAGCACTTTGTGTGTTTCGCTTCCGAGAACCAGAGCACTGATCCCGCGGCGTCCGTGAGATGCCATGAAGATCAGGTCACAGGCCCGCCCGCCTGCGACATCGATGATCGCTTTCCACGGTTGCCCATGACGTACCGCAACCGTATCGCTGCTAAGGCCGGCAGTCTTTGCGAGCGCTTGCGCTGCTCCCAGTATCGACTTCGCTGTGTCCTCGCTTGCTTTCATAAAGTCGTTATATGAAGCCTGCGCTGCGGATGGAAACTCCACAAAAGCATCGACAACATACTCAGGCATCACGTGGACGAAGGTCACCTTGGCGCTAACTTCCTTGGCAAATTCCACGCCCTTTTCCACGGCGACATGAGACAGCTTCGAGCCGTCGGTGGGCAGCAGCAGATGTTTGAACATATCCATTCCCGATCTTGTGGAGTGATGACTGCAAAGCTGATCGTAGCCCTCGCAGAAAAAGCGCTATTGATGCGGCGCAAGCGTGTAGCAACTCCCTGCGTGGGCGCTTTGGGTTGATGGGATGCAGCGTTTTACGACCGATCAGGTCATGAGCGCGGGCTTGCGATTGACAGTCCTCAACAATCGTCGTTCTCGCTGTACCAAAGCACGCTGTTGCAATCCGTTACGGATCGTTGTTTGACTAAAATCAGCGCGGGAGTCTCGGTGGATAAAGTGTCATGCAAGCCTGTAGTGCGACGGCTTGTTCAATCCAGGGAGAAAACCATGAGCGACACCGCGATTCAACCGAATCTCTTCTCTTCACAGCAGATGCCTTTGCGTAACGGGGCGGCGCCGCTCGTGTCGCAACCCTATCCCAACGGCCGGTGTGCGATACCGCTGCCGCCTACTGTCGATCTGCTGATGTCGCGCGTCGGCGGGCAACGCCGCCGCCTGCGCCGGGGCGACTATCTTTATCGCTATGGCGCACAGTTCCATGGGCTGTTCGGTGTTCACGCTGGCTCCTTCAAGACAGTTCTGCTTACCGAAGATGGACGCGAGCAGGTCACTGGTTTCCATATGGCAGGGGAGGTTCTCGGAGTCGATGGTCTTGGCGCCGATGCCTACAGTGGCGATGCAATCGCATTGGAAGATGGTGAGGTCATCGAAATCGCGCGCGACACCTTGGACTCGCTCGTACGCCACGAGCCGATGCTGCAGCGTGAACTTTTTCGGATGCTGTCAAACGAGATTCAGCGCGAGCGGGCGCTGATGGTGCTGCTGGGGTCCATGCGCGCAGAGGAGCGCATCGCCGTCTTTCTGCTCAACCTGTCGCAACGCATGGCGTCGCGGGGCTATTCAGCGACGCGGTTCATTCTGCGCATGACTCGCGAGGAGATAGGAAGCCTGCTTGGCCTTAAGCTCGAGACGGTCAGCCGGATCCTTTCGCGCTTTCAGGCCGAAACGATGATCCGAGTACACAACCGGGAAATCGAGCTCCAGGACCTTGACCGCTTACGCAGCGTGATTGGCCGTAACGATGCGCGACGCGAAGAGGCAGCAGCCTAATCGCTCGAGAGCAGGTCAGATCTGCGAGAGCGGCTTGACCGGAAGAGCCGCGATCAGCAGCTTAGGGGAGACAGGCTTGGTAAAGAACGCTAGGCTGTGCTCGCGGGCACGCTGGCGGATGAGCGACGAGGTGTCGGCGCTTAGCAACAGACAGGTAAGTTGTGGTTGAAGCAGCCGGGCGGCCAATGCGAGCGCGAGGCCGTCGTCCCCGTCGCCGAGATGGCAATCCGTGATCAACGCCTCCCACGGGCCTTCGCTATTCAGTCTGGCCAACGCCTTGCGGGCATCCTGTGCAGTTTCGGTTTGCCAACCCATAGCGATAAGCGTCTGGCTGAGGGCGCTTGCGACCTCGGGATCGTCATCGACGAGAAGCAGTCGCGCACCCGTGCGCCGGGATTCGTGATCGGCAGCGGCCGGTGCGCCGGATCCTCTATTACCTGTTTGCAGACTCTCCCGCCGCGGGGGGGTGCAGGGCTCATCGGCGCGGGCTGAGTGTTCAGGCCTGAGGATCAGTTCGAAGCGGCTTCCTCGGCGACCATCGGAACGGGCGACGATGCGCGCGCTGATCAGGTCTGCGATGCGGCGTACGATTGCAAGACCCAGACCGAGTCCGGCAGCGGCAGGCCGACCGGCGGTATTGAGCCGCACATGTTCATCGAAGATTCGGTCGAGATGTTCAGGCGAGATTCCGATACCGGTATCGGTAACACTCAGAACACAACCGCTTTCATCGGCTGCAGAGAGCGTCACCGCCCCCCTATCGGTGTACCGAAGCGCGTTATCGAGCAGATTACGCAGTGCCCGTGTGATCAGAACCCGGTCGCATTCGATGTGGAGCGGTGCCGGCGAGACGATCAGTTCAAGCCCCTGCTCCCTGGCGCGTGCTTCAAACTCCTGCCGGAGTCCTTCGAACAGTTCGCTAACCGAAAGCCACTCTCGCTGCACGGTCACGGTACCGCTTTGGAGCCTGGACAGATCAAGCAGGCTGGTCAGCAGGTCATTGAGTGTTGAGGCTGATCGCTCTATCCCGTTGATGAGGGGCATCAACCCGTCGTCACTGCAGCGTTCCTTGAGGAGAGCACTCAGGAGCCCCAGGGAGGTTGCCGGCTGTCGGAGGTCGTGACTTGCCGTTGCAAGCAACCGGGCGGAGGAGTCCCCCGTCCTGAGCGCGGCCTTGCGCTCATGAGCGAGGCGGCGCGCCAGGTGGCGCACCTGGTGGCGTCTCCGAATGGTTTCTCCAAGCGTAGCGGTGAGCTGCGTTGCGAGCCTGGCAAGCAGAGCGCCGTAGACGAGGACCCCGGC
>CAZZKA010000264.1:0-4959 GCA_964654745.1 uncultured Bordetella sp. | reverse complement strand
GCCATCGATCTCAAAGGCCGCCATGCGGTCATCACGGGCGGCGCCTCCGGTATCGGCGCTGCCATCGCCCGGCGACTCGCCGCGAGCGGCGCGCGCGTCGCCATCTGGGACCTCGACCCCGGGGCCGCGAGAACGGTTGCTGACGCGCTCGGCGGGCCTGTCGGCTCCCACCTTGCGGTAGGTACCGATGTGACGAACGAGCAGAGCGTGGATGCCGCCTGCGCACGCACGATCGCAGAGTTTGGCCGCATCGACATTCTGGTGTGTAGCGCCGGCATCACCGGGCCCAACACCACCACCTGGCAGTACGAGCCTGCGGACTGGAAAAAGGTGATGGACGTGAACGTCAACGGCGTATTCCTGTGTAACCGCGCAGCGGTACGCGAAATGCTCAAAACCGACTACGGCCGGGTGATCAATATTGCATCGATCGCCGGCAAGGACGGCAATCCGAACGCGCCGGCCTACAGCACCTCCAAGGCGGCAGTCATCGGGCTCACCAAGTCCCTCGGCAAGGAAACCGCCAAGACCGGTATTCGCGTCAACTGCATCACGCCGGCGGCGGTCCACACGCCGATCTTCGATCAGATGACCCAGACCCATATTGACTTCATGCTTTCAAAGATCCCGATGGCGCGATTCGGACTGGTTGACGAGGTCGCGGCGATGGTCGCCTGGATGGCAAGCGAGGAGTGTTCCTTTACGACCGGTGCGGTATTTGATCTTTCGGGAGGGCGGGCGGTGTATTGAGCAGCCTCGGGGATATTCGGTAAACGCTCCCTCCTCGACCCGTTCAACTCGACCACATCTCTTCAGGTACGCCGACGATGAGTTCATTGCAATCGCGCTACGCACAGGGCACTCCGGTCCCGGACCACCATGCGCCAAGAGCCCGCTACGATGCGCGCCAGCTGATTGATTTTGCTCGCGCGTTGTCTGATCAGGCGGGCCTGAACCCCACGATCGGGCAAGCGGTTGCAGAGGTGCTGGTCGAAGGCGACTTGCTCGGTCACGATACGCACGGGCTGCATCTGCTCGCAGGGTATCTGCGCGAACTCGATGCCGGCACGATGGCCCGCAAGGGCCCGATGACCATCGTTTCTGAGCGCAGTGCGGTCGCGACGTGGGACGGACTGCGGCTGCCGGGGCCCTGGCTCGTACGCGAAGCGATAGACTGGGCGATACCCCGAGCCCGTGAACATGGGCAGGCAAGCGTGGCAATCCGCCGCAGTCACCATATCGCCTGCCTCGCGGCCTATCTTGAGGCGCCGGCGCGAGCCGGCCTCATGGTGATGGTGGCAAGCTCGGATCCCGCGGTGGCGAGCGTCGCGCCTCACGGAGGCACGGCGGCAGTCTTCACACCCAATCCGCTTGCGATCGGTTTTCCCACCGGCGGCGATCCTGTGATGATCGATATCTCGGCCTCGATTACCACCAATGGCATGAGCGCCCGGCTTCGCGATGCCGGCGCCCAGGGCGCGCACGCCTGGTGGCTCGACGCATCGGGTGCCCCCACAAACGATCCCGCCGTGCTGTTCGCCAAACCGCCGGGGACCATTCTCCCGCTGGGCGGGTTGGATGCCGGCCACAAGGGTTATGGCCTCGCCCTCACCGTCGAGGCGCTTACGGGCGGGCTTGCCGGGCATGGCCGTGCCGACGCTTCCGAGGGCTGGGGCGCGACCGTATTCGTGCAGGTCATCGACCCCGCTGCCTTTGGCGGCATTGCGCCATTTGCGCGGCAGATGGACCACATCGCTGCGGCATGCCGCGCCTCGCCGGCACGCACACCCGGCGAGGCCGTGCGCCTTCCGGGCGAGAGGGGCCTTGCGAGAAAAGCCGCGCAGCTGGCACACGGAGTGTCGCTCCACCCCTCGATCATGCCGGCGCTTGCCGCACGCGCGCAGCAGGCGGCCGGAATCAGGGTGCCGGCGCCGCTCGCCTGAGCGAGGCCCCTGCTCCCAAGCCTGCGCGAAACGATCGCATACCGCTAGACTCCGACGCCCTCACCGCCTTCATCCTTTTCACCTCCGCCGCACGGACATTCACCATGTCAGGTAAACCGCTGGTCCTTCAGGTCGGCCCGCTCCACGGCCCCACGCAAACCGAACTCGCCCGCCTCTACGATGTGCGCACCCTTTTTGATGCGCCCGACCGAGACGCGCTGTTGAGAGAACTGGCCCCGCATTGCCGGATCGCCGCGACCTCAGGCGCTCGAGGCATGGAGGCTGCGCTGATGGATGCACTGCCTCAGCTCAGACTCATCGCCTGCTTCGGTGTGGGGGTCGACGCGATTGATGTCGCCCACGCGCGAAAGCGCGATATTGCCGTCACCAATACGCCGGACGTCCTCACCGAAGACGTCGCTGATCTGGCGCTCGCGCTCTTGCTCGGTACGGTTCGACGCATCCCGCAAGGTGATCGCTTCGTGCGTGACGGTCAGTGGTTAAAAGGCGGGATGGCGCTCACAGCGAGCCTTCAGGGTAACAAGGTCGGAATCGTCGGCTTGGGCCGCATTGGAGCGGCCATCGCAAAGCGTTGCCCCGCCTTCAATACCGAGACCGGGTATTTCGGCCCGCGCGAAAAACCCGCTTCGGGCCATCGCTTCTTTGCCGACATCGTCACGATGGCGCGCTGGGCCGATGTGATGATCGCCGCCTGCCCTGGCGGAGCGCAGACCAAGGGCATCGTCTCGCGCGCCGCGCTCGAGGCGCTGGGTCCGCAAGGCGTTTTCGTCAATATCGCCCGCGGCTCAGTGGTCGACGAAGCCGCCATGGTTGAACTGCTGGCAGCAGGCAAGCTGGGCGCGGCGGGCCTGGACGTGTTCGAGCGCGAACCGCAGGTTCCCCAATCGCTGATGGGGCTGGACAACGTAGTCCTCCATCCGCACCAGGGTAGTGCCACCCATCCGACCCGCATGGCGATGGGTCAGCTGGTGCTGGACAATATTGCCGCCTGGGTGGCGGGGCGCGCGCTCGTCACGCCGGTCTGAGCCGACACGAACGGGTGATACGCAAAAAGGCCCCCGCCAGGGCGGCCGCCCTCGCGGTAGCAATTGTGCGTCAGTGTCAGTATTAGCTGCTGCCAGGCGAGTCGATGCGCCACGCTCACACGCTTCGCGCGATGAGATCGCAGCGCCCGAGCAAGCGCATTTACTCTGGCGCAGTCAACCCCGCCGGGTGCGATTCGCCCGGATCAGGCAAGCCCTCAAGGTGGCGCGATAACTCCTCGAGCGCGAGGCGATACACCTCGCGTTTGAATTCGATGACAGATTCGAGTTCAACCCAATAAGGGTGCCAGCGCCAGGCATCGAATTCGGGCTGACCCGAAGCCCGCAGGTCGACGTCGGTATCGCGGCCAAGCATGCGGATCAGAAACCAGATCTGCTTCTGGCCACGATACTGGCTGCGCATCTCACGGCGCACCCATTGCGCCGGCACGTCATAGCGCAACCAATCACGCGTCCGGCCGAGCACCCTCACATGCTCGGGCATCAGCCCTGTTTCCTCCCGCAGTTCGCGAAACATCGCCTGCTGCGGGGATTCGCCGCGCTTGATTCCGCCTTGGGGAAACTGCCAGGCGTGTTCGCGGATCCGTTTGCCCCAGAAGACCTCGTTCCTGCCGTTGACCAGGATGATGCCGACATTGGGGCGGTAGCCTTCGCGATCGAGCATGCCCGCACCCGTTGATCTCTTACAATGCGTTCGATTATATCGGGCGTACGCCCGCGACTGCAGCCCCAGACGGATAAACATGAAAGCCTCCCGGTTCCATATCAGCACCCTTAAAGAAGCGCCGGCCGACGCCGAAATCGTGAGCCACCGACTCATGACTCGTGCGGGCATGATCAAGCGGCTCGCCGGTGGCATCTACAACTACATGCCGATGGGCTTGCGAACCATTCGAAAAATCGAAACGATCATTCGCGAGGAAATGAATTCAGCCGGCGCCGTCGAGCTGCTGATGCCCGTCGTTCAACCGGCAGAGCTCTGGATGGAATCGGGACGATGGGACAAGTACGGGCCTGAGCTTTTGCGCATCAAGGACCGGCACGGGCGTGACTTCATCGTGCAGCCCACCTCCGAAGAGGTGATCACAGACATCGCGCGTCAGGAGATTCGCAGCTACCGGCAGATGCCCAAAAACTTCTATCACATCCAGACCAAGTTTCGGGACGAAAGACGGCCGCGCTTTGGCCTCATGCGAGGACGCGAGTTCACCATGAAGGATGCCTACTCGTTTGACCGCAGCCGTGAGGGCGCCCTCGCCAGCTATCAGGCGATGTTTGACGCCTACAGCCGCGTCTTTACCCGCATGGGTCTGCAGTTTCGCGCGGTCGCCGCCGACACCGGTGCGATCGGCGGCTCAGCCAGTCATGAGTTCCAGGTGATTGCCGACACCGGCGAAGACGCTATCGCTTATTGTCCGACGAGTGACTTCGCCGCCAACGTTGAACTCGCTGAGGCACTACCCCTGCTCGCAACGCGCGCGCCGGCGGCCGCTGCGCTCGCGAACACGCCGACACCGGGACGAAGCACCTGCGCCGAGGTGGCGAAGTATCTGGGCATTGCGCTCGAACGTACGGTCAAGTCACTCGTGCTCGCGGTCGACCAGCGCGAGCCGGTTAAGGACGGGGCCGATGAGTCTGCTCCCCGAGGCCGCATCATCGCAACGAAAATATGGCTGCTTCTGGTCCGTGGCGACCATGACCTGAACGAGGTCAAGGTCGGCAAAGTTGCTGGGCTTGAAGGGTTTCGCTTTGCCACCGAGGCTGAAATCGTTGAGCATTTCGGCACGCCGCCGGGTTACTTAGGTCCGATCGGAACGGTCAAACCCGTCACGGTGGTTGCCGACCGCACCGTTGCGCAGATGAGCGATTTCGTCTGTGGCGCCAATCAGGCCGATCACCACTACACGGGCGTCAACTGGGGGCGCGACCTACCGGAACCGATCGTGGCTGAT
>CAZZKA010000263.1:0-4960 GCA_964654745.1 uncultured Bordetella sp. | reverse complement strand
GTCGGCGTCCGACGCCCGTACCCAGGTCATGGGCCGGTTCTTGACCAGCGTGCCGATCGTGCAGCCCGCTGCGTTGCCGATGTTGCAGTCGACACCGTCCTGGGAGGCATCCGCGCCCAGTTTCCACTGCGTGGCCTGGATCTCAGCGAATTGCGCCTCGAGGAAGCTGCGGATTGCAGGGTCAAGCTTGTTCCACCAGGCGAGATTCACAAAATAACCTGAGGTCGACCACGAGATTGACAGCGTGTACAGATGGGTCGATACCTCGTACCACTTGGTTCCGTTACCACTGCCCGAACCGGTCACCCCGCAGTCGACCGTGCCGCGTTCAAGCGCCGTATAGACCTCGCCAAAAGCTAGCGCCGTGGGCTGGGCGCCCAGAGCGTTCATCAGGTCACCGGGAGAAGGACCATTGACGCGGATCTTGAGGCCTTTGAAGTCAGCGAGACCGCTGATCGGCTTGCGGCAGAAAAACACCTGCGCGGGATAGGGGAAGGTCGCGATGATCTTGACGCCGAGCCGCTCAAGTTCGCGGTTGGCCACCGGCATCATCGCGTTGGCGACGCGCAAGGCCTGATCGATCTCGGGGTTGAGGCCGGCGAGATCAACGCCGTCGAGGATCGGCACGTCACCCGAGACCGTGGTGAGCGGCGCGGCGCCGATGTCGACCTGACCCGAACGTACCAGGCGGATCACCTCAGGCCCCTGGACATTGGCCTCAGGCCAGCTGCGCAGGTTGAACTCGATGCGCCCGTTGCTCGTACGAGGCATGTTTTCGCGCAGGACCGGGACATCGACCCGGGTGTACTGCGGAATCGAAGGCGCAGCCTGCGTGACCGCCGTAATAGTGATCTTGGGTCCCGGCGGGAGCGACTGCGCGAGTGCCGGAGCGCCAGCCGTTACCGCCAACAACGCTGCAAGAACCGATTTTTTTATCATTGCCGTCTCCTCATGCGCGACGCGAAAGCCGGGCGCCGCAAGTTATCGTTGACTCTCAGTAAGGCGCGCCTCAAACAAGGACACAACCCGCGAGAGACGCGATCATATCGGCATACCGCCCGTCCGGCCAGCACCCCCCGAAGCCCGCGTCGGAACAGCCGCGCCTCAAAGTTCCTGCGCCTTGTCGTCAAACCAGCGGTAGAGCACCGGCAGCATAACGAGCGTGAGCAGCGTGGAGGAGATCAGGCCTCCGATCACGACAACCGCAAGAGGACGCTGAACCTCCGACCCCGGGCCCGAGGCAAACAGAAACGGTACCAGCCCTAAAAGCGCCACGGTCGCGGTCATCATCACGGGTCGGAAGCGCTGCAGGCATCCCTCGCGAATGGCGACCGCAAGCTCCATGCCCTTGTCCTTCAGGCCTTTGATGCAAGTGACAAGCACCACGCCGTTCAGAACCGCTATGCCCCACAACGCGATGAAGCCGACCGAGGCCGGCACGCTCACATACTCGCCGGTCACAAACAGCGCGACCACCCCGCCGATCGACGCGAAAGGCAGGACGAGAATGATCAGTGTCGCCAGCTTGACCGAATTGAAGAGGAGAAAGAGAAGGAAAAAGATCGCGGCGATCGTGATCGGTACGATCACCGACAGCGTACCCATCGCGCGTTCCATATTTTCAAACTGCCCGCCGTAAACGAAGTAGTAGCCGTCAGGCAGCTTGATCTCGGACTCCAGGCGCGCCCGGACCTCAGCGACGAACCCTCCCAGGTCTCGGCCCTCGACATTGGCTCCCACCACCACCCTGCGCTTGCCGGATTCGCGGCTGATCTGAGCCGGTCCGTCGACAAGCCTGATCGCGGCGAGGGCTGACATGGGCACCTGGCTGCCGTCCGCGCTGGTCACGACAAGCCGCGAGATTGATTCGATCGAGTTGCGCGCAGCAGGCGGATAGCGGACGGTGACGGCGTACTTGCGTTCGCCTTCGTAGACGGAGGTGACTTCCTTGCCGCCGATAGCGGTTTCGATGATTGCCTGGACATCCGCCACATTCAGCCCGTAGCGCGCGATCGCAAAGCGATCGATATCGATCCTCAGCGACTGCTGCCCGGAGAGCCGTTCGATCCGGATATCCTGGCTACCCTGTACGCTCCGGAGGATACGGGCAACGTTTTCCGATATCTGCCGCAGGTCCGCCAACTCGTCGCCGAAAATCTTCACCGCAAGCTGCGAGCGCACACCGGTGACCATCTCATCGACCCGCTCGGCGATCGGTTGCGACAGCACGATCTGGACCCCGGGGATAGAAGAAAGCCGCTGGCGGATATCCTCGTCGATCTGGTCCTGCGTGCGACCCGACTTAGGATCCAGGAGAACAATAGGATCGGATTCGTTGGGCCCTGCAGGGTCAGCGGGAGATTCGCCCCGACCGAGCTTAGAGACCACGAGCTTAACCCCGGGTACCTCTGCGATCCTGCGCATCGCATCCATCTCGATACGCAGCGACTCCTCGAGCGAAATGCTCGGCACCCGATTGATCTGCGGAGTCAGAGTGCCCTCCTTCATCACTGGCATGAACGATGCGCCAAGCAGGGGGAACAGCGCGACCGAGCCGATCAGCATCAGCAGGGCGATCCCGGACGTCAGCCACGGCCGGCGCAGTGCGCCGTCGAGCAGTCGGGTATAGCCAGCCTTAAGCCGGGCGATCAGCCACGTGTCGTGATCGCCCCCGCCTTTGAGGAAAAAGGAGCACAACACCGGCGACAGCACGAGGGAAACCACCAGCGAAATGGCCAGCGCAATCGCGATCGTGAGCGCGAGCGGCGCAAACATCTTGCCCTCTATGCCCTGCAGTGTCATAAGCGGCAGGAACACGAGGATGATGATCGCGATACCGAAAATAGTGGGAGTTGCGACCTCGGTCGTCGCCTCAAAGACGATTCGCCGCTTTGAGACCTTGCCCTCCTGGGGCATGCCCAGCCGGTGGAAAACGTTTTCCACCACGACCACCGTCGCGTCGACCATCAGCCCGATTGCGATCGCCAAGCCGCCGAGCGACATCAGGTTGGCCGAGATGCCGTAATAATTCATCGCAATGAAGGTCGATAACGGAGCGATGATGAGGGTCGCCACCACGATGAGACTCGATCGGACATCGCCGAGAAAGATGAACAGGATCACCACCACCAGAAGGATGCCCTCCATCAGCACGCGGCTCACCGTCCAGAGCGCAGCATCGACGAGGTCGGTCCGGTCGTAGTAGGGAACGATCTTCAGCCCATCGGGAAGCATCCCCTTGGTGTTTATCTCGTCAACCCGGGTCTTGATGCGGCCGACGATTTCCTTGGCGTTGCCGCCCCGCGCCATGAGGACGATCCCCGATACACCCTCGGTGTAGCCTCCTTTGATGATCGCGCCCTGGCGCACCTCGGCGCCTATCTCGACTTTCGCCACATCACGGACAAATACCGGGATGCCGTTTTGTTCCCGCAGAATGATGTTGCCGATGTCATCGGTCGAGCGGATCAGGCCCACGCCCTGAATCAGAAATTGTTCGGATCCGCGCGGCAGGATGCCGCCGCTTGCGTTGGAGTTGTTTGCGCTGATCGCACTCACCACCTGCTGCACCGACAGGTTGTAGGCACGCAGTCGCGACGGATCGACCTGTACCTGATACTGCCGGACGAATCCTCCCTGCGAGTTGATCTCAGCCACGCCGGGAATCGATCGCAGCAAAGGCCTCGCAACCCAGTCCTGCACGGCGCGCCGCTCGGCGAGTTCCTTTTCGGTCAGGGCACGCCGGCCATCGTCGGGACGCTCGAGTGTGTACTGATAGACTTCGCCCAGACCCGTGGAAACTGGTCCTAGCACCGGAACCGTGCCCGCAGGCAGGCGAGGCGTGACCTCGATCAACCGCTCGATCACCATCTGCCTGGCGAAATAGATATCGGTTTTGTCGGTGAATACGAGTGTGATGATTGACAGGCCGCTCTTGTTGAGCGAACGCATCTCGACCAGGCCCGGCAGACCCGTCATCGCGATTTCAAGCGGGACGGTTACGAAGCGCTCGATTTCCTCGGGTGATCTGCCGGTGGCCTCGGTCGCGACCTGAACCTGCACATTGGTCACGTCCGGAAAAGCGTCGACCGACAGGCGCATCGCCTCCCGTACCCCGAACCCGCAGACCGCCAGGGACAGGACGATTACGATCAGCCGCTGACTCAGAGCGGCCCGCACCAGAGCAGCAACCATCACGTCACTCCAACTCGGCGCGCTTTCGTTCGTTGTTGAGATGGAAGGCGCCTCCCACCACGATATCGGCACCCTCCTGCAGGCCGCGGACGACCGGACGCACATCGCCGACTGCAGACCCGAGCTCGACCCGCATCAGTCGAAATTTCTGCGGCCCGGTGCGGACGAACACATGATCAAGATCCGCCTCACGCACCACCGATTCGATGGGAACAACTAGCCTTTGGGACGCCTCTCCGAGCACTCGGATCGAGGCCATCATCATCGGCTTGAGTTCGCGACCAGGGTTGGGGACTTCAGTGCGGAACTCAACGGTCCGCGTATCGACCGACACCGTATCGCCCACCTGAGCCACCCTGCCCGTGAGCCGCCGTCCGCGGAGCGCCGCAACATCCATCTCAACCATCTGACCGGGTTTGACATAGCGGGCGACCTGCTCGGGCAGCGCCCCCACGACCCACACCCTGCTCAAATCGGCGACGGTAAAGAGCGAGTCCCCCGGCTGCGAAACCTGTCCCTTGCTGAGCTTGCGCTCTATGATCACACCCGAGGAGGTCGCGACGATGGCCAGACGTGCGCTGAGCGCGCCAGAGCGCCTAAGCTCTGCGATCTGATCCGCCCCGACCCCGAGCAATTGCAGCTGATCCCCCGCCGCCCCGAGCTCGGCCTTGGCCACGACCAGTTCCGACTCTCGGCGCTGCAACTCTGCGCTGCCGATCACATCGGCCTGAAGACCGTGGACAATTTCATCGCGCACAGCGATTTC
>CAZZKA010000262.1:0-5013 GCA_964654745.1 uncultured Bordetella sp. | reverse complement strand
GGTGCTCAGGCAATGGGTGCTCAGGCAATGGGTGCTCAGGCAATGGGTGCTCAGGGTATGGCGAGCGCCCGCCAGCCCTTGCGCGGTGCGACTGTCCCCGGTACGCAGCTCGGTGGCGCCTCGGCGCTTTCCGCGGGTCAGGCTGCCGACGCCGCCGCCGCCAACGTGGCCAAGCTTTCGGCCGCCGCGATGCAGGAACTGAATCTCGACTACGCTGATATCAAGCGCCTCGATCCGGTCACGATGCAGGTGCTGCTGATTCCCTTCAGCCTCGCGCGCGCCCTCGCGGGCAACGAAGCCGACAATCTGGCCCTGCGCCCCGGCGACCGCATCACCCTCTACACCAAGCAGGAAGTGGCCGTGCCGATCGAGCGCCGGACCCGGCTGGTCAAGGTGACGGGCGAAGTCAATGTGCCGGGTATTTATCCGGTCGGGCCCACCGAAACGCTCACCGATGTCATTGCCCGGGCGGGCGGCCTCACCCGCAACGCCTATGTCTACGGCACATCGCTCGTGCGCGAAAGCATCCGCGCCGAGCAGCAGCGCAATTTGGTCCAGCTCATCCGCACCTTGGAAGCCGATCTGGTCAGCCAGTCGGGTACCCTGACTCAAAATTTATCTCAGACTGATGCACAACTGGCGCAAGGGATGCTCGCGATGCAGCGCCAGACGGTTGAACGCATGCGAACCATCGAAGTGACCGGCCGCATCGCCCTCGATCTCGACGAACGCGCCGAACGTCCGCCCCTGCCCAGCCTCGTGCTGGAGGACGGCGACAGCATCAGTATCCCCACCACCAGCGACTTTGTGAGCGTCTTTGGCGCCGTCGACATCAGCAGCACGCTGCTCTACCGGCCCGGCGCGCGCGTGCGCGACTACCTTGACCGCGCGGGTCTTCGCGCCTTTGCTGACATAGAAAATGTCGTACTGCTCCGTGCCGACGGCACCGCGCGCACCTCGCGCAACGCGCAACAGCGGGGAAGCTTTTTCAGCATCGGTGGCGCAGACGGAATCCTTGACCTGCAGGTCAAACCTGGCGACGCCATTCTGGTGCCGGAACAGATCGACCGCCGCACCGGCTACACCCGCTTCATGATCGGTGCCAAGGACTGGACGCAGCTGATCTATCAGTTCGGTCTGGGCGCCGCCGCCTTCAAGGTCCTCCGCCAGTAGGCGTGCTCATGTCGACCGACTCTCAGCCCCCCGTTCCCCCGATCGACGATGACGAGATCAGCCTTCTCGATCTGGTCGAAACGCTGGCCGAACGCTTCTGGCTGCTCATCATCGGCCCGCTGCTCGCCGGGTCGGCGGCGCTTGGGATAGCGTTTCTGATCCCGCCCACCTTCACAGGCAAGACTGTCGTCATGCAACCGCAGGGTCAGCAGAGCACCGCAGCCGCGCTCGTGCAGAGCCTGGGCGCCCTGGGCGGGCTCGCGGGCGCCGCCGGCGGCATCAAAAACCCGAGCGACCAGATCGTCTCGCTGCTGAAAAGTCGTACCCTGAGCGACCGCATCATCGACCGCTTCGAGCTGATGAGCGTCTACAAGGCCAAGCTAAGGGAGGACGCCTACAAGGCGCTGGAAGGCACCGTTCGAATCCGTGCCAATGCCAAGGACGGTCTGGTCACCGTCGAGGTTGACGACAAGGACCCTAAGCGTGCCGCCGACATGGCCAATGCCTACATCGAGGAGCTGTCGCGCCTGATGGGCCGGATCGCCATCACCGAGGCGCAGGCTCGACGCATGTTCTTTGAAAAGCAGCTCAAGGAGGCCAAGGACAACCTGACGCGCTCCGAGATCGCGCTCAAGGCGGGCGGCATCGAGGCCGATGTCTATAAGAGCAGTCCGGTGACCGCGGTGACCGCGGTGGCCCAGTTGCAGGCGCAGATCGCCGCGCAGGAGGTACGCTTGGGCGCCATGCGCGGCTACGCCACTGAGTCCGCGCCTGAGTTCAGGCAGGCTGTGGTGGAATTGCAGGCGCTTCGCGCGCAGCTTGGCAAGCTCGAGGGAGCCGAGCGCGTGCAGGCGGGCGGCGCGACGACCGATTACATCACGCGCTATCGAGATTACAAATACCACGAGACGCTGTTCGAGCTCCTCGCCAAGCAGTATGAGGTGGCTCGGATCGACGAGAGCCGGGAACGCACCGACTTGCAGATCGTTGACCCGGCCGTCGTCCCCGAACGCAAGAGCAAACCCAAGCGCGCGCTGATCGCGATCATCACCGCGCTCGCCACCGGCTTTTTACTGGTGCTCTACGTATTCGTGCGCAAGGCGCTCAGCAACGCCTCGCAAGACTCCGAGACCGCCGCCAAGCTCAGCCGCATTCGCGCCCTGCTGGGCTGGCGACGCAAGCGTCCCGCCTGAGCTTTCACTGGCGCCTCAAACCCGGAATATCTTGCCGGGATTCATGATCTGGTCCGGGTCGAGCGCTAGCTTGACTCGCCGCATCAGTTCTAGCGCCTCGTCGCCCGCTTCCTCTTCGAGAAAACCGATCTTGTGCAGTCCCACCCCGTGCTCGCCGGTACACGTGCCGTCCATGGCAAGCGCGAGCCGCACGATTTCGTCGTTCAGTCTCTCAGCCTCGGCGACCTCTTTGGGGTCGTTGGCATCGATCAGCGCCACAGCATGGAAATTGCCATCGCCCACATGACCGAGCAGCATGGTCGGAAAGCTCGCCGTATCGAGAATCCTGCGTGCCCCGCTGATCGAATCCGCCAGGCGTGAGATCGGAACACACGTATCGGTGGAGATGGCACGACACCCCGGACGTACCTGAAGGCACGAGAAATAAGCCTTGTGACGCGCATCCCACAACCGGTTGCGATCCTCAGGGCGCGTGGCCCATTCAAAGTCCTGCCCGCCGAACTCTGCCGCGATCGCCTGCACGGTCTCGGCCTGCTCGCGAACACCCGCCTCCGTGCCGTGAAATTCGAAGAACAGGGTGTGCTGCTCGCGAAGCGAGAGCTTGCTCGCAGCATTGACCGCGCGAATCGTGTTTTCGCAGAGATACTCGCTGCGCGCGATCGGCACGCCCAGTTGTATTGTCTGGATCACCGTGCGTACCGCGGCGTCCAGGCTCGGGAAATTGACCACCGCCGCCGACATCGCCTCGGGCAGCGGGTAGAGCTTTACCGTTACCTCGGTGATCACGCCAAGCGTGCCCTCCGAGCCCACAAACAGCCGCGTAAGGTCGTACCCCGCGGAGGACTTCTTGGCCCGGCTGCCGGTTCGCACCACCTTGCCCTCGGCGCTCACCACGGTGAGACCCAGCACATTCTCGCGCATGGTCCCGTAGCGAACCGCATTGGTTCCGGAGGCGCGGGTCGCCGACATCCCGCCCAGCGACGCGTCCGCCCCGGGGTCGATCGGAAAGAACAACCCCTCGGATCGCAGCGCCTCATTGAGCTGCTTGCGGGTGACGCCCGCCTGTACGGTCGCAGTCAGATCCTCGGCGTTGATCGCTATCACTTGGTTCATACGGGAAACATCGAGCGACACGCCACCGTGGATGGCGAGCAGGTGCCCCTCCAGCGACGAGCCCGCGCCAAACGCAATGACAGGCGTACGGTGGTCCCGACAGAGCGCCACCGCCGCCACCACGTCTTCGGTCGATTCAGCGTAAACCACCGCATCGGGAGGCGTCACCGGAAAGGGTGACTCATCGCGTCCGTGGTGCTCACAGACCGCCCGCGCGGTGCTGAAGCGCTCTCCAAAGCGCGCGGCGAGCGCGCGCGACAGCACGTCGGAAACCGGTCGGCGAATCGCATCGACCACAGCGTAGGGATGATTCATAGTGGGCCTCTTTTGCAGCTGATCCGGATTGTAGTGCGCGCACCGGTTTGACGCAGAACGCGCCTCGACACTGTGCATGCTGACCCACCGGCGCCCCCGGGCTGGGCTCAGACAGCGGCCGGCGTATCATCCGAGGGAATTCCCAGGCCCGGCTCGCCCTGGCGCAGACTTTGCCTGATAATCCGGAGGTTCTGCTCTCCCGCCGGGCCAACCCGGCACTTTTCAACCTTCACAAGAAAGGCCTCGTCACCATGAAACGCCTTCTCTGCGGTTCCGTCGGCGCTTTGATCGCCGCCGCCTCGTTGATTGCTAGCGCGCCTGCGGCCGCGCAGGAAACCAAGATCAAATTCCAGCTTGACTGGCGCTTCGAAGGTCCGTCCGCCTTCTTCCTTGCCGGCCGTGCCAAGGGCTATTTCCAGCAGGAAAAACTCGATGTCACCGTCGACGCCGGTAACGGGTCGGGCAATGCGGTCAATCGCGTGGCCTCGGGCACCTACGAGATGGGCTTTGCCGACCTGGCGGCGCTCATGGAATTTGTCGGCAACAACCCGACAGCCCCGAGCAAGCCGGTCGCGGTCATGATGGTTTACAACAACACGCCCGCGGCCGTCCTGGCTCTCAAGAAATCGGGCATCAAGTCACCTGCCGACCTCAATGGCAAAAAACTCGGCGCCCCGGTCTTTGACGCTGGTCGTAAGGCCTTCCCGATTTTCGCCAAGGCCAACAACCTGAATCTGCCGTCGATCCAGTGGACCGCGATGGACCCGCCGCTGCGCGAAACCATGCTCGCCCGCGGTGATGTGGATGCGATCACAGGCTTCACCTTCACGTCGTTACTCAACCTGAACGCCCGCGGCGTCAAGGATGCAGATGTGGTGGTGCTGCCCTATCCCGAGTTCGGCGTGAAGCTCTACGGTAACGCGATCATCGCCTCCGAAGATTTCATGAAGAAGAACCCCGAGGCGGTACGCGCATTCCTGCGCGCCTTCACCCGCGCCGCTCGCGATGTCATCGCCGATCCCGATGGTTCGATCGCTTTTGTGAAACAGCGTGATGCGATCATCGACGAGGCGCTCGAAAAGCGTCGTCTGCGACTTGCAATTGATACCGCGATTGCCACGGCCGACGCTCGCGCTGAATCGTTCGGCGACATCAATCCGGCGCGCCTCGCACTGATGGCCTCGCAGGTCGCCGACGCCTTTGCCACCAAGGAGCGAAT
>CAZZKA010000261.1:0-5032 GCA_964654745.1 uncultured Bordetella sp. | reverse complement strand
GCGGCGTGCCACGGCGCACTCGAGTCGTCGATGCGGGGCGTGGCGGCCCGCTACCCGGCCTGGGACCAGCAGCTCGGCGCTCCGGTCAACCTGCAGCGTCGTATCAATCTCTGCCGCGAACGCCATCAGAGCCAACCCGCTCTCGGTTCCGAGGACGACGCCATGCTTGCGATCGAAGCGGCGATCGCCCTGCAGTCGCGTGGTGTGGCGCTCGCAAGCCCTGATGACCCCCGCCTGAAGCCGTCGCTCGAGCGCGGCGCCAGTCTGTTCGCGCAACGGCTTGGCCAGCTATCGCTATCCTGCGCGCAGTGTCACGACCAACACGCCGGCGGACGGCTCGGCGGCAGTCCCATTCCCGAGGGCCACCCGACTGCTTATCCGACCTATCGACTGCAGTGGCAGGCACCGGGCTCGCTAGCCAGGCGTCTGCGGGGATGTCTTGCCGGAGTCAGGGCAGAATTACTTCCGCCTATGAGCCCCGGAATGATTGAGTTGGAACTGTTTTTGCAATTTCGCGCAGCGGGCATGTTGCACGAGGGGCCGGGCGTGCGGCCCTGAAACCGGCACCGGGATTTCACTCGCGCCGACGGCAGCGGGTGCGATGCGCACCGGCCGGTTTGCTCAGCGTTCGAGCAGCAGCGTAATCAGTTCGCGGGGATGCTCGATCAGGTGATCGGCGCCCCATGCCGAAGGCGGGCTGTCGTGACCGCAGTAGCCGTAGGCGGCAGCGACCGTGCGCATGCCAGCCGCACGGCCGGCCTCGATGTCGCGTAAATCGTCGCCGATGTAGAAGCAATGGACCGCTTCGACACCGGCAATTTCGGCTCCGTGCAGGAGCGGGGCGGGATGCGGCTTGGCATACGCCGTGGTGTCGCCGCCGATCGCGCAGACTGAGCGCTCGGCGAGTCCCAGCCCGGCGATGATCGGCCGGACCAGGCGCTCTGTCTTGTTGCTGATCACCCCCCATCGAATCCCTGCCGCGTCGAGGGCGCCGAGGACCTCATGCATGCCCTCGAAAAGCCGCGTCCTTTCAAGCATGCCCGCCTCGTAACGTTCCATGAATTCGAGTCGCAGGGCCTCGTAACCGTCGTCTCCCGGGCGAAGCCCGAAACCGCGTCCGATCAGACCGCGGGCTCCCATCGAAGCAAGAGGGCGCAGCGCGGCGTTATCTACCGCCGCGAGTCCGCGTTCGGCGAGCATCGCATGGATCGGGGCTGCCAGATCGTCGGCAGTATCGGCCAGCGTCCCATCCAGATCGAAAAAAACTGCGTGGGGGGGCATGGCGCGCCTTGTTCTATCGGTCCGAGCGCTGAAAAGCGGCGAGGTAGTTGACCGACAGGTCTGAGCCCTCCAGCCTGTAGCGGCGCGTGAACGGGTTGTAGACCAGGCCTGTCAGGCTGCGGGGCTGCAAACCGCTCGCCCTCGCGGCGGCCGTCATCTCGGATGGCTTGATGAGCTTGGCGTAATCGTGGGTACCTCTGGGCAGCAATCGGAGGATGTATTCCGCGCCCACAATCGCAAAAAGGAAAGACTTCGGGTTACGGTTGATTGTCGAGAAGAACACCCATCCGCCAGGTTTGACCAGGGCCGCGCAGGCGCGGATGGTCGACGCGGGATCGGGTACGTGCTCCAGCATCTCCATACAGGTCACGACATCAAATCCAGACGGTTCGCGCTGTGCGAGGTCTTCAGCGGCAACCGTTTCATAGCGAACCTTGGCGCCGCTCTCCAGTGCATGCAGTTCGGCTACTGCAAGCGATCGCTTGGCGAGGTCGATGCCCAGCACCTCGCCGGCTCTCGCCGCCATGGCCTCGGCGAGAATTCCGCCGCCGCAGCCCACATCGACCACGCGCTTGCCGCTCAGCCCGCAAAGCGAGTCGATCCACTCGAGCCGCAGAGGGTTGATCTCGTGCAGCGGCCTGAACTCGGAGTTGGGGTCCCACCAGCGCGAGGCGAGTGCCTGGAACTTGGCAAGCTCGGCCGGATCGGCGTTGCCGGAGACCGGGGAATCGGTGAGGCTCACGGTGAGACGACCTGCGGCAGAGGGACAAATAAAAACCCCGTCACAGGGACGGGGTCTGAAGCTGGGGGCTGCCGGGTATCCGGCCGCCCGTTTCCTATCAACGGCGCGGACGAGTCCCAACCACCTCGACTTCAACCCGGCGGTTTTTCGCGCGGCCCGCAGCGGTGCGATTGTCTGCCACCGGCTGCTTCTTACCCTTGCCTTCGGTGTAGATGCGGTTGGCCGGGATGCCTTTGCTCACCAGGTAGGCCTTCACGGCTTCGGCACGACGCACTGACAGACGCTGGTTGTAGGCGTCGGTACCAATGGCGTCGGTGTGGCCGACGGCGATGACGACCTCGAGCGTGATGTCCTTGATCTTGCCAACCAGGTCATCCAGTCGTGCACGACCCTCAGGCTTGACGACGGACTTGTCGAAATCAAACAAGGCCTCGGCCGCAAACGTCACCTTTTCGCTGGTCGGAGCCGCGGGCGGCGCCGGGGGCGTAGGTGCCGGCGGCGGCGGGGGCGGGGGCGGGGCTACGCGCGGCGCCGGAGCGGGCGCGGGCTTGGGCAGCAGGTCGTCGTCACAGCCGGCTATCGCCATGGCGGGCGTGAAGTAACCGGTGCGCCAGCACAGGCCGGTGGAATTCTTGACGACGTTGGATTCGGCGCCGACGACGTAGCCGCTGCCCTTGGACGGGTCGGCCTTTTGGGCGTACGACGCCGTCGACATGGCCAGCATCGCTGCTGCGGCAGCCAAGGCCAGTTTGACCTGTTTGTTCATGTTACTCCTCTCGGTAAATGCGCAACGGCAAAACTCATTAGACGACTCGACGACCATCGGAGCCGGTCAGAATTTCGGAGCATCCGAACCGGATGCTAAGCCCGAAAAACGAACAGCCGCATGACCGTCGTCAAGCGCTCTTAGCGAGATTTTGCCACATGGGGGTCCGGCCCACTACTTCGGCTACCGCCCGCCGGGAGTCGTCCGAGACGAGTTGTCGCTTTCTGACAACATTCCGACCAGCTATCCATACCGAGTCGACGTGCTCCCGGCCGGCGGCGTAAATCAGTTGCGACAGGGGATCGAAAACCGGCTGAAGCTCGGGCGCGGAGAGGTCGAAGGCGACCAGGTCAGCCTGTTTACCGGCTTTGATCGACCCTATGTCGCGGTCCAGACCCAGCGCTCGCGCCGCGTCCAGGGTGAGCGAACGCAGCACTGCGGGCGCCGGCCAGGCCTCTGCGATCCCGCTTGAGCCTTTGGCGAGGAGCGCTGCCGTTCGAGCCTCTCCGAGAAGGTCCAGACGGTTGTTGCTCGCCGAACCGTCGGTACCCAGACCGACTTTAATCCCGGCGGCAAGGAGCGCGCTGACCGGTGCGATGCCGCTTGCTAGTTTCAGGTTGGAATGCGGACAGTGGGCGATGCTTGCGCCGCGTGCGGCGAGGAGATCGATTTCGCCAGCGTCCAGGTGAACGGCGTGTACCCCGATCAACCTCGGGGTGACCAGACCGAGTCTATCCAGTCGCGACAGCGGGCGCACGCCGTGCTGGGCGAGGCTCCGATCAACTTCTCCTGCGGTTTCGTGGATGTGAATGTGGACGGGCAGGTCAAGTTCGTCGGCGAGAACCGCGACGCGGCGCAGCGTTTCGTCGTCGACCGTATAGGGTGCATGCGGGGCGAGGCAAAAGTGGAGCAGCGGTTCACCCGCCTGGGAGTCGCGCCACTCCAGTCCCTTGCGAAGGTATTCCGCGGGTGTGCTCGCGTAAGCCGTAGGAAAGCCGATGACAATCAGACCAGCCGCCATACGCATGCCCAGGGCTCGCGCCGATGCTGCCGCCGCCTCTGGGAAAAAGTACATGTCGTTGAACGTCGTCACCCCGCCGATCAGCATCTCGTAGGCGGCGAGCATCGTCCCGTCAGCGACGAACTGAGGGCCGGCAACGCGCGACTCGGCCGGCCAGATGCATTCTTCGAGCCAGCGCGAAAGCGGCAGATCGTCACCGAGTCCGCGCAGCAGCGACATCGCTGCGTGGGTATGCAGGTTGATGAGTCCCGGCGTGAGCAGTCTTCCGGGCATGTCTACCCGATGCGCCTCGGGGTGGCGAGCCAACGCTTCCCTGATCGGCAGAAGCGAGAAGATGCGATCGCCCTCGATCACCACGGCGTGGTCACTGAGCAGCTCGGGGCCGGGATCCACCGGGGCGATCCAGGACGGCGCAAGGAGGAACGACTGAGCTTGGGTCACAACCGAAAATTAAAGCACGCGGATGGTAAAATTTAAAGCTTTGGTCTTTCCGATGAGAGACCGTCACAAGACCCTGCTTCGCGGCTCCTAGCGAGATCGCCGGAGGCTTTAGCGCGCCGGACTTTTTGCAAAGGCCTCGCGAGGTGGAGGTCGAAACGGATCTGCCTCAGGTCCGCCCGGGATTAATGCCGTATGGATCAGTTTGCCAAGGAAACCCTGCCCGTCAGTCTCGAAGAGGAGATGCGGCGCTCATACCTCGATTACGCGATGAGCGTCATCGTCGGCAGGGCTCTTCCCGATGTGCGCGATGGGCTCAAGCCCGTTCATCGCCGTGTGCTGTTTGCGATGCATGAGGCAAACAACGTCTGGAATCGCTCGTACGTCAAGTGCGCGCGGGTCGTCGGCGATGTGATGGGTAAGTACCACCCGCATGGCGACAGCGCGATCTATGACACGCTGGTGAGGATGGCGCAGGAGTTCTCTTTGCGCTACCCGCTGGTCGACGGGCAGGGCAATTTTGGCTCGGTCGACGGCGACAATGCTGCGGCGATGCGCTACACGGAGTGCCGTCTGGAGAAACTCGCCGGCGAGATGCTCGCGGACATTGATCGCGAGACGGTTGACTTTCAGCCCAATTACGACGGCAAGGAATTCGAACCGACGGTGCTTCCGGCGCGCATTCCCAATCTGCTGATCAACGGGTCGGCCGGCATCGCGGTCGGCATGGCGACCAATATTCCGCCGCACAATCTCGGCGAAATCGTCGATGCCTGCCAGCTGC
>CAZZKA010000260.1:0-5074 GCA_964654745.1 uncultured Bordetella sp. | reverse complement strand
CTCGGACTCTTCGCTGTTAAGACCGTCCGGCCTCGTCTCGGCCCGCCGTCGCTCCCTGAGTTTTTTCTCCTGGGCTCGCCCCGACAAGGCCTGTGTCAACTCCTCGGCAGAGTCCGACATGAGCTTGAAGACCGACAGGGCCTGTTCGTCGTTACTGGACGCGGCCGCGCTCGGGCTGTGGGCTGCCGCCTGCGGGCCAACCCTGGGTTTTCCTGTCTGGATAGGAAGCATGCTGGTTTCGGATGCGGCTTAAG
Organism: uncultured Bordetella sp.; assembly: GCA_964654745.1. Taxonomy (GTDB): domain Bacteria; phylum Pseudomonadota; class Gammaproteobacteria; order Burkholderiales; family Burkholderiaceae_E; genus SYIM01. The sequence goes on along the minus strand of CAZZKA010000260.1, from coordinate 4,820 downwards.
TGGCTTGCGTTTTGAGAGTGTTCTAAATAGCATGAAAATGGGGATCGGGCCATAGAGCGGGTACCTGGCTGTGACTTTGTTGTCGATCGCTTCGTGCTTCCCCTTCCGTCCCATCAATACAACCGTTATCCTCGAAGACGTCACAGGAGACCCTACCAATGTCCGCAAAAACCCCGGAAGCCGTCGCAGCAGAGACCCGCGCCCTTATTGAGGAAACCGAACGCCTGAACCGCCAAAGCGAACAGGTCGTCGCCTCGGCGAAGATCGAGCTCGCCAAGAGTCTCGGGCAGGATCCGGCGACTTTTGATCTCGAGGCATACGTGCGGAAATCCATTCCGGCCGCCAAACTGGACAAGCTGCTCGCCGAAGCCCGCGCCAAGGTGGAGGCCGAAGCCCCGCCCGTGGCTCCTCCGGTATCGCAGGCTGCGGGTGGCTCGCGTCCTGGACGGCGCATGGTCTGAGGCTCGCGCCTCGACCCTCAGCGCGCACTTAACCCAAAGCATCCATTCAGGAGACCCCCATGGCAGTGTCCCCATCCTCCATCAGCAGTCCCATCCTCCAACAGATTCAGGCGATGATGAATTCGGACGGCCCGTTCAACCCACAACTCGTCATGATGTTGATCGCAGGCGGGCAGCTGGACGAGGAACAGAAACGCTCCAAGCAACTGATGCAGACGGCAGCCGACAACCTCGCCAAGCTGACTGCCGCCAATGCGATCGCCACAGCTGTCGCCAATGTCAAATCGGGCTCTAAAGACGGCGACAACTTCAACAGCGCAACGGATATCACTGCGCTGAAAAACGCCATCGCCGATTCAGGTATGAAAGTAACCCCCGAAATTCAACAAGCGCTGAACAATAACAAGATCTCGGGAGCGCAGCTTGATTCGATTTCAGCGACGGTCAAGCAGGCGCAGGACGACGCGACCAACCAGAACCAGATGAACAACATGTACCTTCAGAGTTCCAACCAGCGACAGTCGCAGTTCACTTCGATGTTCATGGGTGGAATCGATACCATCAAGGAGATGATGGGAAGGATCTTCCGATGACCGATTTTATTCGCCCCGCCGACCTCGATCCGGATTTCAACGACCCGGACAGCGAGGTCTCCAAGCTCAGGGATCACCTTCTCGCCGGCGGCTCGTTCGCCGGATGGAAGGGCGTCGATGAGGTGACGCTGGCGGGGATGTCTGTGCTCGCCAAATATTTTTACGATCACGAGGACTACGATCAGGCGGCCACCCTTTATGCGAGTCTGTGTTTCCTCGACAGCAGCGAGCGCAAGCACTTTTTCGGGCTGGGTGCGACCCGCAAGATGCAGGGCCGGTACAAGGACGCTGCTGCTGCCCTCGGGGTCGCGGTCGCCCTTGATATCCAGGACCCGGTTGCCAGTTACTACACCGCCGATTGTCTTCTGAATCTCGGGCAGCGAGACGATGCCCAGGGCCTCCTGGAGATGTGTATCCAGTTTTCAGGCGCGCCCGAGCACGCTGAAATCCGCAAAAGCGCCAAGGCGCTTCTCGGGCTGTTGACCACCCACAACAAGGCTCCCGGGCAAGCCCCGGGTGCGAGGTAAATCATGACGGGTATTGCTCCTGCACAGCCGGGCGGCACGACGCCTCCCTCCACGCCAACGACGGACGGTAGCGCGCCCGCGAAAACCAAGGGCGCGACTCCAGGAGGCAATCTGGATCCGGGCGTCAAAGACATTCTCCAAGGTCGGGGCACGGGTGCCTCGCCCGGGGTACCGGTCAAGCCGTTGATGGAAAGTTATGACATCAAATCTCTGCCTTCGTCGGAGGGCGATGCGGCCATCCAGGAAATCAGAGACCTGATTGCACGGGGGATCAATACGCCCGCTCAGGCGGTGGCGCTCCTCGCAGTCGTCAGCGCCAAGCTTTCAGACCTGAGCGAAGCCATCTCAGCGACAGATACCGCGACCAAGCAAAAAGAATCCAAGGAAAACACCGAAAAACAATTAAAGAACATTCAGGACGCGGCAGAAAAGGCCAAAGAAGCTCAAAACATGAGCTGGTGGCAAAAACTCTGGGGCTGGGTCAAGGCGGTGGTCAATGTGATCGTCGCTGCGGTCGTGACCGTTGCCGCGGTCGCGACCGCCAATCCGATTCTGATGGCGATGGGAGCGATGATGCTCGTGAATTCGGTGCTCGACCTCGTCGACAAGGGTCTGAAGGCGGCCGGTAAAGAGGGCTTCACGTTCAGGCTCGACCCGGCGGCCTGGATAGGGCAAGGTGTTGCGGCGATAGCGGGGGCCCTGGGCGCAAGCGATGAGACCAAGGCATGGATCCAGCTTGGCGTAACGCTTGCGGCCAACATCGTGATCATCGCTGCGACGTTGTTGGTCCCCGGTGGTCAGGCTAGAGCAGTTGAGTCGTTAGGCAAGTTCGCGCGTTTCATGAGAAACGTCGGCCAAAAACTCGAGCAAGGGATGGAGAAACTGCAGAAGGCTTCAGGGCTGGCCGAAAAAGCCAAGAAAGTGGAAAACTTGGGCAAGTGGACGTCCGGAGTAGGGGGAGTAGTCTCTGGCGGCGCGGCGGTGGGCGAAGGGGTGACCACTATTGAGATTTCAAAGGTGCAGCTTGACGTCGCGAAGAGCCAGGCCGAGCTTGATGCGCTTAAAGCGATGTATGACAAGCTCATGACCCTGATCGATCAGTTGACAGAGTTGATGAAAAATCTTCAGAAGTCCAAGACCGACATCTTTAGCTCTGCGGCGGACAGCCTCAACCGCTCAAATCAGGCCAACAAGGCAATATTCAAAGCCAATCCCACGGTTGGCTGACTTTCAGGAGAGTCGATCATGGTAATTTCGGTCGGAACATCCCCACTTGTTCCGTTTTACAACGCGGGAGAGCAGCTCCCCACCCCGCCCGCCAAAGGCCAAGACTCCGCTCCCACGACGGGTCAGCCTCCCCCCCCTCAAGAGAAGCAGCCCCCTCTTTTTCAGGGTTACAAGGTCCGCGATGCCAAGTCGATGGACGAGGGCTTGGGAGGGGCGCAGAAAGGTGCGCTCGTGAAGGATTCGCCGCTAGCGTTTCTGCCGGACAACCCCTCGATCGCCCAATTGCAGGATGCGATCATGCTGATGTCGCTCAAACTACGGTCGAGCGAACTCAAGACCCGAGATGCCGAGCTGGAGTCCTCAGTCAAACAGAAAATGGCTGCTGTCCAAAAGGGTCTGGATGCTGCCGAGAAAGATTTTCAGGCGGGATTGGCGCAGGGCATTGCCTCAATAGCGGGGGGTGTCGTCCAGATGGGCTTTGCTGGCTTAGGCGCGTGGAATTCATTCAAAGCCGCCGGGAAAAGCGGAGCGCCTGCGCTCGAGGCGGGCGCTACCGCGGCGCCGAAAGGCGGCTGGTTCAGGAACATGGACGGGATGAGTGCGAGCAGTTTCGGAACCGGGTTCTCGTCGATGATCACCGGGTCGGGAACCATCGCTGGCTCGGCTTTAACCTTCGAGGGAAAACAACTCACCGCCGAGCAGCAAAAGCTCAACATTCAGGCAGAGGCCGAGTCGACCCGCCTGCAGCAGGCCAACGACCGGGCCAATGCTCAGCGGGACGCGCTGAACGCCATCATCGACGTCGAACGCCAAAAGGCGCAGTTGACAGCCGATAGTTACAAACGAATCTTCGGATAACTCAGGATTACCTCGTATGAGCAATTCCTCGCAAGCGATAGCGCCGGATCCCAACCTCGAGGCGATTGCCGCAGCATTGCGCGGCGCCAAGCCTGATAATCCCATGCCCCTGGACCAGACCGAGGCCATTTTCGCTCTGGGCTGCCAGATGATGGACGTGTCAAAGTTTGAGGAGGCCGCCCTCTGCTTTGAATTTATCTCGGACTACAGCGCGGCGGACGGCAAGGTGTGGTTTTGTCTGGGCAAATCCCTCCAGAAGTTGGATCGGCACGAGGCAGCCCTGCGCTCCTATCTGATGGCGCTCGCACTGCAGCCTTCCGACCCCGTCGTCCTGTTGTCGATGGCCGAGTGTTTTGCCGCCCTCGGACTCAGGGGGCACGCGGGTCAGGCGGGCATGATCGCGGCGGTCCTCGCTGAGAAGTCGAACCCCGCGGTCGCTGGCCGCGCCAAGGGTCTGGTCGACGTCGTCATCCACTGACCTCTGGCACGCCATGGCGCCGCGCCGCCATGGCTGGAGACCAGGCCGGGCAACACCATCGCTCTCGCTGATTCGTCCTCGTCCAGCCACCCCTCGGCGGGTATTCTTGCCGCCGAGGATGTGCGGCTGCTTACTGAGGTCGCCTACCTCGGAGCGTCCTCGCCTCGTCTCTTTGAGGACACCGAGCGGCTGTTCGGATATCTGATGCAGCTGCGCCCCAGGCGGGCGTTTCCCTACATCGGGCTCGCCTCGGCCTTTCTTAACCGGGGCCAGGCCGAAGAGGCGGCACAGGTGATGGCACTAGGGCGCTCGAGACAGGCTGCAGAATGGGGGCCCGATGCGCCCGATGCGGCGACCTTTGACCCCCGCGAGGATCTTCCGATGATGCAGGTTTTCCACGGTCTGTGCCTTCTGGCCGCCAGAAGGACAGCCGAGGGTGAGCAAACGCTTGGAAGTCTGATCGATTCCTGCGATCATCCCCAGGCGCTTCGCATTGCGAGAGGCTTGCTCGGGTTGCCGCTGGAAGGTGGCAAGGCCTCGTAACTGTCGCCTGAAACGCGCGCATTGCCCTGCCGGGCGGGAGATGTCTGATGATCGAATCGATTGGCGTAGGTCTGTCAGCCGCGATGCTCGGGCTGCCGTCAGCCACATCGGGCGGAAGCAGTCCGGATATGGT
>CAZZKA010000259.1:0-5076 GCA_964654745.1 uncultured Bordetella sp. | reverse complement strand
CAGCTGAGCTACGCGCCTGCAGGCTGAAATTGTATCAGAGCGTCCAGTCGCACGGCGCTTCACCCCGCCGGACTCGCATCACCCCTCTACGGCGCCCGCCATCGCCCCCCGCCTGATCATGCCGCTGGCTTAGACCCGCTCCGGCGCGCACCCCACGGAGCTCTCAGCCCGGACCCTGCGTCCCGGGGCGTTCGGTTAGCGTGATTCGCGACAGCCAGACCACCGGCACGAGGCCGACCAAAACGATCAGCAGCGACGGTAAAGCGGCTTCGGCAAGCCTCTCATCGGCAGCAAAGTGAAAGGCAACGACCGCCAGCGTGTCGAAATCAAAAGGCCGAAGCACCAGCGTCGCTGGTAGTTCTTTGACGCAGTCCACGAATACCAGCAAGGCCCCGACCGCGACGGAGCGCCGCATCAGTGGCCAATGCACGTCGAGCAATACGCGTAACCCGTTGCGCCCGAGGCTTCGCGCGCTCTGGTCCATCGACGGGCTGATCCGGCGCAGACCTGCATCCAGGCCCTGAAAAGCCACCGGGAAAAATCTCACCGTGTACGCATAGAGCACCGCAATTACCCCGCTCACCGCCAGCGTGAAGAGCGCGTGCGGCGACCAACCTGCAGCGCTGGCGATAGCTGCCGAGACCCGGGTCGAAAGACCCACTAGCGCTAACATCGCAACGCCGAGTACCAGCCCCGGAATCGCATACCCGGTGTTTGCAATCGCCACCATCGCGCGGCTCAGAGGAGATCCCGAGACCCGCGCCGCATACGCCGCAAGCAACGCCAGGGGTACCACCAGCACCACGCCCGCGCCGCCAAGCAGCGCGGTGTTGATCATCCAGCGCGCAAGCCGCGGGTCCGCAAGCGAATCTGATCCGATTGCACTCACAAACAAAATCATCGCTGGGATGACGAAACCGAGGACGCTGGGCGCCGCGCACGCCAGAGCGGCTGCGTACCCGCGCCAGCCGGTCAGGAGCGCCCGCGGCGCCGGACGATTTGCACGCGCATGGAACTGCATCCGACCCCGCTGTTTTCGCTCGAGCGAGACCAACAGCATGACGGCAATCAGCAAAACGAGAGCCAGTTGCGCCGCCCCAGCGCGGTCACCGAGCGACTGCCATGCCCGGTAAATACCGGCTGTGAAGGTGTCGACGGCGAAGTAGCTGACGGTTCCAAAGTCGGCCAGCGTCTCCATCGCCGCGAGCGCGACTCCGGCGGCGACCGCCGGTCGCGCCACCGGCCAGGTCACCCGCCACCATACCTGGAGCGGCGACAATCCAAGTGAGCGGGCCGCTTCGGCAAGGGATTCGCTACGCTCGCTGAACGCGGTACGCGCGAGCAGATAAACGTAGGGGTAAAGCGCCAGGCCCAGACAGACTGCAGCGGACGGCCAGGCGTGCACGTCGGGGAACCAGTAGTCACCGACCTCCCACCCGGTCATCGAGCGCAATAGGGACTGCAAGGCACCGCTGGGCGACAGGAAGTCGGTGTACGCATAGGCCATCACGAAGGCCGGCATGGCCATGGGGAGCACCATCAGCCACGCGAGCCACCGGCGACCCGGGAATTCGTAGGCTGCGATCAGCCAGGCCGCGCCGATACCGACACTCAGCACCACCGCAAGCACGGCGAGCGTGAGCAGCAAAGTGGTCAGGACATAGCGCGGGAGCACGCTCACGGCCAGATGCGACACCGCCTGAGCCCCCTCGCCCAGACCGGACAGCGCCATCCCCACCAGCGCGATCACCGGGGCGGCCAGAACCAGCGCGAGCACGGTCAGCGCAGTCGTTGCGCGACTCATCGATGACATCTCCCCGATCGGGGAGCAACAGCCCGTGCAGTCACCGCGCGCTTTCCCGTACACTAATCAAACGAGAATTATATGCATTCGCAACACCAACAGTCCGCTCACGCGCTTGAGGTTCACGACCTGACGGTAGCGTTCGACCGCAACGGTCGCCGCCAGCGGGTTCTCGATGGCCTGCAGTTCCGACTCGGCCATGGGGAAATCGGCTGTCTGCTCGGCGCATCGGGTTGCGGCAAATCGACTGCGCTTCGCACCATTGCAGGATTCATTCGCCCCGATCGTGGGCGGGTGCTGATCTCCGGTTCGACGGTATGCGGCCCTGGGTCGTGGGTCGCACCGGAGCGCCGGGGAACGGGCGTGGTGTTCCAGGACTACGCACTTTTTCCCCATCTCGATGTATTCGGCAACGTCGCTTTTGGACTTCAGGGCCGTTCGCCCAACGAACGCTCCGAACGTATCGCGACCATGCTCGATCTGGTCGGGCTGAAAGGCTTCGAGCGCCGTTTCCCGCATGAGCTATCAGGAGGCCAGCAGCAGCGCGTCGCACTCGCGCGGGCGCTCGCGCCAGAGCCGTCGCTCCTTTTGCTCGACGAACCGTTTTCGAGTCTGGACCCCGAACTGCGCGAGCGGCTCGCCCTGGAGTTGCGCAACATTCTCAAGTCAACCGGCATCACTACGCTGCTCGTCACGCATGACCAGTACGAGGCCTTCGCGCTGGCTGATGCGGTCGGGGTGATGAGCGATGGCCGGATCGCCCAGTGGGATACGCCCTACCACTTGTATCACCGCCCGGCGACCCGTGAGGTCGCGGACTTCGTCGGCATGGGAGCCTTCCTCCCGGGTATTGTCGAGCAGCAGGACGGCGGGGCCACGATCCGCATCGAACTCGGCACGCTGCCGATCCTCGCACAGAGCGATCAGGCAGTTGCCTCGTCCCTGGCAGCCCCGGGAGGCGAAGTCACCGTGCTGCTGCGGCCTGATGACGTCGTGCACGATGACTCGAGCCCGGTACAGGCTCAGGTGGTCAACAAAGCGTTCCGTGGCGCACAGTTTCTGTATACGCTCAAGCTCCCTAGCGGCACCACCCTTCTCGCTCTAGTGCCCAGCCACCATGACCATCCGGTGGGCGAAACCATCGGCATTCGTTTCGATGCCGATCACATCGTGACCTTTGCAGCGCCCGCATCATGAATTCGCCAACGACGCGATTGCGACGCTTCGCTCATACGGGGCGACGAGGCAGAGCGACGGTGGGCCTGCTGATCGCTTCCGCGCTGACCGTTCTTCCGGCGGCTATCGCTGCGCAGGCCGGGTCTGCCGGCGGAGTCACTGATCCGCGCACGGGCATTGACTGGATAAGGCTGGAGCACTTTTCGATCGCCAGAACCGAGACGACGATCGAGCAGTTCCGCCGCTTTGTCCAGGCAACCGGCACGCGCACCCTCGCCGAGCGCGAGGGAGGTGGATCCGTGTTCGAAGCGGGATGGACGCAGAAGAAGGGTTGGATCTGGTCGCACCCTTATGGCCCTCAGCACCTGGCGGCGGGCGATGAACCGGTCGCTCATGTGACCTACGATGAGGCGCAGTCGTTCTGCCGATGGGCTGGCGCTCGTCTGCCCACCGATGCGCAGTGGCGTGACGCCGCCTACCGCGAGCAACGCGTTGCGCCGCCTGCCCCTTTCGTGCGCGGCGAACGCTATCCCTTCCCATCGGGTAGCTCAGCCGCGGGCGCGCAGTGCCTGGACGAGTGCGGGTCGTCATCGGCATTGCGCTCGGTCAAGCACGGCGCGGCGCTTTCCCGCGGACTGGGTCATGCGCGGACCAGCCAAACGCCGCCTGGCGTAAACGGCCTCCACGATATGGGTGCCAATCTCTGGGAGTGGGTCGACGAGCCCGCTGGCTTGTCAGGTAATGCCGAGCGACTGACTCGCGGCGGGTCCTGGTGGTACGGCAGCGGCCCGATGCGCGAAGCGCATCTGCAGAGCAAGCCCGGCAACACCGCCGTCGTCTACATCGGGTTTCGCTGCGTACGCGACCCGGCCTGATGTTCAAGACTGCGGATAAGCTCAGCCCGCAAGTGTCTGCCGCGCGCCACCGGCTGCTTATGGCTATCGGCGCAGCTTTCGCCGGCGCGGTCCTTTCGGCCTTGGCCGTAAATAAGCTCAGCTGGTTGGACAACCTCGAAGACCGTGCAGCGGATCTCAGAATCGCTCTGTTCCAGCCGCCCGAGCCCCAATCGCAGGCGATCTCTATCATCGCGATAGACGAAGACACGCTGTCGGGCTTTAAGTACCGTTCGCCGGTCGACCGTGGTTTTCTCGCGCAGCTTCTGGGCGATCTGCAGGCGCGCGGCGTCAGGGCGATCGGCCTCAATCTGCTCCTCGATCAACCCACCGAGCCTGAAAAAGATGCCCGGCTTTTTTCCACGCTGCGGCAGTTGGCTATACCGGTCGCCATCGCCTATGCGACGAGCCCCGAGGTGGTCAATGCACGCCAGCGCACCTATCTCGACGAATTCGTACCCAGCGCGCTGCGGGCAACCGCCACGCTTCGGAACGATCCGGTCGACGGCACGGTACGGAGCATGCCCGCGGAATCGGTAGAGCTGCCCGAGCATCTCGTGCGCCGCCTCGCGGCATCGAGCGGCGTCATCGCAAGCCCACGCGAGTATGAGATAGCCTGGCGGGGTCGCCCTGACGCAGAGGGAACTCCGTTCCAAGTCGTTCCTGCACACGCGGTAGAAAGCCTCGATCAAAACGCGCTTCGCGGTCGTATCGTCCTCGTTGGACTGAATGTCTCACTGACTGACCGACATCGCACCCCGTTTTCTATGCTCGATTCGCGCGACGAAGTCATGATGCCCGGAGTGGTGATTCAGGCTCACGCCCTCTCCCAGTTGCTCGAGGCACGGCCCCCCCCGCGGATTTCGCTCGCCCCGACAACCGGGCTTTGCCTGATCGCTGCGCTCGCGGGAGCCCTGCTCGCCCTGGCCCGCCGACCCCTCTCCATCCGGCTCGGTGCGGTAATCGGTATCGTCGCTGCAATGTGGCTGGGCGCCATCATCGGCTATCGCCTTGGATGGCCAATGCTGCCTTTAATCGCGCCGACCCTGGCGCTCTTTCTCGCCATCTGGGCAATGGATTTCCTCGACGGCAGGCACGAGCGGGCGCGTCGTCGCACCGCACAGCAGACTCTCGCCCGCTATGTGTCACCGGCCGTTGCGACCCGCCTGCTGTCAGGGACCGATAACCGGATCGGCAGCGCCC
>CAZZKA010000258.1:0-5081 GCA_964654745.1 uncultured Bordetella sp. | reverse complement strand
ACCGTATTTACCTGCACGCCATGCCGCGCGAAGAAGCCTTTTTCCTGTCCCACCCAGATGGGCCAGTTGAAGCCCCCCGGAAACACGATGACGCTCAGCTCCTTGGGAGCCGATTGAGCCCGGGCCGGCGGCGACCAGTGGAGCAGGGCTGTGGTGGCGATGGCGGCCGCAGCCGCCATGGCCAGGCGCGTAAAGGCTTTCATTCCGGGTCTCCTCGCTTAAACATCCGCTCTTATTCTGCACCAATCGGCGATTTTGGGTTTTTGCGGCGACCCCTCAGGGAAACCCCGGGTTCCGGGCATCCCTGCGTCGGGTCGGGCCTTGCTGCAACTGGGGCCGACTTGCGTTACCTTTCAGCCTTTCGCAGTTTCGCCGCAGGCCCATCCAGGGCCTTCAGAGAGCGGAACGCGCCAGCCGGAGGTGTTGTCTTGCTCGGATCGTTGCGGGTAGTTGCATGCAGCTGATACAGCAGCTCATCAACGGACTGATGCTCGGCGGCATCCTCGCCTTTGTGGCCGTGGCTTTCACGCTCACGATAGGCATGCTCAACTTTCTGAATTTCACCATCCCGGCGCTTTTCATGGTGGCCGCGATGACGGCTTGGGCGCTGGTCTCCCCAGGATCCCATGCGTTTGCCCTTGGGTTGCATTGGATCCCCGCCATTGCGATCGGTGTGCTTGCCGCGGTGATCGCCTCACTCGTGATCGAGCGTTTTACCTACCGCTACATGAAGACCCGATATGGTGATGCAACCGAGCACGCGCTTCCGTTAGTGAGCTCGCTCGGTTTTCTGATCGTGTTCGAACATCTCGCCCATGCGCTCTGGGGCGGCGACCCGCAGCGGTTCGATCTCGGGTTTCGCCATTCCGACCTCCAGATCGCGGGCTTCGTGATCGGGCTGCCGCAGCTCACGGCTCTCGTGCTCGCGGTCGTACTGGTTGCTGGACTACAGACGCTTCTGTCGCGCACCCGCGCGGGGCGCGCGCTGAGGGCGATCGCCGAAAATCCTGACGCGGCAACGTTAATGGGCGTCGAGGTGCAGCGGCTTGTTCCGCTCGTGTTTGTCATTACCGGTGTGCTGGCCGCGCTCTCGGGTGTGCTTTATGCCGTGAGTTACGGGACGGTAACGCCTTACATGGGAGACGCGGTGGCTACCGACGCGATAGCCGGTATGGTGTTGGGCGGACTCGGTAATGTCTGGGGGGCGATTGCCGGCGGCCTGCTGGTGGGACTGGTCAAGGTGCTGGCCATCAGCGCCTTCGGAGCGGAAATCGAAAAAATACCGGTCTGGGGGCTGTTGTTGCTGATCCTTATTTTTCGTCCGTCTGGGCTGTTCGGCGCCTCAAGAATTGGCAAGGGCAAATTTTGATGAGCGGCTATCTGGAAGGTCTCATCGCGGTCCTCGCCATCAACGTCATCATTGCGTACTCGGTCTATCTGCCCGCTGCGGCAGGCCTGCTTAATCTCGGCTCGGCGGGGTTTGTGCTTGTCGGTGCGTACACTGCCGGGGCTCTCACATCGCTGCACAATTTGCCGCTTTCGGTAGCAGTTCCTGCGGGTGGGGCGCTAGCGGCGCTGATCGCTTTTGCGGTCTCGTTCCCGATTCTGCGCACCCGCGGCGTCTATATGGTGCTGGCGACCTTCGCTTTCGCCGAGGTGGTTGGCGGCGTTCTGCTCAACTGGCCAGGCCTGGGCGGTGCGGCGGGGCTTTCGGTCATTGCCTGGCCAGGGCTGGCGGCGGTGGTCCTGGTCGCTGTCTCCGTGGTCGCCACTGCGGCCTGGCTGATGTCGACACGATTCGGTCTTTCGGTGCGCGCGATCCACGACGACGAAAATGTGGCGCTCCTGTTTGGTATCGATCTGCGCCGCACCCAGGTCGCGGCTTTTACGCTTGGCGGCCTGGTGGGTGGAGTGGGCGGTGCATTGCTCGTGCATCAGTTTAATTTCATCGACGTGCAGGGAACCGGCGTGCTGTTCAGCATTTATGTGCTGCTTTACGTATTGATGGGGGGTACCCAGACGGTCTGGGGACCTGTTTCGGGCGCGCTCTTTTTCACGTTGGTCCCCGAGCTGCTCCGTTACCTCGGATCGCTGCATCCGTCGCTCAAGTCGCTTGAGGCCGGCCGATTCATCGTTTTTGGTCTGGCGGTGGTGATGCTGATGGTGTGGCGTCCGCAAGGGCTCATTACGAGAACGATGACCGAGAGGCTGTGGCGGCGATCGGTGCGTCCTGAGGGAGCTACGGGTGGCTGACGCGCTTCGACTCGAATCGATAAGCAAATCCTTCGGCGGTCTTAAGGTGATCGATGACGTTGGGTTTGTCGTGCCGCGTGGCAGCCGTACTGCGTTGATCGGGCCCAATGGTGCCGGCAAGACCACTGTATTCAACCTCATCAGCGGCGTCTACACGCCCGATTCCGGACGCATCGAGTTAGGCGGCAGCGATCTGGCGGATATCCCGGCGGGTAAGCGCATCGATTTGGGTCTTGCGCGGTCATTTCAGAACATCCGCCTGATGCCGCACCTGTCGGCGGTCGAAAATGTCATGTTGGGCGAGCACCATCGTCGGCGGGCGCTCTCGCCCGCCTGGGGCCGCAGTGCGACGCGCCGGGCACGTGAGGCCTTGGCGCAGGCCGGTTTGGCGCCCTTTGACGGCATGGTGGTGTCGGAACTGCCCTACGGGATTCAGAAGCGTATCGAAGTGGTCAGGGCCCTGATGGCAGAGCCTTCTTTGCTACTTCTTGACGAGCCCGCTGCCGGGCTCAATGGAGCCGAAACGGACGAACTGCGGACGCTTCTTGAAGGCGTTTCGGCCAGGGGCATCACGATCCTGGTGGTTGAGCACGACATGCCGTTCGTGCACAGCTTTTGTGATCATGTGGTTGTGCTCAACTTCGGTCGCAAAATCTACGATGGCGACAATGAGGGCGTTCGCCGAGATCCCGCGGTCCTCGAGGCTTACCTGGGTGCTCCTGCGGCGGAGCAAGGCGCGTGACCGAACCGCTGCTGGCCGTCAAGGCGCTCGAAGTGAGGTACGGACCGACCCGGGCTGTGCGGGGCCTGGACCTTTGCGTCGACGAGGGCGAGATCGTAACGGTGCTCGGTGCGAACGGTGCCGGGAAAAGCTCGCTTCTTCGCGCGATACAGGGCCTGGTGAAGCCCGCCTCCGGCAGCATCGAGTTCGCCGGAGAGACTCTGGGGGGCCTGTCGGCGGCGGGGAGGGTTGCGCGGGGGCTGGTGCTCGTTCCCGAGGGACGACAGATTTTCACCAGCCTCACCGTGCACGACAACCTGCTCATGGGCGCCTACAGCCGGCGCGACGATGTTTCCGGTGAGATTGATGCGATCTATGGGCGTTTTCCGAATCTCGCCCGTCGTCGTGACATGTTTGCCTCGGTACTGTCGGGGGGCGAGCAACAGATGCTTGCAATTGGCCGCGCGATGCTCGCCCGGCCCCGACTGATGATGCTCGACGAGCCGTCACTCGGACTCAGCCCCATCCTGGTGCGGGCGCTCTTTGATCTGATCGGTGACCTCAACCGCGGTGGTCTGGGGATCCTGCTGGTCGAACAGAACACCCAAATGGCGCTACAGTGTGCAAACAGGGCCTATGTGCTGGAGCTGGGCCAACTCGTTATGAGCGGTCAGGCCGCTGATATTCTCGGCGATCCCCGGATCGCTGCTGCTTACCTTGGATCCTCAGAAAGGAGATCGTCATGAAACTCAAGGCTCTTGTTCTCGCTGCGGCGGTGTTTGCTGCCGCCCCGCTTGCTGCCCAGGATTTGGTACTCGGGCTCACCCATGCCAAGACCGGCCGCTACGCGGGGGTCGGTATCGGCACCGAAGTCGCGGTCGACATCGCGGTTGCCGAGATCAATGCAGCTGGTGGTGTCAACGGACGCAAATTGCGCGTCGAAAAGTTCGATACGGGCAGTGAGGCGAAGAACGCCCAGATTGCTGCGCAAAAATTTGCCCAGGACCTTCGCGCTCTGGGCATCATCGGACCGTTCTCCAGCCAGGAGGCGCAGGTTGCATTCGCGGCTGGCGAGCGCCTGGAGATCGTGCAGATCCCGAATGCAGCCTCAGCCCCGGGGCTCACCAAGGATCGCAACTGGGCCTTCCGGATCACGGAAGACGAAGGCAAACAGTTTGGCCGGCTGCTGAAGACCTTGGAGACCAAGGGCGGGTTCACGACTCGCACAGCGGCGGTCATGTACCCGAGTGATGAGTTCGTCGGCAAGGCGCTGGCAGGCTGGATGCCCAGCCTGATGGAAAAGTCGGGTTGGAAGCTGGTGATCCCGGCTGAGGGGTTCGCGACCAATGCCACGGACCTTTCGCCCCACATCACCAAGCTCAAGGGCAACACTCCGGCGGTGGTAGCGTTTGCGGGGCTTCCCGAGGGCGCGATCAAAGTGATGAAGGAGGTCCGTCGTCAGGGGCACAACAGCACGCTGATCGGTTCGCAGATCTTCGCTGACCCGGACATTGCAAAGGTGCTCGGCGCCGATGGTGAGGGTGCGATCTTCGTTTCGTGGTACTGGTGGGATCTCAATGACAAGACCCGGGCATTCGAGAAAAAATTTCTCGACGAAGCCACCAAGCGCGGGATTAACAAGACCGGTGCGCACCACGTCGACGCCTCTGCATATGACATCGTTTACGCGTTTGCCGATGCGATGCGCCGCGCCAATGTCTCCGGTGATGTTGCCAAGCTGAAGGATGAGCGTGCAGCGATTCGAGAGGCGCTCCGCACGACCGAGTTGGCGGGTGTCACCGGTAGCGTCTGCTTCGATAAGGACCGTGACTCCGAACTGCCTGGCTACATCATTCAGATCAAGGGCGGCAAGCGCACCTTGCTCGATTCACACGCCGCAGATTCTTGCAAGTGAGCACGGGCTCGGGCTGGCTCGCATTGCGCGTGGCTTAGGGCCCGGGCGGTGAGCTGGCCTGGCGGATGGCACGTCAGACGGTCCCGTGCTCAGCGGTTCCATCGGTCGCGATGCTGCAGATGCGTCAACTGGGCCCTGGGCGGTGAGCTGGCCTGGCGCTTAACCGACTGCGCCGCCGCCTTGGCGGCGGTT
>CAZZKA010000257.1:1836-5111 GCA_964654745.1 uncultured Bordetella sp. | reverse complement strand
GACAAATCATGCGTCTGCGAAGATTCTTCGGGCACCTCTTAACTGGCGAGAAGGACCTCCTCCATGCCAACCCCCACCTTTATTCTCGGCGGTCACCAGACCGACTTTGCCCGCGTCTGGTCCCGGCATGGCCAGGACCTTTCGGACATGATCCGCGAGTCGGCAACCGGCGCGCTCGCCGCAGCGGGCGTGGAGCCTTCGCAGGTTCAGTCGATCCATGTGGGCAATGCCTTTGGGGAGCTGCAGCGTGGCCAGGCGCACCTGGGCGCGATGGTGTCCTCGGTCGTGCCCGAGCTCTGGGGCATCCCCGCCATGCGTCACGAAGGCGCCTGCGCCTCAGCCTCGCTCGCGGTGCTCGCCGCAATGGCCGAGATCGAAGCCAGCCGCTACGACTGCGTGCTCGTGATCGGTGCCGAGGAGCTCAAGAACCTCCCGGGGGATGTTTCCTCGGCCAACCAGAACGCCGCGGGCTGGCAGGGGCGTGAGGGCATCGATTGCCGATTTCTCTGGCCGGCGGCGTTCGGCATGATGGGCTTTGAATATGAGCGTCGCTACGGGCTGGATCGACGCTTTCTGAACCGTATCGCCGAACTGAACTACGGCAATGCCCGGCGCAATCCGCTCGCTCAGACCCGCAACTGGTCGTTCGAGGCCAAAAAATTCACCGACGACGATGAAGCCAATCCGATGATCGAGCCCGGCACGCGGCGCCAGGACTGCGGCCAGATCACGGACGGCGCCTGCGCGCTCGTGCTCGCTTCAGGGCGCTTCGCGACGGAGCACGCCGCTCGCCACGCGCTCGATGCGGGCCGGTTGCCGCGCATCAGCGGCTGGGGTCATCGCACAGTGGGCCTGCGGGCTCGCGACAAACTCGAGCGCAGCCGCGACCAGCCCTATGTCTTTCCGCATGTGCGCGAGGCCATCACCGACGCATGGCGGCGCGCCGGCGTTGCCGGCCCCGAGGCACTCGATCTGATCGAAACGCACGACTGCTTTACCACCACCGAGTACATGGCGATCGATCACTTCGGCCTCACCGCGCCGGGGCAGAGTTGGCAGGCCGTCGAGTCGGGCGATATTGAGATGGGCGGCCGGATACCGGTCAATCCGTCGGGCGGGCTGATTGGCTGCGGACATCCGGTGGGCGCAACCGGCGCGCGGATGCTGCTCGATGCCGCGCGCCAGGTCTCCGGGCAGGCGGGTGATTATCAGGTCGATAATGCCCGTCGCGCGGCAACGCTCAACATCGGCGGATCGTGCGCAACGGTTGTCTCCTTTGTCGTCGAGCAGGGCGCCGGATGAGCTTGTGCGCCCTGCGCTTGGCCGTTTAGCGTCGTCCCCCCGGATGTTCGATCTTTTATTGAACAGCAGCCCCATGAACAACAGCTTCCGCCGCCCGACCGGGCTCGATCATCTGCTCTCGGGCCTGTGTCGGGGGATGGCCACGCTCGCTGATGCCGCGCCCGCGGCCCGGCCCTCGCCTGCGGCGGCGGTGGTCGACGACCTGCCGCTCGACGATGGCGAGCGGCAACTTTCCGGGGCGCTGATGCGGGTCAACCACGTTGGTGAGATCTGCGCCCAGGCACTCTACGAGGGGCAGGCGGCGAGCACGGACGACCCGGCACTTCGCGAACATTTCATGCAGGCCGCCCGCGAGGAGGCTGATCACCTCGCCTGGACGCGTGAGCGACTGCGCGAGCTTGGCGCGGCGCCCTCGTTGCTCAATCCGCTCTGGTATGCGGGCTCGCTCGCAATGGGTTGGTTGGCCGGCCGCGCGGGCGATCGATGGAGTCTGGGCTTCATGGCCGAGACCGAGCGGCAGGTCGAGGCCCACCTCGGCTCCCATCTCGACCGCCTGCCTTCGGCCGACGCGCGGTCGCGCCGGATCGTCGAGGCCATGCAGCGCGACGAGGTCTCGCATGCGCGCTCGGCTCGCGAACGCGGAGGCGCCGAGCTTCCCCCGCCCGTTCGCAAAGCTATGCGTCTTGCGTCTCAGGTCATGACCACGGTGGCGCACCGAATTTAAGGCGGGCAGAGCGATGCGGCTCGCGTCACCGATGACGACGACGGTGGCGTAGCGCCCCGGACCCGTGCGGCGTGGAGCCCTTAATCCTCGATCACTTCCCAGCTGGTGCTGATCGCGGCGGTATGGGCGAGCATTGCCGAAGCCGAGCAATACTTGTCGTGAGAGAGCTTGATGGCACGCTCGACGATATTGGGTTTGACGCCGCGGCCGCGAACGACAAAGTGAAAGTTGATGCGGGTGAAGACCTTGGGGTCCGTCTCTGCGCGTTCGGCTTCGAGACGGACCTCGCAGCCGCGCACATCGATCCCGCTCTTCGTCAGGATTACAACGACGTCATAGGCGGTACACCCCCCGGTGCCGAGCAGCACCATCTCCATCGGCCGCGGCGCAAGGTTGCGCCCGCCGCCCTCGACCGCGCCATCCATCATGACAGCGTGGCCGCTGCCGGTCTCGGCGACAAAGCCCATTCCCCCCGGGCCGGTCCAACTCACGGTTGCTTTCAAGACGTTTTCTCCACAAATTGCCAAAGCGTAGCGGCGGTACCCGGGCGCCGCGCCGTCTCTCTGCCACGCGACCGCGGGGCGTTGCCGTGTCGGTAGACGGCAAGCGATGCTGCGGTGCGCTGCCCCAGACCGGATTATCGCGTGAGCCCGCCGCCCGCGGTGTGGCGCAGCCAGGCAGCGAGCCCACAACGAAACCGATGGTGCGGCGCAGCATATGGCTTTTGGCCTAGGCGGGGTCTCCGGGATAAGTCCTCGGGTAAGCCCTAGGGTTTCGCATCGGTGACGGGGCGGGTGGAACAAATGCCCGTCTATATTTATCAACTACTTAGGCGGTGGGGTTGCGAGGAAGCCACAGGGCAATGCTGGTTTGGAGCCGATTGCCCCATCCGACGAACGGACTCTTGCATTGCACAACGAGGACCGCTATTATTCAAAGCGTTGAAGATGTCTGGAACAGGCATTTTCTCTCGATGTCTCCTCCACCCTCCTCCAAAAGGTGGATTAACCCGAGCCCTCACCGGCTCGGGTTTTTTTTAACCTGCTCTGCCCCCCCGCCGCCGTTGTCCTCCATCGACGTCGCTCCCGCTCCACATTCCCGTCGGACCTCTTTCCTGTCGGCCCATATTGCCGCCGCTCCTCCCAGCCGTCGCTCCTCCCAGCCGCCGCTCCTCCCAGCCGCCGCTCCACCCAACCGCCACCGGCCATGCCGTGTCCTGTCAGTCACATCGCTTTGACGGCTTTGGCTC
>CAZZKA010000257.1:0-1736 GCA_964654745.1 uncultured Bordetella sp. | reverse complement strand
CCGCCACCGGCCATGCCGTGTCCTGTCAGTCACATCGCTTTGACGGCTTTGGCTCGGCGCGGATATACTCTAAGGCTTTCCGTCAAGCGGAAGGGGTGCACGCATTCGCCCTCCCTTCGGCGTTCCCAGAGTCGATGACATGAAAACTTTTTCCGCCAAGCCGCAGGAAGTACAGCGCGACTGGTTTGTGGTCGATGCGAGCGACAAGATCTTGGGTCGGCTTGCTTCGCAAATTGCGCTTCGTCTTCGCGGCAAGCACAAGCCTGAGTACACGCCGCACGTCGATACCGGCGACTTCATTGTCGTCGTCAACGCGGCACGCATTCGGGTCACCGGCAACAAGGGCGAGGGCAAGCGTTATTTCCGGCACAGCGGCTACCCTGGCGGCATTTCCGAGACGTCGTTCTCCAAGATGCAGAGCCGTTTTCCCGGGCGCGCGCTGGAAAAGGCTGTCAAGGGCATGCTGCCCAAAGGCCCGCTCGGCTACGCAATGATCAAGAAAATGAAGGTGTATGCCGAGGGCACGCACCCCCACACCGCACAGCAGCCCAAGGCTCTGGAGATCTGACCATGATCGGCAGTTACTACTACGGCACCGGCCGTCGCAAGACCTCAGTCGCCCGCGTCTTTCTCAAGCGTGGCAA
Organism: uncultured Bordetella sp.; assembly: GCA_964654745.1. GTDB lineage: Bacteria > Pseudomonadota > Gammaproteobacteria > Burkholderiales > Burkholderiaceae_E > SYIM01. Next base: position 1,092 of record CAZZKA010000257.1, on the reverse strand, counting down.
CGGCAAGGTGGTCGTCAACGGGCGTCCGCTCGACCAGTACTTTGCCCGAGAGACCGGTCGCATGGTCGCGCGCCAGCCGCTTGAGCTCACCAATAACCTCGATGCCTTCGACGTGATGGTCAACGTGCATGGCGGCGGCGAGACTGGCCAGGCCGGCGCAGTTCGCCATGGCATCACGCGTGCTCTGATCGACTACGACGCGGCGCTCAAGCCGGCTTTGTCTGCCGCGGGCCTGGTCACCCGCGATGCCCGCGAGGTTGAGCGCAAGAAGGTCGGTCTGCACAAGGCGCGCCGTCGCAAGCAGTTCTCCAAGCGCTGATCGCGCACTATTCCGGGCGTGCCGTCACGGCGGCCCCCGGTTGGCGGCTGCAGGCGGAGTTCGCCAGGCCACCGAAGGACGCTGCCCTGGGCAGCGTTTTTTTTGGTGTGGCGGTTCCCGAGGTCTGCGGAAAACGCTCCGTATAATCGGTTTACCTCCCCACACTTACTCGCCCGGTCGGGTGTTCATATGACGATCAAAGTCGGCATCGTTGGCGGAACGGGTTACACCGGCGTCGAGCTGTTGCGCCTCCTCGCGCAGCACCCCCAGGTATCGCTGCACGCAATCACGTCGCGCAAAGAAGACGGCATGCCGGTTGCCGACCTCTTTCCGTCGCTGCGCGGGCGCGTCGCGCTTGCGTTTTCGGATCCTGCCAAGGCGCCGCTCGCCGGATGCGATGTGGTGTTCTTCGCCACGCCTCACGGCGTGGCGATGGCCCAGGCCGCCGAGCTTCTGGCGGCCGGTGCACGCGTGATCGATCTGGCCGCCGATTTCCGGTTGAAAGATACGGTGGAATTTGAGCGCTGGTACAAGATGCCGCATAGCTGTCCCGAACTGCTCGCCGAATCGGTCTACGGCTTGCCGGAGGTCAATCGTGAGGCGATCCGTCGAGCACGCATCGTCGGTATGCCAGGCTGCTATCCGACATCGGTGCAGCTTGGGCTGCTACCGGTGCTCGATCCCGCAAGCACCCGCGGTAACGCGCTGATCGATCCGTCGAGCATCATCGCTGACTGCAAATCGGGCGTGTCGGGCGCGGGCCGGAAAGCCGA